>JBGAWK010000100.1:0-5003 GCA_044227665.1 Chitinophagales bacterium
CTTTATATCCAAATCATAATTGCGGTCAATAATGTTTTGTATCGGCACTTTCCAACATATTTCGCTTTCTTCTCTTTTCTTCCACCATTTTTTAAGTGGTTCAAATTCTTCTATACGAATTGGTTTTGTTTTATTGTATGCTTTTGCACCTTCTGGCAAACGGTGTTCGTAATACCAAATATCTTTGGTGGCTTTGCCTTTTTCAAAGAAAATTAAATTGGTGTTTACCGTGGCATACGGAGCAAAAACAGATTGGGGCAATCGCACAATGGTATGCACATTACAATCTTTCAATAATTTTTGTCGCACCCTTGCTTTTACACCTTCACCTGTTAAACTGCCATCGGGCAAAACAATTCCTGCTCGTCCTCCATCTTTCAGCATTTGTATAAACAAAATCAAAAACAGGTCTGCACTTTCCTTGGTGCGGTAATTCAACGGAAAATTAGTTTCCATACCATCGCCTACCACACCGCCAAAGGGTGGATTGGCAACAATAATATCTACACGGTCTTTTTGTTTTATGCTTGTTAGTTCACGGCTTAGTGCATCACCATTTTCAATTTGCGGAATTTCTATATCGTGGGTAATTAGGTTTACCACACTCAACATAAACGGCAAGGGTTTTAACTCTGTGCCTGTAATGGTTTCTTGTAAGGTATTGCGGTCGACAATATTCTTTACTTGCTTGTGCAAATGTTCAATGGCACAAACCAAAAAACCTGCTGTGCCACAAGCAGGGTCGGCAATTTTTTCACCCAACTTGGGATTTACCATATCTATAATAAACTGCGTTACTGCTCTTGGTGTATAAAATTCGCCTGTGTCTTTTTTGGTGGCAAGTCCTTGTAAAATATCTTCGTAAATTGCATTAAAAATATGATGCTCTTTACTGCTGTTAAAATCAATTTCGTTGAGTTTATTAATGGCTTGGCGGAACGTAGTTCCGTTTTTCATATAATTATTCGTACCGTCAAAAATTTGACGAATGATAACCCCCAAACGATTGTCTGCCGAAACGGCAAGATTTTTTAATTGCGGAAACAGTTTGTTGTTTACAAAATTGATGAGTTCATCGCCTGTAATACCTTCGTCATTGGCTGCCCAATTACGCCATTGCAATTCACTTGGAATGGGTGATTTGTATTTGCTGTTCAAGATTTCTTTTTCTTGGTCTTTATCATCAAAGAGTTTTAAGAAAATCATCCAGCCCAATTGTTCTATGCGTTGTGCATCGCCACTCAAGCCCGGGTCTTTTCTAAAAATATCTCTTATTGATTTTATTACGCCTCCTATGTTGCTCATATTGCTTTTTATTATTCATTTGGCTAAAGCCAATTTTGATTTTCTTTTTTAATAGGAATGGGTTTTAACCCATTCCTATTCATTTTTAATTGCCTCCTGCTTTAGCTGGAGGATTAATAAATTCAATTACATTATTGGCTTTAGCCAAAATCTTTGTGTTTCTCAAATCCATATTTGATGATAAATTCATCATATTCTTCCTGAAATGTTTTTTTTCGGTGATGTTCTTCTTGATTTTTTATATACTCTCTTACTTTATCAATCATAGATTCTGAAACAGAAACAGCAAAATATTCATCTTGCCATTCAAATTTTTCATTAGTCAATTTATTTTTATTTATCCAAAAAGAAGATTCTCCTTTAATTAATTGCATTATCTTTTGTATTGTTTGGTCCACACCAAGTGAAATCAGGCAATGACAGTGATCTGAATAGCCATTAATAAAATCAATAAAGATGCCTTTTTCTTTTGCATTTTCTCTAATGTGATTCCAAACTTTTAAACGCAATTCTTTGGAGTCCAAAAAAGGATACCTGTTTTTGGTGCTCCAAACAAAATGGATATACACTTTTACAAATGGCATATTGATAAGATTATTTGGCTAAAGCCAATTTATTGATTTCATTTAGGGAATAGGCTAAAGCCGTATTCCTATTCATTCTGATAATTTCCATTATGCAATACTTTTATACAATTCGTTTTCTAATTCTTTTATGGCTTTCTCATATTCCTCACGGCTGCCGAATGCTTTAATGATTTCGGTTACTGAACCAAATTCATTGATTGGCGGAACAGTTAGAATTTGAATGTTCTCTATGTTTTCAATGCCTTGGTCAGCATATTTCTCTAATAGTGCTTCCATTACTTTTCGTGCTTGGTAGCCATACTTGGTAAAGTAGTTGCGTTTCTTTACGTTGTTTGCTCGCTCTTTTCTGGTCAATGGGGGTTGGTCGTATGCCACGTGACAGATTAAATCAAACAAATCCACCTGCTTGTCTACTGCTTCGTACAATGCCTCTACCATTACGCCTTGCTCCATCAATTCGGCAATTATGGCCTCTTTTCGGTCTGAATTTTTCCATTTGTTCAAAAAGTCGTCTAATGAAGTAAATTGCTCTTTGATGATTTCTTTGGTGTGGTCTTTCAAACTGGTGGTTATAGGTCTGCCATGTTGGTCGAAAAGCAATTCACGGCTTATTAAAACCGACACATCTACTCCATTTACATATTGCTTTTGTCTTGGTGGTGGTGGCGTTTCATCATCTTCGCCCGAAGTTGGTGGCGTTCTAATTTCGGGAATTTCAATTTCTATTTCTTCGCCTGTTTCTGTATCAATAATTGGTTCGGTTATTTCCTCTTCTTCGTCAACAATATCACCCAAATCTGTTTCTTCCGTTACTGGTTTAATTCGTATTGGTTCGCCATCAAATGCAGGGTCAGCGAAGTTGTCTGTTGCATTTCTAAAATCTAAAATGGTAAAATATAGTTTTCCATATTCTTCATTAATTCTTGTACCTCGTCCAATAATTTGTTTGAACTTGGTCATTGAATTAATGTTGGCATCTAATACAATCACTTTGCAAGTTTGAGCATCTACACCAGTTGTCATTAATTCAGAAGTAGTGGCTATAACTGGATATCTTTCTTCGGGGTTTATAAAGTTGTCCAACTCACGTTTGCCTTCGTCATTATCGCCTGTAATCTGCATTATGTATTTGTAATTCTCTGCAACCAAATCAGGATTGTGTTTTGCTAATGCGGTTCGCATTCTTTCAGCGTGGTCAATGTCCACGCAAAACACAATTGTTTTAGCAAAGCGGTCGTAACCTTTCAAAAACTCGGTTACTTTTTTTGCTATGGTATCGGTTCGTTCTTCAATAACCAATTTGCGGTCAAAATCTCTGCGGTTGTATATTCTATCTTCAATTTCGTTTCCGTCTTTGTCGGTTTTGCCTTGCTCTGGTCGCCAACCTTCGGCATCCACATTTAAGGCAACTCTAATCACACGATAAGGAGCAAGGAAACCATCATCAATGCCTTGTCGCAAAGAATAAGTATAAACAGGGTCGCCAAAATACTCGGAGTTGCTTGCTTCGGTTGTTTCTTTTGGAGTAGCTGTTAAACCAATATGCGTAGCATGTTGGAAGTAGGTTAAAATCTCTCTCCAATTACTGTCGTCTTTAGCACTTCCACGGTGGCACTCATCAATAATTATGAGGTCAAAAAAGTCTTTTGAAAATTGTTTGTACACATTAGCATTTTCGTCTGTGCCTGATAAGCCTTGATATAAGGCTAAATAAATTTCAAAACTCTTATCAATTTGTCTGTGTTTTACCACAGTCATTTTATCTTTAAAATGTTTAAAATCGTTTCTCCGAGTTTGGTCTATTAATGCGTTACGGTCTGCTAAAAACAGAATACGTTTTTTTGCTCCGCTTTTCCAAAGTCGGTGTATGATTTGAAATGCCGTATAGGTTTTTCCTGTGCCTGTTGCCATTACAAGCAGAATTCTGTTTTGTCCGTTGGCAATAGCTTCAACCGTTCTGTTTACTGCAATTTGTTGGTAGTATCTTGGTTTACGATTTGTACCATCAAAGAAATATTCTTGTGAAGCAATTTTTTCAGCATCGGGAGTTTCAATGCCTTTGTATTTTTTGTATTTCTCCCAAAGTTGTTCGGGAGTAGGGAAGTTGTTTAAATCTAATTCTGTTTCAATGTTTCCGTCATTTGCTGTTCGGTCGTGAAATAAAAAGCCGTCTCCATTACTACTGAAAACACAAGGAATGTCCAAGATTTGTGCATAGTCAAGTCCTTGTTGTATTCCAGCTCTTACAGAATGATTGTTGTCTTTGGCTTCTATAATGGCAATTGGAATATTGGGTTTGTAGTAAAGAATATAATCAGCTCTCTTTCTGTTTCCTCTTGCTGTAAATTTCCCACGAACATATATTTTGCCGTCAGTAAAAGATACTTCTTCCAATATTTGCAATTGCATATCCCAACCTGCCTTTTCCAATGCAGGAGTAATAAACTTGGTGCAAATATCTCTTTCTGATAAACTCTTTTTACTCATTAGTTAATTGTCAAATTCATTGTTGCAAAATACGAATTAATGTTGGTGCGTTGGCTAAAAAACGGCTCTTTTGGTTTTGCTAAGGGTTGGCTTTTGTGTCGGGCAAAACCAAATGTGCCAAATATGCGGTTGGCTAAAATTGAATTAAAAAAAATGTGCGGTGGGGAAAATAAAAAATACTGAAGCGTTGGCAATGAGTGTCGGCTTACTCTCTGTCCCGTTTCAATATGGTCTATATGTTGATCACCTGTCAAAATGGTTTGTCTTTGTTTTACTGTTTAAATTTCGGTCGTTGGAACGGTGGGTCTACCATTGGTTATAACGTCAGTCTGTGAAAAAACTTCCGTCAGTTTTTTTGTAACAAAAATATACATTTTGTGTAAAAGTAGTAAGCTAAGGGTAGAGCCAGTACTGGGTACGCTCATCAATTTTTTGAATATGAGGCGGCTCAATAGCCGAGGTATGGCGAGTGCCAACAAGCACGTTCTGCTCAGCGCAATGTGTTATAACTTCAAAAAATTGATGAAGTTCGACCGCCCCAAAGTGTCTATTATTGCAAGCGCTCTGCACGAAGTAACGGTAACAGCAGGGGAGCTTTGCATTTTTTAAAACGGGTTTACCAAA
>JBGAWK010000101.1:0-4956 GCA_044227665.1 Chitinophagales bacterium
GCTGCTACTCAGACGATAGTAGTGAATGATACAATTAAACCCATATTTACTGGGGAGCTCCCACAAAATATTACAGTAGATTGTGATAAAATTCCGGCTTCTATCAATCTATCAGCAACAGATAATTGTTTGGGCAATGTGATAGTTGTATTTGATGAAGATGCAGAAGGTAGTAATTGTCCCACATATAATATAATAAGGAATTGGACAGCAAGGGATATTTGTGGTAATGAAACAGTATATACACAGATTATAACAGTACAAGATACTACAAAGCCAATACTATCAAATGTGCCGGAATCTATGACCGTAAGTTGCGAGGGAGAAGTACCTGCTGCGAATATAAATTCGGTAACTGCCACTGACGGATGCGGCGGCACTGTGACGGTGAGGGTGTCCGATGTTATAAGCAATCAGCGTTGTGCCAATAGGTATGAGATAACGAGGACATGGACAGCTACCGATGTGTGTGGCAACAGTTCTGCTGCTACTCAGACGATAGTAGTGAATGATACAATTAAACCCATATTTACTGGGGAGCTCCCACAAAATATTACAGTTTGTGATTTATTGCCGAATATCCCGAATGTAGAGGCTAGCGATAATTGTGGAATAGATAGTATTTATTTTTCAGAAATTCTGGATACCTCATCAGGGGTTTGGCAATATACTAGAACGTGGGAAGCAAAGGATTTGTGTGGTAATGTAACTAAACATATACAGAATATTATACTTCATAAATCTACAATCCTTAGGATCTCTAAATCTATTTGCTCTGGAGATTCAGTATTGATAAATGATATTTTTTATAGTAAATCCGGATTTTATACGGATACTTTAGAAACAATAAATGGATGTGACAGTATCCTTGAGGTTACTATTGAGGTACTATCATTACCAGATGTGGTTGTTAAGATTGATGGCAATAATATTTTATGCGAAAATCAAAATTTGATTAAGTTATTAGCACAAAGTCAAAGTGATACTTATCAATGGTATAAGAATTCTCAATTTATTGAAGGAGCTGAAGATAGCATTTTATCAGTAAGCAAGAGCGGAATTTACAGTGTTGTAATTACCTCTTTGACAGGATGTAAAAATACCGATACTATAAGTATTGTTAATGCTGATAATTGTCCTGAAGTTGATACTATATCGTTCTGTATTCCTGTAAGAAATGATACTATTGTTTGCTTTAATGCTTGGATAGAGTTGCCAACTCCTATTAATAATATTGAATTCTGTGAGAGTCCTAAAGAGGAGGTTGAGATTATTTTTAACGCTCAAAGTGGGTGCGCTGAATTATTTATTAATTCTGTAGAAAATTTTAAGGATACGTTATGTGTGGTGTTTTGTGATGAAATTGGGCTTTGTGATACCCTGATAATTGAATTATGTGGTGAAAAAATTACAACTCCGCCTATCGCAGTTGATGACTGTTTGGAAGTAGAGAAGAATACTGAAACTCTAATCAATGTTCTTTCCAATGATTATGACCCTGATGGATATCCCATATATAATATGGGAATTATAGTGCCACCAAAGTTTGGTGAAGCAGATCTAAGTCAGCAAGGTGGTATTATATATACTCCGATTAAATATTACTGTGGGAAGGATACATTGTATTATCAAGTATGTGATAATTTTGATGGGTGTGACACAGGATTGGTATGTATAAATATAGATTGTGAATGTATATATCCTGAAGTTATTACACCTAACAATGATGGAATCAATGATGCATTACTTATACCTTGTCTAATAGGTGTTGACAATGCTAAATTATTTATTTGGAATAGGTGGGGGTCTATCATTTACGAAGATGATAATTATAAAAACAATTGGCAAGGAACCTATAATGGCGAAGAGTTGCCAGTAGGAACTTATTGGTATTCAGTAGAATATTACAATCCTAATAAAGAAAAAGTAATAGAAGTAAGATATTTTATGATCATAAAATAAAATTATAAGCAATGAAAAAGTATATAGTAATAATTATGAGTCTGATATGCTTGAAATTATCAGCTCAACAAGACCCCATGAATACAATGTTTGCATACAATAAATTGCAGACAAACCCAGCCTATACAGGCGCAAGAGATGTATTAAGCATGAGAGCCGTATATAGGTATCAATGGGTCAAATTACCAGGACAACCACAGACATTTAATTTTAATGTTCATTCACCAATAAAGAATGAACGTATTGCACTTGGTTTGTCACTTATAAATGATAGGATAGGTGTTACAAATCAAAATTGGGTGAATGCATCCTTTGCGTACAGAATCCCATTTAATAATGATTCTAAGCTGAGCTTTGGTATAAGTGCAGGGGCATATATGTATAATATGGATATACATTCCCTCGAACACCTGGATGGGAATGATCCCTTATTGGCAGGAAATTTTAAAGGAGTAAATCCACTTGTTGGTGTGGGAATATATTATTATGGGAATAAATACTATATAGGTATAGCGACACCAAGTATGTTGCCTTTGGATATGAAATATTCGGATGATAATATTGCGGCTTCACTCATTAATACGAACCAAGTATCTCATATTTTTGGTATGGCAGGCTATACTTTTGAGCTAGGTCAGAAAAATAATTTTTGGATACAGCCTCAGGTTTTATTAAAGTTTGTAGGGTCGAAAAAAGTGAAAGCACCATTCCAAGGTGATTTCAATACTACTTTTACACTATACAAGGTGTTTAATTTTGGACTTACCTATAGGTCAAGTGTAGGGGATATTTATAAGGATAGAGAAAGCCTCGATTTTATGACCATGTTTGATACTAGAAAAGGCTTCATCATAGCGTATTCTTATGATATGACTTTGTCAAAAATAAGTAATTATGAGAGAGGGTCACATGAAATATTGTTAGGTTATGATATTAATCTATGGAAAAAAGGGGTGCGTACTCCTCGTTATTTTTAACACTAAAATCTCTAAATTATGAAACTCAAATATTTAATAATTCTACTTGCACTAAGTTGCTCACTTGATAGCTACACTCAAAATAAAGTAAAATTTGAGATGGGCAAAAAATATTTCAACATATTGGGATATAGTGAAGCTATCCCTTATTTTGAAGACTACCTGAAAAAAAGCAGTGAGGACGTAGAGGCTATCCAAATGCTGTCTGAATGCTATTCGGCTATAAATGATTATGAGAATGCCGAGAAATGGCTGAAAGCTTTGGTGTCAAACCCTAAAAATACCGATAATTCTGTATATCTGAGTTTAGGACAAGTGCAACAATGCTTAGCAAAATATGAAGATGCTGCTGCTGCGTATTCCAAATATTTAGAATTTAAACAAAATGGATTGGCAGTTAATCAATTAAAGGCTTGTAAACAACTGGATTTATTTGCCGACCATAAAGACTATTTGTTAGAGAAAGTAAGTTTCAACAACACTGGTCACGATTATGGTGCTTTCATCAAAGGAAATAAATTCTATTTTACGGCTACAGATAGTGATAAGGATGATATAAAAGTAGATATGTATTTACATGAGAATTTTATGAATATCAATGAGGTAGAGTTCTCTGAGGCAGAATATACATTCTCTAATGCCAAGCCTTCTACATTAGGGGTCAATACGAAATATCACGAGGGCTCTATTTGGATTACTGAAGATGGAAAAAAAATATTCTTTACCAGAAATGATTATCAACCAAATACTAAAGGTAGGGACTTAGGTTATGATAATAATAGGATTACAAATCTTAAAATCTATAGCGGAGACTTTAATGATAATGTAGTTTCCAATATAGAAGAATTGCCATTCAATAGTAGTGAATATAGCTGTGGACACCCTGTTTTTGACGAAAAAAATAAATCATTGATTTTCGTCTCTGATATGCCAGGAGGTATGGGCGGTACAGATTTATGGTACGCAAAACTCGAAGGCAATACATTTGCATCGCCATTGAATTTTGGAGATATCATCAATACAGAAGGGAATGAAATGTTTCCGTTCATTAGTGAGGACAGATTATTGTATTTTGCTAGTAACGGATTGGGAGGACTTGGCGGATTAGATATTTTTATGTCTAGATTGAATAACTTATCACCAGAAAAGCCCAAAAATATGGGTGCACCCATCAATACATCTTATGATGACTTTGGTTTGTATAACTATAAAGATAGTAGGGTCGGATTCATTTCTAGCAATCGTCCCAATGGCGTTGGTAAGGATGATATCTATATGATTGTGGACAATCATTATGATTTAGAAATTTCAGTCATAGATGCGATTACAAAATTACCTATTGCAAATGCAGTTATAAAAGGAATCTTAGACGGTAAAGTCTTTGTCAATAAGCAGATAGATAATATCGGAAAATTACTATTGGATGTAAAAGGTACAAATACCTATTTTTTTGAAGTAGATGCACCGTTTTATTTTAATAGTTCTGATTCTATTACAATTATGCCTTCTAAAACTCGGGATAAATTCAAGTTGATCATTCCTTTACAACCTCTTGTAGCTAAAATTGAGGTAAAAGATGCGAAGTCAAGGAAGCCAATTTCAGGGGCTCTAGTCTCTATAAATAGTAAGTGTGATAATAGTACAGACTCTATAACTACAAATTCTTTGGGTAGTTATATTTATGATGTCAAAAGAAGTTGCGATTTATCACTCCTAGCTACGGCAAACTCTTATTTTCCTAAAAGCGAAACGTATAGCTTGGAAGATGCAAATGATACCGCCGTAATAGAAATACTAATGGATAGAATTCATAGCAATCAAATTGTATTAAAGAATATATATTATGACTATGACCAAAGCTACATTCGTGAAGATGCAGAACCAGATTTGAAGAACTTACTATCTTTTATGAATACAAATCCTAAAGCATTGGTAGAGCTAAGCTCTCATACGGACGCTAGGTGATTGTATGATTATAAAATGAAATTATCGCAAAGGAGTGCCGATGCAGCTAAGC
>JBGAWK010000102.1:0-4474 GCA_044227665.1 Chitinophagales bacterium
CTACCATTTATTATACTGGGATTATTGTTATTGTTCATGTTCCGAAGGAGTAGTGGAGGCATGGGGCCGGGTGCACAGATATTCAATATAGGAAAGTCTCGTGCGAGCCTCTATGACAAGGATTCTACACAAGTGTCTGTCACCTTTGATGATGTGGCTGGGCTAGATGAAGCCAAAGAAGAAGTAAGAGAAGTTGTAGATTTTCTCAAAAATCCAAAAAAATATACTGCTTTAGGGGGTAAAATTCCTAAAGGCGTATTATTAGTAGGTCCTCCGGGTACTGGCAAGACCTTACTTGCCAAAGCAATGGCAGGAGAAGCTAAAGTGCCTTTTTTCTCTATGGCGGGTTCCGACTTCGTGGAGATGTTTGTAGGGGTAGGGGCCTCTAGAGTAAGAGACCTTTTCCGTCAGGCTCGTGAGAAAGCTCCTTGCGTAATATTTATAGACGAAATAGATGCCGTAGGCAGAGCTCGTGGCAAAGGAATGATACAATCCAATGACGAAAGAGAAAATACCCTTAATTCATTGCTGGTGGAGATGGACGGATTTAGTGGTGACAAAGGTATCATCATTCTAGCTGCTACTAACAGACCAGATGTCTTAGACCCAGCCTTGCTACGTCCCGGCAGATTTGATAGGCAGATATCTATAGATAAGCCAGACCAAAAAGGTAGAACACAGATTTTCAAGGTTCATCTAAAGACTATAAAGATAGGTGATGATGTGATAGCAGATAAGCTAGCATCGCTCACGCCTGGATTTGCTGGTGCAGAGATCGCTAACGTATGTAATGAAGCGGCACTCATAGCCGCAAGAAAAGGGAAAGATAGTGTCTCAATGCAGGATTTTAATGATGCCATAGACAGAGTAATTGGAGGCTTGGAAAAGAAGAATAAGATTATCTCTCCTCATGAGAAAGAAATTATAGCATATCATGAAGCCGGTCATGCTATATGTGGATGGTTCTTGGAACATGCCGACCCTTTGCTAAAAGTAACTATTATTCCTCGTGGAGTAGCCGCCTTGGGGTACGCACAATATCTCCCCAAAGAGCAGTATCTGTATAGGACAGAGCAGCTCATGGATATGATGTGTATGACCTTGGGTGGAAGAGCTGCCGAAGAAATCGTATTTGGCAAAATATCTACAGGAGCACAGAACGACTTACAGCGCATCACCCAAATGGCCTATGCTATGGTTACAATATATGGCATGAACAGCAAAGTAGGAAATGTGTCTTTCTATGATCCCGCCAACGAGAATATGTTTACAAAACCATACTCTGAAGATACAGCCAAAACTATTGACGAAGAAGTAAGGAAATTGATAGAAATAGCCTATGATACTACCAAATCTTTGTTGCAAGACAAATATGAGCAGCTACAGATTATTGCTAAAGCACTATTGGAAAAAGAGATATTGTTTAAGTCAGATCTAGAAAATCTTATTGGACATCGCCCATTTGAGGTGTCTCATCACGAAGAAGACCCTTCTACTAGTGCTTAATCGTTTTTTATTTTCACGAATGGAATAAGAGACAATCTTATAATAGCCTATGAATGCTTCCCAAAGAGTTGGAGTCACTTTTTTGATATTCGTCATTATCGTTCTAGCATTAGGTAAAAAGCCCTTTTTTGATTACATACAAAGAAAGAATTTTGAAAATAAAAAACCTTATTATTTAAGGGAAATTCAAGATTTTGACAAAAACAAAGAAGCAATAAAAAAGAATATGGTCTATAGCAAAAAAAGCTACGACCATTCTGTAAAAAAATCAGCAGCTAAGACACCCTCTATAGATGTAAACAATGCTAACGAAGAACAATTCAAAGCATTGCCCGGCATAGGTGAGGTATTAGCAAAACGCATAATCACTTTCCGCACAAAATTGGGTGGATTTTATAGCATAGAGCAAATCAAAGATGTATATGGAATCACACCAGAAACCTTTACTCATATAAGCAATAGTCTGATGTTGTCACCAAATTTTGTACTACAAAAAATAAATGTAAACACAGCTACGCTTGAAGAGTTGACAGCACATCCATACATCTCTCCTAAATTAGCCTCACAAATAACAAAATATAGAGAAAAAGCAGGGACTTATTCCGATCTATCACAACTGAGAAAAATGTATGCCATGAACGATACATTATTCCAAAAGTTATCTCCATACCTTACAATTCATTAGATTTGCAAAAAATTCAGAATCATGGACTTTTCTTATTCCGAGAACCAACAGATGATAGCCCAAACTGTAAGAGACTTTGCAGAGAAACATATCAGACCTTATGTAATGCAATGGGATGAAGAGCAATATCTTCCTATTGATACCTTAAAGGAAATGGGTAAATTGGGATTGATGGGTATTCTCATCCCCGAAGAATACGGTGGCGCAGGTCTCGGCTATTATGAATATATTACTGCATTGATAGAGATAGGAAGAGTAGACAGCTCTTTATGCCTATCGGTAGCTGCACACAATTCATTATGTACCAATCATATATATAAATTCGGGAACGAAGAACAGAGAAAAAAATATATACCCAAACTAGCTAGTGGCGAATGGTTGGGTGCTTGGGGTCTTACAGAACCCAATACAGGATCTGATGCTGGAAGGATGAAATGCGTAGCCCATCAGGATGGTGATTATTGGGTGCTCAACGGCACTAAAAATTTTATTACTCATGGCAGATCGGGAAATGTTGCCGTAGTAATTGCCCGCACAGGAGAGCTGCTGGATAGTCATGGGATGACGGCCTTTGTAGTAGAGAGAGGAACTCCCGGATTTAGTGGAGGTAAGAAAGAGAATAAATTAGGGATGCGATGTTCCGAAACCGCAGAGATGATATTTGACAATTGTAGGATACCTAAAGAAAATGTACTAGGCGAAGTGGGTAATGGATTTATACAAGCCATGAAAATTCTGGATGGCGGAAGGATATCTATTGCTGCGCTTAGCCTTTCTATAGCTCAAGGGGCTTATGAGGTAGCGGTACAATATGCCAAAGAAAGAGAACAATTTGGCAAGCCTATTTCCGAATTTCAGGCCATAAGCTTCAAGCTGGCAGATATGGCGACAGAATTAGAGGCCGCAAAGCTCCTTACATACCAAGCTGCCGACATGATGATAAAAGGCAAAAAAATGACCAAGCAAGGTGCTTTTGCCAAATATTATGCCTCAGAAGTTGCTGTACGCAATAGTACAGAAGCCATACAGATACTAGGAGGCTATGGATATACAAAAGATTTTCCTGCAGAAAAATTTTATAGAGACGCTAAATTATGTACTATCGGCGAAGGAACTTCCGAAATACAAAAATTAGTGATTTCGAGAGACATCTTAAAAGGAAATATATAGTACCAAATAGTATATGAAAAAAGTACTTATTACAGGGGGAGCAGGATTTATAGGGTCTAATCTAGTAGAGTTTCTACTAGATAAGGGTTTCTATGTGCGAGTATTAGATAATCTTGCTACAGGTAATATCGAGAATATCCGTCCTTTCCTCTCTAATGCCAACTTCGAGTTTTTAGAAGGAGATATAAGAAATTACAGTATATGTGAAAAGGCTTGTGAAGGCATGGATGCAGTAGATCACCAAGCAGCATTAGGTTCTGTGCCGAGGTCTGTGAAAGATCCTGTTACCACCAATGCCGTAAATATTGACGGTTTCGTAAATATGATTACTGCTGCAAAGAATGCAGACATCAAAAGATTCGTCTATGCCTCTTCCTCTTCGGTATATGGCGACGAGCCGAACCTTCCAAAAGTAGAAGATAGAATAGGTAAACCATTATCACCTTATGCTGTAACTAAATATACCAACGAAGTGTATGCAGATGTATATGCCAAGACCTATGGCATAGAGCCTATAGGCTTGAGGTATTTTAATATTTTCGGACCCAAACAAGACCCTAATGGAGAATATGCGGCGGTGATACCTTTGTTTATAAAGTCATTATTAGGCAATACAGCACCATATATCAATGGTGACGGCGGTCAGACTAGAGACTTTACCTATGTAGATAATGCCGTACAAGCTAATTATCTAGCTCTTACCGTACAGAATGATGCTGCTTACAATCAAGCCTATAATATCGCACTAGGGGAGAGATTCTCCGTGAATGAGATGTATAATGATATTTGTGATTTCTTAGGAAAAAAAATTGATGCCATACACAGAGAACCTAGAGCGGGAGACATAAGGAACTCATTGGCAGATATTTCTAAAGCACGAAACTTATTGGGGTATAATCCGCAGATACGATTCCGAGAAGGTCTGCCTAAGACTATAGAATATTTTATAAAGATTTTTCAAGAATAGATGTGTGGCATTACAGGGATAGTAGCATTAGACGAAAAAGACAAAGATTTTTCAGGATTAAAAGCTTCATTAGCCTCATTACATCGCAGAGGTCCTGACCATGCTGCCACATTTATCAATGAGAAAGTAGCCTTTGGACATGCACG
>JBGAWK010000103.1:0-4390 GCA_044227665.1 Chitinophagales bacterium
TAGCATATTCTGCACAATTATCTGCGATTACAATTTTCTTAAAAAGTCCCCACAGTATTTGTCGTAAGCCGTCAACTGATTTTGTGTAGTCAAAAATTCTTTCTTTTTTTATTTGAGGTAATAAGTGAGTTGCTCTTTCTATTGGTCCAGCAACTAGTAAAGGAAAGAAACTTACAAAAACTGCATAATCAACAAAGTTTTTTTCTGCTTTAATTCTGTCTTTGTAGATGTCTATTACATACGAAAGTCCATGAAATGTATAGAAAGAAATACCGACAGGAAGGATAATATTTAGAGTACTTGGATTGA
The DNA here is from genome assembly GCA_044227665.1 of Chitinophagales bacterium. Classification (GTDB taxonomy): domain Bacteria; phylum Bacteroidota; class Bacteroidia; order Chitinophagales; family JADIYW01; genus JBGAWK01. The sequence goes on from JBGAWK010000103.1 coordinate 310, forward strand.
CTTGTAATCCAAAATGAGAAATGGCTTCGGAAAAAGATGCAGCAAAAAAGTTATAGTATTTAAAAACGCCAAGAAAACCAAGGTTTACAATTACACTTAACCAAAACCAAAATCGTTTCCCCTTTTGATTTTCTGCATCCTGCATTTTTAATGCCGTAAAAAAGTCTAAAAGTGTTGAAAACATTAGCAAAAACAAAAAACGCCAGTCCCAACAAGCATAAAAAAAGTAACTTGCCAGTAACAGCAAGGCATTTTGAAGTTTTAGCTTTTTGTTCGTTACAAACCAATAAAGTATAAATACTATCGGTAAGAAAATCGCAAAGTCAATGGAGTTAAAAAGCATAAATTCTGTATATTCTTTTATTGTTTGTTATATGTACTGTCGTTTTCGAGCTTTGCGAAGTGGCGGATTTAGAAGCACAAATGTTGAATTTAGCACAAATGTACATAGAAATTCCGAAAGTTGATTTAAGCAATGAATCCGCTCTTTGCCAAACCGCTGTGCCTGTTGCACAACTCATCACCGTCCATCATCATACAAATATAAGAGATAAATAATTTATACACAAAATGCGGTATTTTGTACGTAATTATATGACATACAATATGTTATGAAATATACTAGATTTTTTTCCTTATACTTTGAGTTATGCAAGGACGTAAAGATATACAACCCAAAATGATGTATCAGGTGAATATAGATATGCTCGTACCTGCCGACAATTTCTATCGTAAACTCGCACATATACAATTCGTTCTTTTTTTCTAAAACTTAACAATCTGTTTTAAATGGTTTGTGCTATATTTTTATTAAAAACATATAAATTTGTATTGCATATAGAATATATAGATTTCAGGAACTTAAAATTAATTTATAATATGGCTACAATAAAAAAATCTACGGAAATTAATGAGAAGATTGCTAAAAATAATTCTAAAGAGAAAGCAATTGTTGAATTTGTAAATCACGAGGATCCGATAGACACTATTGCTAATGGCGAATGGCAAAACTTGTCAGTAACATTGGGTGAATTAAAAAATTTAAAGACAAAATCGGATTTGTCTTCTCTGTTTTTAAGTAAAAATGGTAAACCACAAAAAATTCTAAGCACCATTAAGTATGAAGAAGACTTAGAGCAATTGCAAATAGAATTGGTGAAGCTGCAAAGATGGGTGCAAGAAAAAGGCCTGCGATTGGCAATTCTTTTTGAAGGCAGAGATGCAGCAGGGAAGGGCGGTACTATTCGTAGATTTACGGAGCATCTCAATCCCAGAGCACTACGGGTAGTAGCATTGCCTAAGCCTACAGAAGAAGAACGTGGTCAATGGTATTTTCAGAGATACATACGTCAGCTCCCCAATAGAGGAGAGATTGTGTTTTTTGACAGAAGTTGGTATAATAGGGCAGTAGTAGAACCCGTAAACGGATTCTGTACTTCCACGCAATATGAGATGTATATGAAGCAAGTCAATGAGTTTGAACACATGCTTTATGAAGATGGCATTATCTTGATAAAGTTTTGGTTTTCTATATCTAAGGAAGAGCAGTTGAGTAGATTTGAATCTCGCAAACGCAATCCTCTAAAACAGTGGAAGTTGAGTCCCGTAGATATGCAGGCACAAGATAAATGGACTACTTACACCAAATACAAAGAAGAGATGTTTAGCCGTACCCATACTTCATATTGTCCATGGATAATCGTAAAAGCCAACAATAAGCAGAAGGCGAGATTAGAAGCTATTCGTTATGTATTGTCTATCGCAAATTATGACAACAAAAATGAAGGTAGTATTCGCATACACCCTGACCCAAATGTTATTACTAGATACCATAGAAAAGCATTACAGGTAGATAACTAATTTTTTAATGAAGTGAATTGTAGTCTGAATTACATGTGCCTATGTTGTTATTGAGATTTATTGCAATTTCCTGCTAAATCTTACTGATTGAAAGCATACGGGTGTTTTTTTGATAATTTCCCTAAAATACCCAAAGAATGAGTTTCTAAATCATTACTGTTGGGATAATATGTGGTTTGCACTTGCCATGAATTCATCTTATTTGTCGTATTTGTTTATGAATGATTATGATTAGCTTATTGCAAAGCGATAGATTTTTACATGTAGGTATTATCCTGATATAGCGAATTCTTCACCCAAATATTTTGGAAGGCAGTGCCTTTAAGGGTGTTATGATTAATCTAAAAAAATATTTTCATTAGAAAGTAGCTACGGGGGGAATCGAACCCCCATCAAAGGTACCGGAAACCTTCGTTTTATCCATTAAACTACGAAGCTGGAACAACAAAAGTAAAGGTTTTTATGTTTCTTTGTTGTTAGCATTAGATTATGACAAAAAAACCTTCGGACTCTCTCAATATACAGACGGAACTGATAATGCCTGGGCATACCAACCCTTTAGGCAATCTCATGGGTGGCAACCTGCTGTGCTGGATGGATGTATGTAGTAGCATTACTGCGTGGAAGCACTGCGGCATTATATCTGTTACTGCGGCAGTTGACAATGTATCTTTTAAGCTACCCATAAAAGTGGGCGATATTGTGATAATAAGATCTTTTGTAACGCGCGCTTTTCATTCTTCTATGGAGATATATATAGAAGTCTTTATACAAAATAATGATAGCAATGACCCCGTCTTATCACATACAGCCTTTTATACTTTCGTGGCAATAGATAAGCAGGGACTCAAAGTGAAAGTACCTGATATAGTACCTGAGTCAGAGCAAGAACACCGACTATATGAAGGGGCTGCACGAAGACGAGAACTGCGACTTATTCATGCCGGAAAGATGAAGCCCAACGAAGCACAGTTGCTCAAAGATTATTTTGATGTATAAGAGGCAATGCCTTTAATTTGGCTTTACCAAATCTTTAACAATCAATAATTTGCATTAAAAATTCTTTCATTCTATTTTTAGAAAAAAAATTAATTATGAAGGTAAGGCAAAGTTTTATGAGTACATTTCACCTGTTCAATCACAGACCGCGCACTTTTACACATTCTATTATAGTCACTCTGGTTTTTGGTTTTATATTTTCTGTATTCCACTATTTCTATCAATATGCTGATGTTTGGGGTCCCTTTAAGGATGCCGTAGGTAATGCCACCTTATTTTGCGAACTAAACAGGTTTGGACAGTTTGTGGTTCAGCCCTCGAATACCTATTCTAATTTAGGATTTTTGTATGTTGCTTGCGTGATATTGTCTATATCCTATAGAGATCATAAGTATGCAGATCGCCATAAAGTAGGAAATCTCCTGTCTCAATATCCTGCTTTTTCATTTTTGATAGGCATGGCGACACTTGTACTTTTTTTTTGGCAGCTTTTTCTATCATGCCTCACTCACATGGGGTTTTCAGAAACTTGACCAAAATGGTATGTATTTTGTTATTACTGCGTTTTTGAGCTATAATATTTTCAGGTTAATACCGATAATTCGAAAAAAAGACCAAACGGAAGTAAGTAGCCATAAGACCATAATTTTTGCTGCATTGATATTGATGGTATTATTCTATACCTTGATATGGAAAATCAATATTTTGATACTTTTTCCTGCATTAGTTATAGTTTTTTATATCACAAATATACTTTGTAACAAGGTGATGAAAAATAAGAGCAAGCCCTATTCTCTTATGTTGCGGTTGCTGGTGGTTACGTTTTTGATGGCATCATTTATATGGATTATGGATATTACAGATGTATTGTGTATACCTACCAGCATATTCCAAGGACATGCCCTGTGGCATTTCCTATGTGCCGCTGCCATTTTGATTACCTATCTGTATTACAGAGGAGAACGATTTATATTTATAGATTTTTTAGAGGCAGAATAAATTTAGGCATAAATTTTGATGAAAATTGTCAAATGAGAAATTTAAAATTTATATATCTGTTATGCGCAAGTATGACTTTGGTATCATGTACGATTACCAAGAATGGTCAAATCAAGTTAAAACTTCCTCCACTTCAGCAACAGCGTACCAATACCAATAATACGCCCAAGCCTGTGAATGCTAATGGGGCAAGATATACAGACTATATATTTGCAAATACTAG
>JBGAWK010000104.1:0-4099 GCA_044227665.1 Chitinophagales bacterium
CAACTGGGTAGCAATAAAAATGACCTTCTATCCTCTGACATTTTGGGGTAAAAAAATTGGTTTTCTGAAGCTGGGATGGCAAGGTATAATCCCTGCCAATGCAGCGAAAATCTCTAATAAATCCGTTGACCTAATCACTGAAAAGCTACTTAGCCTAGAAGAAATATTTGAAAATCTAGAGCCAAAAAAAGTGGCTGAAGCAATGGCACCTAAGGTAGTGACGATTACCACACATGTAATTGACAATACCATGAAATACCACTTTGGTACTGTATGGAAAAATATTCCCAAAGCACTGAAAAGCAATATTTATCAGGCTAGTGCTAAAGACCTCCCCGCCACTATAGACGGCATCATGAATAGCATCAAAACTAACCTTACCTATTATATAGACATAAAAAAGATGTGCGTAGATGCCATCCTCAAAGATGTACGCCTACTCAATGATATATTTATCAGATGTGGCAAAAAAGAGTTTGACTTCATTGTCAATTCGGGATGGTGGTTTGGGCTTATATTCGGTATATTTCAGATGATAGCGTGGTATTTTTTTCCTAAAGACTGGACGCTTCCTGTATGTGGCATCATCGTGGGCTATGCTACCAACTGGCTGGCACTAAAACTTATTTTTGAACCTAAAAAACCTATAAAAATATTTGGCTATACCTTACAAGCACTCTTTATTAAGAGGCAAGCAGATGTATCTATGGAGTACGCCAAGATAGTAGCCGACAACATACTGAACTCCGAGCAGATGTGGGAACACATGCTCAATGATAATGGCGGCGAAAAGCTATGGCAACTTTTTGAGAAAAATATAGAAGAAGCCGTGGAACGTCAAAGCATAAATATAGAGCCTGTAGTTAATCTTTTGGTAGGCAGCAAAAAATATGAAGATATTAAAACTACCCTTATCCGCCAATTAGTTGCAGAAATGCCCCGCACACTACATACTATTCATGATATATCTAACGCCTCTTTCAATATTGAAAATGTAATGCGCGACAAGATGACCTCCTTGTCTCCAGAAGAATTTGAAGGCGTCCTTCGTCCTGCCTTCCAAGAAGAAGAGTTTACCCTCATACTCGTAGGAGCAGTACTTGGCGGCTTAGCAGGATTCATTCAGCTAATGGTTGTATTCGGCGGCGGCAATTAAGCAATAACTACTGCTGTACCACTCACATTCACCATAATCATGCTGCCACCCTTGCCTATAGACCCATAGTCAAAGTCCACACCTATGACCGCATTAGCACCTTTGGCAGCAGCAGCACGCTCCAATTCCGCAAGCGCATGTTGTCGGGCTTCCTGCAACACAGCCTCATAAGAGCCGGAGCGACCTCCAAAAAAGTCTCTAAGCGATGCAAAGAAATCTTTCACAAAATTAGCACCGATTATTACCTCACCATTCACAATGCCCTTATATTCGGTGATAGACTTGCCTTCTATGGCATTAGTAGTAGTACAAAGCATATTTATATTTTTTACATAGATACAAAAAAGTGATAAATGAACAAGTATAAATTAGCAAAAAAATACCGCGTCATCTAATCTATTATTGTACAATATATAAAAAATCGTCATTTCAAGGGTTGCAAGAAGTATAATTCTACTTCTGTTTCTACTTCTGTCAGTATTCTTTTCGAGATTCCTCACTGCGTTCGGAATGACGGCTGCGCAGTTCGGAATGACGGCGTTCCCCCACGTCATTCCGACGAACAGGCACTAGGAGGAGAACGCTCGTTCCTATTTCGGTGGCATTCCTAGATTAGACTTCTCCCTATGGTCGAGGTGACGGAGTAGTGCTGCGTCGGCCTTCTTTTCGAGATTCCTTACTGCATCAGAAATGACGGCTGCGCAGGGTCGAGATGAGGGACGCAGAATACATTTACTGAATTATATATATCCGCTAATTGTCTTATTTGTCATAAATTTGCATAATATTGTTTTATGATACATATAATCATAGTAGATGATCATCCCATATTTATAGATGGTCTGAGCAATCTTCTTAAAAATGAGACAGACATTTCAGTAGTAGGTTCTGCCAGCAATGGCAAGGAACTACTCGAAAAAATAAAAATTATAGATGCGGATATTGTATTGATGGACATAAATATGCCTGTTATGGATGGACTTGAAGCAGCTAAAATCTTGCGGCTCGAATATCCTGAGGTAAAGATAATCATGCTGACGATGTACGACGAACTGGGCTTCATCAAAGAAAGTCTGGATAATGGTGCCAAAGGGTATATATTAAAAAACATAGATAAAGAGAATCTGATAAAGGCAATAGAGAGCGTAGCAGCAGGGAAAGCCTACTTTGACCCTAATATACATGAAAACATGCGGCTTTCCTTTCATTATAAAGCAAAGGACGACAAATCATCGCCACATCATGCATTATTAGAGCAGCTTACTCAAAGAGAAAAGGAGGTTTTGCAGCTAATTGCTATAGGACTTACTAGCATAGAAATAGGGGAGAAACTCTTTATCTCAAAAAATACGGTAGAAACTCATAGAAAGAATTTGTTGGTAAAATTAAATGCCAAAAACACGCCAGCACTGCTGAAGATTGCTTACGAGGCAGGCTTAGTATAGTATTATTGTAACTGACTACCATAGATATAGCCTGCTTTTCTCTTCTATATACATCTTATCCTTAGCCTTCACGCCATAAGTATCATAAAATTTAGAAAAATTCGATAGAGGTATATTTACTCTATATTCAGCAGGAGTATGTGGATCTGTAAGCACCTGATTGCGCAATGCATCTTCACGCATATGTTCACGCCATATTCTAGCCAGATTAATAAAAAAGCGTTCTGAAGTGGTAAATCCATCCACAACCACCTCTGTTGGCACTGCCAACTTCATAGCATCATAAGCTATTACTAAACCTCCTAAATCTGCAATATTTTCACCAAGCGTCAATTCACCATTAACATGAACGTCTTTTAGTGGTTCTATCTTACTATATTGTTCTACGAAATGCTGTGCCAAATTCTTGAACTTCACCTCATCAGAAGGCAACCACCAGTTATTTAGATTTCCATTTGCATCATATTGGCGACCTTCATCATCAAAGCCATGGGTAAACTCATGACCTATGACCATACCTATGCCACCATAATTTGTGGCATCATCTGCTTTCTCATCAAAAAATGGGGGCTGCAATATCGCTGCAGGGAACACTATTTCATTCATCAATGGATTATAATACGCATTTACCGTTTGAGGCCCCATAAGCCACTCTTTTCTATCTACCGGCTTTCCTAGCTGTGCTATTTGTCTTTTGGATTCAAACTCTTTTAGTGCCAACACATTCATCACATAAGGTTGTGCTTTTATATCTACCTTAGAATAGTCTATCCACTTATCGGGATAGCCTATTTTTACATCTATTTTACTGAGTTTTTCTAGCGCTTTTAGCTTTGTAGAGTCACTCATCCACTTCAGATTCTTTATTCTCGAAGCATAGGCTTTGCGCACATTCTCTACCAATGTCAAAGCTTTTGCTTTAGCGGTAGGCGTAAACTTCATTTTTACATACTCTTGACCTACAGCATCACGAAGAAGATAATCCATGCTAGAAACCACTAGCTTCCACTGGGGATCCATTTCAGGCATTCCGTAGAGTGTCTTTCCATAGAAATCGAATCTTGTCCTTTGATATTCAGGGCTCAAAAATTTAGCTAAAGAATTTATGATATGGAATTTTGTGTAGTCTTGAATGACTGTAGGATCTGAGAAATCTAAAAATGTTTTGGCATAACCCATAAAAAAATCTGGCTGTGATACAACCACAGAATCTTTAGGCAACATCAAACTTTCAAAAAGCACATCCCAATTTATAATGGGTATAGATTTGAGTTGCGGATATGAAACCTTATTATAAGTCTTGAGCGGATCTCGCTGATCTACCAATGACATAGATTCTTTTGCTAGCTGTATCTCATATTTCAAGACATTATCTGCAACTCTGTCACTCAGTACTTTATCGTTACTGTACAGCATAAACAATGAAGAAACATAGCTTTTGTATGATTGTAAGACTTTAAGGGATTTTTCGTCAGTTCTAAGATAGTAGTCCTTATCT
>JBGAWK010000105.1:0-4075 GCA_044227665.1 Chitinophagales bacterium
TCTAAGCTATTTCTTGCAACTAGGCGTAACAAATTTGCTAAATGATGTGGGTATGTTTTTAATTTTTTATTCACAAATTCATCATAACTGGCAAAAATTTGCAAAATTTCATTCAAAATATCAATATCCCAAAGCATAATTTGATATCCCTTTTGTCGTACATATTTTGCTTGACGAGCTGTAATACGCCCATAGGGCGGACGATAGTGGGTGGCATTAAGATTATATCGTTTACATATTTGTTTTACTAGCAGGAAGTCTTCCTTGAAACTATTTAGGCTGCTCATCCATAGATTGGCATGGGTAAAGCCATGAATGCCTATGTCGTGACCATAATCTTTGATCTTTATTGCCAATTCGGGATATTTGACTACATTTTCACCTAATACAAAAAATAGTGCTTTAATACCCTTGGATTGGAGATGAGATAGTATAATTTCCGTAGAATCAGGATGAGGTCCGTCATCGAAGGTGTATAGGACTTTACCCGACGAAGTCTCCCATATATAAGATTTGAATATGCGCTTCCACCATAGAGGTACAGCTTTCCAATACATTATACAAAGGTAGTATAAGCGTGGAATAATTTGGCGTTTGTGTTATAGGGATATTATTTTATATAAAAATGTATCGTCCTAAAAAAGTTTACAGTTTTTTGGTTTAATCCTGTAATACATCGTCAATGCAAACATAGTCCTAAAATTGGCCCATAGGTGGATTCTTTTGATAATAATTTTCCATTTTTTATCTCCTTTGTTGAATAGTTTATATGTACTTTTTCTGGTACTAAGTTGCCTATGCTCATGTGTGGTCTATCTTCATAGATAATTTTATGACTCCATTTGCAAGGCTTGCAGGCTGGATTCTGACTCTAATGTTTCTGATAGATGATAACCCACAATTTTATGGCTATAGGCATCGGTAATCAAGTGGATATATACATGCCCTGTTTCTATTTTTCAATATGTAATGTCGCTTACATAGAGTTCATTTGGATGACATGGAACAATGTCCTTTATTAGATTGGGATACTTCTTTAACCAATGATGGGAATGGGTGGTTTTTATCATTCGCTTTCTTCTTCTGATTAGTAGATTATTTGCTGAAAGCAAGTCAAATAGGGCATCTCTGCCCATATTTTATAGGATGCTCTAGCATAAATTGCTCCAGCATTATATACAATTTTCTAGTATCCCTCCTGGGATGTGATTGCCTTATGCCAAGTACTTCTTTAATACGTTTGGTTTTGTGTAAACCTATTTTAGGACAAGTCTCTATCTCGTTCTCCAAGGTTTAGATATGTGGGTAGTAGAAAAAAATTATTTATAAATAAATGTCATATTTTGTTAATTCTAAAAATATACGTTTCTTTATACAATTATTAACACTAGAATATGAAACGATTAATAACATGTATGTTTTGGGTTGCCGTATGCTGTGTCAGCCAGCTAGTTCAAGCACAAATAACTACTACTGCCATCGCAAGTGATGCCTCTGAAAATTCGACAAAAGCATGGGGTGTAAAAGGGTGGTATCTCACAGTTCAGGGTGGATATATCTCTCCCTTCTTTACCTCCAATAGGCGCTCTCCATTTCCGGAAATAGGCGACAGAGATTATTATGAATACCTACGCAATAATACCAACGTAGTAAGAGATCAATCTGTAAAGGGAATTATCAGCACCTACGGGAAAGGGTTTGATGCTGGAATATCTACAGGATATATGTTTAATAAAAATTTTGGTGTAGATGTTACATTTCTTTATGCTAACTACCCCAAAGAAATGGATGCTCAAATTATTACAGATACATATAAGGCATCACAATTTACGGGAGGAAAATCATTCAACTTTTCTCCTGCAGTTCACATGAGGTTTGTAAAAAAACGAGTAGGCATATATAACAAAGTAGGTCTTATATTTCCCATATATACAAAGTTGAAATCTGATGTAAGCATAATTGATAGAGAAGGACGATTTATATCTGGAATGTTTGCATTTCCATTTACCTCACTTCCTGAAGGTATTACAGAAACCATCATGGAAGGCAAAGCAACTACTACGCTAAAATCCGCTATTGGACTCAAAGGGGCTTTAGGTATAGAGATATTTATCAGCGACAGAGCATCATTAATTGCTGAAGTCAATGCCTCCTTAAACAATATAAAAATTAAAGAGACTACATTCGATGAACAATATATAAAAGTATCTGCTGCCGGCTTACTGCCTATTGCCGAGTATGCCAATATTGATGAAGTTCCAGAATATCTCAAGCACTATGTATGGGTGGATGAAATTACTGAAGAATCTAACAATGCCAGATATGGCAACAAATATGACCTTAATAAGCCACAAGAAGAAGTGGGGCTAAAATTCAACATATCTTCTATTTATATGAATATAGGGTTTAAATTCAATCTTGGAAAAGCTTCTGCTCCTGAAAAAAATTAATTACCAGTAAAAAAATATCAATCAATATGAAAAATATATTGCAAGCATTATTCATTTCAGTATTAGCAACCACACAAATATTTGCTCAGGATGGAAATTCTGTCATGCAGGAAGAGACACCTGCGGTAGAAGTGCGCAAAAGGCCTGAAGGGCGCACTTGGTATGTAAGTGGTCAAGTAGGCTATGGTATTCCCTTCCTTACCAGTAATATGCGTTCTCCTTTCTCTGAAATAGGTGATAAAATTTACAATCATTACGGTACAGAAAAGTCTATAAAAGCACAATACGGCACTAACGGCAATGGTCTCAACGGTACTTTTGCTTTTGGTCACATGTGGAATAAATTCATAGGCATAGAAACAAGTTTCATGATGGTAAATCACCCGGAGGTCACAGATGCCGAGGTGAATTCCAAACCCTATCAGGCTTATCAAAAGACCAAGACGCTAGCATGGTATCTATCCCCAACTTTATTATTCCATCATCAGTATAAAAAATTTGGAATCACTACAAAATTAGGTCCATTTATCCCTATAGGTGGCATCGTAAGTAATAAGGCAAGAATCTATGATGAGACAGGCAAATTATTAACAAGTATGTTAGGCATACCTATAAAAGAATTGCCTGAAGGTATCTTGATTTCCACTTTTGAAGGAAGTGCAAAGACGCACCTTGTACCTACAATAGGTATGAAAGCTGCCATAGCTTTAGAGTATAAGTTTAATGATAAATATGTCATGTTCTTTGAAGCTAATGCTGGCGTTTATAATATCAAAATCAAAGAGACGGAATTTGAAAGCCTAAAACTAACGGCATCGCTACATGCACTAGGATTGGATATACCTGTATCCAGCCTAGGAACAGACCAACTGCCGGAGTATTTAAAACACTATGTTTGGGTAGATGAAATTACTGAAGAATCTAACAACCTTAAATACCACTATAAACCTTTTGATCCGAATAAACCTATGGAGGAGTTAACTCAGAAACTGAATGCTTCGTCCATGTATTTCGACATTGGCTTGAAAGTAAATATCAATAGATGGGATGACATTAGAGGTCCAAAACGTACTGCAAAAGAAAATGAACATGCAGTGAAAAAAGCAGCAAAAAAAGCAGTAGTAAAATAAATCTGAAGGAAATTTTAAGATAAAGTGAGTTCGGGTTTAAGCGACATTAGTTTGCTTTATCAAAAGTAATATTTAGGGATATTTTTTATAAAAAGAAGGAGTGCGTATATAGCCCCTTCCTATAATGTTTATCCGAAAGTTGCTAATGGAATAATAGTGTCTTGGAGTTTATATATGTTTTTATGTATATATTCTATGATAGCACTTTGTATCGTCCCGAAAAACTATTATTGTAAACCTAATTTAAAACTAAAAATGAATTGTAAGCTTATAATAGGATTATTCAACTCAACTGTAAACTTTTTTAGGACGAGCTAGAAAAATTATAACGAACAAAGACCCCAAAACCATACCTTCCGACACTTTTACAGCATAAAAACGAATTAGAGAACTAGTTTTCTAATTCTCTAAAAATGAAACAGCCCCAAAATATGAAGCTGCCGTCCATTTTTAGTGCAAATCCTACTTGTTCGCTGTGGTTTCCAATCACCAGCC
>JBGAWK010000106.1:0-3831 GCA_044227665.1 Chitinophagales bacterium
TTTGTATTGGGTCGCTGGAACGAGAAAGAAGCCGAGTATATAAAAGTAAGAATAACGGTGGCCTTAGATATAGTCATGTCCTTCTGTTCTTCCGGATTGCATTTTACTATGAACCATTATAACAATAAGTAGGATGAAAATATTTTGTATAGGCAGAAACTATCTCGAGCATATTAAAGAACTAGAACATGAAGTACCCGACTCTCCCGTAGTATTTATGAAACCGCCTACTGCTGTGCTTAAAAGTCCTGCCGATTTTTATATTCCCGAATTCAGCAACAATGTACAGTACGAAGGGGAAATAGTACTCAAAATTGCCAAGAACGGCAAAAAAATAGCACCACAGTTTGCCCATAAATACTATGACGAAATCACCGTAGGCATAGACTTTACCGCCAGAGATATACAAAATCAGCTTAAAGACAAAGGCTTGCCTTGGGAGCTATGTAAAGCATTTGATGGGTCGGCAGTTATCGGCAATTTTCTTCCTATAAAAGACAAGACTGCACCTACCACATTTGATTTTTATCACAATGACGAGCTGGTACAGCATGGAGATACTCAATATATGATGTATACATTTGACTATATCATACATTATATTTCACAATATTTTACCTTACAACAAGGAGACTTAATATTTACCGGAACTCCGGCAGGTGTGTCTAAAGTAGTCATCGGCGATTATCTACACGGTATTATATTTGGGGAAAAAGTATTGGAATGTAATATAAAATAAAATCTATTACTTACCTATATTTGCAAAAAAAATAACAATGCCATATTTATTTACTTCAGAATCAGTATCAGAAGGACATCCCGACAAAGTTGCCGACCAGATCTCAGATGCTATATTGGATGCCATGCTTGCCCAAGATCCTAATTCTAGGGTGGCGTGCGAAACTTTAGTAACTACAGGTCTTTGTGTGCTTGCCGGGGAGATTACTACTAACGCCTATGTAGATGTACAGGAAATTGCTAGAGATACCATTAGGAAAATTGGATATACCAAAGACGAATACATGTTCTCCGCCAATTCCTGTGCGGTAATATCTTCACTACACAGTCAATCACCTGATATTGCGCAAGGTGTCAATGAAGGTGAAGGCGTGGACAAAGAGCAAGGTGCCGGAGATCAAGGTATGATGTTTGGCTATGCTTGCACTGAAACCGACCACTATATGCCACTTACGCTGGAACTATCACATCGCCTTCTAGAAGAATTGGCGAGAATTCGTAAGGACGGAAAGATTATGCAGTATTTAAGACCTGATGCAAAGTCTCAGGTAACGATAGAATATTCTGATGACAACATACCCATGAGGATAGATACTATTGTAATATCCACGCAGCATGACGACTTTGTACAGCCTAAATCAGAAAGCAAGAAAGATAAAGTTGTTGCCGATACAGCAATGCAGCAGAAAATAGAAGAGGACGTATTACAACACCTCATTCCGGCAATTAAAAAAAATCTTCCCAAAAGAGTACAGGCACTTTTCAATGACGAAATAAAATACCACATCAATCCTACAGGTATTTTCATCATAGGAGGACCACACGGCGATACAGGTCTTACGGGAAGGAAAATCATTGTAGATACCTTTGGAGGTCGTGGTGCTCATGGCGGCGGTGCATTCTCAGGCAAAGATCCTTCTAAAGTAGATCGCTCTGCAGCTTATGCAGCACGCCATCTAGCTAAAAACTTAGTGGCAGCAGGCGTATCTGACCAGGCATTAGTACAGGTATCTTATGCCATAGGCATAGCAGAACCCGTATCTATAAATGTCAATACCTATGGTACAGCAAAAGTATCTCTATCAGATGGAGAAATCTCAGATACCATAGTGAAGATATTCAAAAATGACTTTAAACCTAAAAATATCGTGGATAGATTAGGACTAAAAAATCCTATATATTCTGCAACAGCAGCTTATGGGCACATGGGAAGAACACCTGTAGAAGAAACTGTTACAACAAATTATGTACAGGTAAAAGAGACCGAAGGAGAAAAATCAGAAATTCGCACTAATGCCAAGAAAAAAGTAACCTTTTTCACATGGGAAAAACTGGACTATGTGGAAAAGATTAAAAAAGCTTTCGCAATAAAATAAACAACCAATAATTTATTACGTTAATTTTGAAAGGTGATAGTAGTATCACCTTTTTTATTACTAATTTTTTATAAGTATGAAAAAAAATACGCTCATTTCAATTCTATTAATCATTAGTACTCAGATATTCTGTCAGCAAAAATTTAACGGAATGATTTCTACCTATGCCGATACTACTGCTGATGGATATAATGGTATCTTAGAAACTAATTTTTATGACCAAAAGAATTACAATGGCATCTATACGACTTTTGCTGACAGCGTAGGTAACAAAAATTTCAACGGCATCATAGAAACCTATGCCGCAAATGCTCCTATAAAAACCAAAATCGCCTCCATATATTATAATTTCAATAAAACTGAAGCTGACACACGAGAAATATTGAGAGCGATAAAAAACTTCCCCATCTCATATACAATAATCGTAGAAGGCTATGCCGACAGTAAAGGATCTTCCTCTGCCAATAAAAACGTTTCTGCCCTTAGGGCAAAGAAAATGGCTTACATACTTCAAAAATTAGGCTATACATGTAAATACGAAGGTAAAGGTACGGACTTTAGCACCGCTGATGATATTGCAAGGCGCTGTGATATTTACATGATTTTTTAATTTTAGTAATAAATTTATTAGTTATATTTTTGCCCAAATTTAATCCAATTAAATGTCTTTAAAACCTATAGAATTCAATCAGCGTATTTCATCAATTACAAAGTCTAAGTATAGACAAATCAATAACTTCAACATTAATAATGAAAATATTGACTTATCTGTAGTTAATTCTTTCGGAGAAGAGTGGAAGAAATTTAGTAAATTCTCTGATGCAGAGATTGAGAAGAATGGAAAGATGTATTTTGACATACTAACCGATAACATTATTAACAAAAATACTTATGGTATTGATATCGGTTGTGGAACAGGACGATGGACAAAATACTTAATTGACAAGATTGGTTTTATGGAAGCTATAGATCCAAGCGAAGCTATTTTCATGGCAGATATGTTATTGGAAGGAAAAGATAACGTAAGATTATCTAGAGCATCTACCGATAATATCCCATTTCATGATGAAACCTTTGATTTTGGAATGAGTATAGGTGTATTGCATCATATTCCAAATACCCCTAAAGCTATGGCTGATTGTGTGAAAAAAATTAAAATTGGGGGATATTTTTTTACCTATCTATATTATAGCTTAGATAATAGAGGATTACTTTTTAAATTTCTACTATCTATTGTGACCGCAATCAGGATGGTTACTAGTAAGCTTCCCATGACAATAAAAAAAATAGTCTGCGATTTGATAGCAATATTTGTTTATATGCCTCTTGTAATTACGGGAAGATTCCTTTCAACTATTGGATTAAAAAGATTAGCAGCAAAATTACCTTTAAATACCTATCAGCAACAGACTTTTTTTATTATCAGAAATGATGCATTAGATAGATTTGGTACTACATTAGAACAGCGATTTTCCAAATCTGAAATTATTAAGATGATGAAAGATTCAGGTCTTGATGAAATAGTTGTATCTGATAGTCCTCCATTTTGGCATGCCGTTGGAAGAAGAGTTAAATAAGTTTATTATTTAATCCACTCATACATATAATAGTCTTTGTAATGCTGCTCGTGCATGGTATAGCTAAGTTACTGCTTTTTTGCAAGGTGGGTGGTATTGAAATAAAGAACTTAAGATGGTATTTTTTAGCGATGCCTTAC
>JBGAWK010000107.1:0-3767 GCA_044227665.1 Chitinophagales bacterium
TTGCACCTTTTCATTGTCCAAAAATTGATAGAAAGCTCCAGCAGCATTGCTGCCACCACCTACACATGCCATTACTATATCAGGATAGTCTCTACCTATCTTATCCGTCAATTGTGCCTGTACTTCTTTGCTGATTACGGACTGAAATCTTGCTACCATATCGGGGTAGGGATGTGGTCCTACTACAGAGCCTATGATGTAATGGGTGTCATCGGGATTGGCAATCCAGTCGCGCATAGCTTCATTGGTGGCATCTTTCAGCGTTTTGCTGCCACTGGTAGCTGCACGTACTTCTGCTCCGAGCATCTTCATACGCTTTACATTTGGTGCTTGACGTGCAATATCTACTTCTCCCATGTATACGATACATTGTAACCCCATGAGTGCGCACACGGTAGCAGTGGCTACGCCATGCTGTCCTGCGCCTGTCTCTGCAATGATACGCGTTTTTCTCAGTCGTTTTGCCAATAATATTTGCCCTATGGTATTGTTTATCTTATGGGCACCGGTATGGCAGAGATCCTCCCGCTTTAGATAGATATGGTATTTGTATTTCTTGGAGAGGTTTGCCGCATAATACAGAGGTGTAGGCCTGCCTACATAATCACTCAGCAAATTATCGAATTCTTTTATAAACTCTGCCTCCTGTATGATGGTGAGGTATCGGGATTGCAATTCGCGGATATTGTGATGTAGCATTTCAGGTATGAAAGCACCGCCAAATTCTCCGTAATAGCCACGACTGTCTGCAAAGTAGGAACTCATATATTTCTTATTTTTTGTATCGCCAAAAATACTTTGTTTTCATCTTTTAGTCCGGGCGAAATTTCAAATTTGCTGTTGATATCTATGCCATATAGCATAGGATGATCTAATTTTACTATTTTTTCTATGTCCTTTATATCTATACCGCCACTGAGAAGGAAGTGTTTTTTATGTACATATTCTGTAAGCTGATACCAATCGAACTGTTTGCCACTGCCTCCATATTCTGGTGTATGTGTGTCGAAAAGAAAAAAGTCGCAATATGGCATATATACTTCTGTGCTATCCCAATCAAAGCCTGAATGGATGCCGAAAGTCTTAATTATCCTTATATCGGCATCTTTCAACTCTTTACAAGTGCTAATACTTTCATTACCATGTAATTGCACATAGCTAAACCCGAATTTTTTTACGATATGTATAATGGTATCTATTTCTTCATTTACAAATACAGCAACTTTGGGTATGGCTATTTCTGATAATTGTGATATAAGATCTTGTTCCTGACGATGTCTGAAAATATAGCGTAGCGATTTAGTATAAAAAATAAAACCCATCCAGTCCGGCGACAACTGAGCTACCTCTGTAATGCTTTTGACATCAGACATGCCACAAACTTTTATCTTCATAAGATTTGAATAACTGACGAAAATATAATTTAATGTCTATTAATACTAACAATTCTCCTAATCTCTTGTTTATCTTTACAATATGAATCATACATCAAAAGTTTTTGATACTATAGTACAGCAGCGTAGAAGTGTAAGAAAATATACTGAGGAAGTTGTCCCTGAAGACGTAATAACTAGGAGCTTGGAACGTGC
The DNA here is from genome assembly GCA_044227665.1 of Chitinophagales bacterium. Classification (GTDB taxonomy): domain Bacteria; phylum Bacteroidota; class Bacteroidia; order Chitinophagales; family JADIYW01; genus JBGAWK01. Next base: position 1,590 of record JBGAWK010000107.1, read on the forward strand.
ATTGCTGGCACCCAATAGCAGCAACCTACAACTATGGGAGTTTTATAGAGTAAAGTCTCCTGATAAGTTACGGAAACTGGCTCATTATTGCTTAGACCAAAATGCAGCTACTACCGCAGCAGAAATGGTGGTGGTGGTGGTGCGGAAGGATAAGTGGAAGAACCATGCCGATTTTGTGCTGGAACAATCTCGCTCTATATTTCCTGCCAATCCCGGTAAACGTGAAAAATTGGTAGAGCAATATTATTCCAAAGTGATACCGTCACTTTATTATTCAGATCCTTTGGATATATGGGGCAAAGGCAAAAAATTAACAGCTAATGTTATAGGTTTGTTTCGACCCATGATTAGAGAGGTAAGTGCCCAAGATATGCGCGTGGTAGTACACAAAAGTGCTGCCTTGGCGGCGCAGACATTCATGCTTAGTATTACTGCCGAAGGTTTTGATACTTGTCCTATGGAAGGTTTTGATAGTGTGAAGGTCAAAAAAATGCTCAAACTTCCCTCACGAGCTGAAATCAACATGGTTATCAGTATTGGTAAAGCTAAAGATGATGGTATATATGGCCCTCGACTGAGGGTAGATAAATCTAAAGTGATTTTTGATATTTAACGTTAAATCAACATACTTGGCTTTTGTTCTATATATTTAGTTTTTTTATAAATTATTTTATATCATCATTTTATAAGTAATTATTCTATATAAAATAATTACATTGAACAAAAATTGTCTTTTGGAGTGCTTGGGGTAGTAATTACATTTGTATTGTTATTATTCCCTTTTGCCCCAAGTTCAAAAGCCGCAGATTGATGCGGCTTTTGTATTTTTGAGAAATGAATCTATGGTTTATACTTCAAATTTGTATAAATTATAGGATAAGTTATAAGGTTATTTTATTAGGACCGATTGCAGCCCATTTTATTATTTACCCTATCTTCGCTGCACTTCATGAATATAAATACTAAAATAGGAATTTTGGGAGGGGGGCAATTGGGGAGAATGTTTATCCAGAATGCCTTGAATTATGGCGTAGAAATTAATGTTTTGGATGCGGATGCTAATTGTCCCTGTAAGATAATTAGCCATAAATATATACAAGGAAGTCTATATGACGAAAGTGCTATACGTGAGTTGGCAAGTATTTCTGATATTCTTACCTATGAAATAGAACATGTCAATACAGAAGTGCTCTTGCAATTGGAAAAAGAGGGCGTACAAATACTTCCTAAACCCTCAGTACTACAGATTATACAAAATAAGGGTTTGCAAAAACAATTTTATTCCTATAACAATATACCTACTTCTACCTATTTGATAGTTGAAGATAAAAATTTTAAGCCGTCTGAATATCTACAGAGCGCAATTTTTCAAAATGAGAAATTGGTAGTAAAATCGCTTACTGGAGGCTATGATGGCAAAGGGGTAGCCATTGTAAAAACAGAGGATTTTTTGTCGGGATATTTACCTTTTGATGGAGATTTTCTTATAGAGGAATTTGTAACTTGCAAAAAGGAACTCTCTGTAATAGTAGCGGTATTTTCTGATGACGAGATTGTAAGCTATCCACCTGTGGAGATGTATTTTTGTCAGGAGGCGAATTTGGTCACCTATCTTTTTAGTCCTGCGGATATAAGTGGGGAAATTTCTAATGATGTAACCCAAATAGCTACTAACGCAGTAGCAGCTTTGAAAAGTCCAGGTCTTTATGCCGTAGAATTATTTTTGAGTGAAAATAACGACATTTTTGTCAATGAAATTGCTCCACGTCCCCATAATTCAGGGCATCATACTATCGAAGGTTTTTATTCTTCGCAATACGATCAGCTATTTCGCATATTGATGCATTTGCCGCCAGGAAGTACGGATATGAAGCATCCCTGTGCCATGATAAATCTAGTAGGAGAACATGATGGCGCATATACGCTATCTAATGACGAAGAGGTATTGAGCATTGAGGGGGTGTTTTTACATTTTTATGGTAAAAAATATTCTAAAAAGGGAAGAAAGCTAGGTCATATTACCATAGTGAAGCCCACCATAGAGGCGTTACATGCTACTGTGGCTATGGTGCTGGAGAAGGCTAAGATAATTCCCGCATAAGGAAAAAGATTTTTACCTTTATGGCAAAAAATAGTATGAAAGTGGCTGTAATTATGGGTTCTGATAGTGATAAGCCT
>JBGAWK010000108.1:0-3752 GCA_044227665.1 Chitinophagales bacterium
AAATTTTAGAAGATAAAGGTGTTGTAAGCATTGAAGTTGCTCTCCCTATTTTTATTGAAGTTGTTGAAGAATTAAAAAACAACGAAATATTAGACTTTCACTTCCTTACTGATATTTGTGGTATACATTTACCTGATAATGAAATAGAATACCAATTTTCTACTGTTTATCACTTTCACAATATGAAAGAAAATGTACGACTACGAGTAAAGGTATTTTTGCATGGTGAGAAACCTGAAATTCCTACTTTGGTAAATTATTATGCCTCAGCAAATTGGATGGAAAGAGAAACATTTGATTTCTATGGTATAAATTTTAATGGACATCCTAATCTTACAAGAATATTAAACATGGATGAAATGATTGTATTCCCACTGCGTAAAGAGTATCCATTAGAAGATGCAGGAAGAACAGACAAAGACGATAGATTTTTTGGTAGAACCATACATAACAGTTAATTGTGGTAGAAAGATTTGAAAAATATATAAAAGAAAGAGAGAGTGATGATGGAAGCGAGCTGTCTATACTTAATTTAGGTCCAACACATCCAGCTACTCATGGCATCTTCCAGAATATATTGCTTATGGATGGTGAGCGAATTATAGATGCTGAACCTACAGTTGGTTATATACATAGAGCATTTGAGAAGTTAGCAGAAAGAAGACCTTACAATCAAATTACCACAATTACAGACAGGCTAAACTATTGCTCATCGCCTATCAACAACCTAGGGTGGTTGATGACGGTAGAAAAACTTTGCAACATACAACTGCCAAAGAGAGCAGAATATATAAGGGTAATAATAATGGAATTGGCTCGAATAGCCGACCATTTGGTTTGTAATTCCATTTTGGGCGTTGATACAGGTGCACTCACGGGGTTTCTTTATGTTTTTCAAGAAAGAGAAAAAATTTATGATATTTTCGAAGAATTGTGCGGCGCACGTTTGACAACAAATATTGGTCGTATAGGTGGGCTCGAAAGAGATATGTCTCCCAAAGCAGAAGGATTGATACGTAAATTTTTAGAAGAATTTCCTAAAGTATTTGCGGAATTTGAAAATCTTCTCAATAGAAATAGAATATTTATGGATAGAACCATAGATACAGGAGCAATTACTACTGAAAGTGCTTTGAGCTATGGATTTACTGGTCCCAATCTTAGAGCTACAGGTTTAGACTATGATGTAAGAGTATCTACACCATATTCTAGCTATGAAGATTTTGACTTTGATATACCAGTAGGCATAAGTGGAGATACTTATGATAGGTATATGGTTCGTAGTGAAGAAACATGGCAAAGCTTAAAAATAATAAGACAAGCTTTAGAAAAAATGCCTAAAGACGGATTTCACGCTGAAGTACCTGAATATTTTTTACCTCCAAAACAGGAGGTGTACAACAATATGGAAGCACTTATTTATCATTTTAAAATAGTAATGGGAGAAGTGCCTATACCTGCTGGTGAAGTATATCATGCAGTAGAAGGTGGAAATGGAGAGTTAGGTTTCTTTTTGGTGAGTGATGGAGGACGCACGCCTTACAGACTACACTTTCGACGCCCTTGCTTTATATATTATCAAGCCTATCCCGAAATGATAAAAGGTTCTTTATTATCTGATGCAATAGTCATCTTGAGTAGTTTAAATGTAATAGCTGGAGAATTAGACGCATAATGACAACAACGACAAAAATAGAATTCTCAACATTAGCCCAAGAAGAGGTAAGAAGTATTCTTGCGCAATACCCAAAAGATAAATCTAAATCTGCATTGATTCCACTTCTACATCTAGCACAAGCAGAGTTCGATGGTTGGCTAAGTCCTCAAGTGATGGATCATGTAGCAGAAATTTTGCAAATAAAACCAATTGAAGTTTATGAAGTGGCTTCTTTTTATACTATGTTTAATCTTGAACCCGTAGGCAAATATTTAATTGAAGTTTGCCATACAAGTTCTTGTTGGCTAATGGGTGCCGAAGATATTATCTCTTACTTAGAGAGAAAGCTAGAAACCCAAGTAGGCAAAATAACTAATGATGGAATGTTTCAGTTAAAAAGAGTAGAGTGCCTTGGTTCTTGTGGCACAGCACCTATGTTTCAAATTGGTGCACAGTTTTACGAAAACCTTACATTTGAAAAGATTGATACTATTTTATCTGAATTAAGAATTGAAAACAAAAGAAGTAGGTACTGCTGATAGCATTTTATGAGTAAAAAATTATTATTAGAATACGACCACATAGAAGGTATCAACACCCTAGAAGTGTATCGCAAAAATAATGGCTATAAGTCTTTAGAAAAAGCATTAAAGCTAGCACCAGATCAAATAGTTGAAGAAGTAAAAAAATCGGGGCTAAGAGGTCGTGGAGGTGCGGGCTTTCCAACTGGATTAAAGTGGAGCTTTTTGGCTAAGCCCGAAGGTGTGCCTAGATATATAGTTTGCAATGCCGACGAGTCAGAGCCAGGCACTTTTAAAGATAGATATTTGATGGAGAGAATTCCCCATTTGCTTATTGAGGGTATGATAGTGTCTAGCTATGCTTTAGGTGCAAATACTTCATATATTTATGTAAGAGGAGAATATTTTTATATCATAAAAATATTGCAAAAGGCCATCAAAGAAGCATATCAAGCAGGGTTACTTGGGAAAAATATTCTAGGTTCGGGTTATGACCTCGACTTATATGTACAACCAGGTGCTGGTGCCTATATTTGTGGAGAGGAGACAGCACTTTTGGAATCTTTAGAAGGCAAAAGAGGAAATCCTAGAATTAAGCCACCGTTTCCAGCTGTAGCAGGTTTGTGGGGAAGACCAACAGTAGTAAATAATGTTGAGACTATAGCTGCTGTAGTGCCTATTATCAATATGGGTGGTGATGAATATGCAAAAATTGGTATAGGTAAATCTACAGGCACAAAACTAATCTCTGCTTCGGGGCATATCAACAAACCTGGTGTGTATGAAATTGAATTAGGGTTGCCAGTAGAAGAGTTTATTTATTCCGACAAATATTGTGGAGGCATACGAAATGGCAAAAAATTAAAGGCAGTAGTAGCTGGTGGCTCTTCAGTGCCTATTCTTCCAGCAGATTTAATTTTAAAAACAGCTGCTGGCGAACCAAGGCTGATGAGTTATGAGTCACTGAGTGAAGGAGGTTTCTTGACAGGTACAATGTTGGGGTCAGGAGGGTTTATTGTTCTAGACGAAGATAGCTCAGTGGTACGAAATTTATTTACTTTCAACCGCTTTTATCATCATGAAAGCTGCGGACAATGCTCGCCATGTAGAGAGGGTACGGGCTGGATGGAGAAAGTATCTAAAAAAATATTGACAGGTAAAGGTACATTACAAGATATAGATTTATTGTGGGATATTCAGACTAAAATAGATGGCAAAACTATTTGCCCCTTAGGAGAGGCCGCTTCATGGCCTGTAGCTAGTGCCATAAGGCATTTTAGATTAGAATTTGAGTCGTATGTTACCCAACCCCAATACATTCAGGATGTAAAACATTATTATAGACTAAATAATATAACAGAATAAGATATGCCTAAAGTTACCATCGATGATATAAGTATTGAAGTGCCTAATGGAACTACAATTCTTGAAGCAGCACGTCTGATTGATGATATGCATGGCACAAAACTGGCACCTCCAACAATGTGTTATTATTCAAAGTTAGAAGGTACAGGAGGATATTGTCGCACTTGTATCGTAAAAGTAGAACAAGGCTCAGAAAAAGACCCTAGACC
>JBGAWK010000109.1:0-3571 GCA_044227665.1 Chitinophagales bacterium
GTGCGGAGTCACAACAATTTTTGGTGAATTTGAAGTAGGATTTGGAATTGCTTATGGATTTAACTATGTTACGCAATCTGGTAAAATTTATGATGAAGTTGGTAGAACTAAGTTTGCCATGGAATCAAAAATTTATGTCACTAATCAAGATTTCAGTCAAGATGGAACTGACCCTGATTTTATTGGGGGAGCAAGTATTTCAACCACAAAAGGTTTAACCCAAGATTTTGTAAATGAAACATTTTTTGGATCATCAAGTTCGTCGGTTTCATATCCCATTGCTCCAGATAAATTAGCTGAAGGAATTGCAATATCAATAGGTTTCTCCGACAAATCCATTACAATACAAGGAGGAGTAGGTCTAGGATTGAAAATATCAAAAGTTTCTGCAACTAATTGGCAGTCAATTTCTTTAACTAAAGAGCAGTCTAAAAATATTGAAGGTGATTGGATTATCGATGAGACAAAAATTCAAACATATCATAAATTAGATAATTATAATGTTATTAGTAGTTATTCTACAGAACTTATGACAAAAGATGATAAAGGTAATTTAATTTCTACAGGAATTATGGTCTTTAGTAATGCATACTACGATAGTACAGCAAAAAAATACGTAAGCGATAATGTTTGGATGAGTACAGAATATATAATGAAAGCTACTGAAGCAGAAGAAAAATAGGCTAAATGAATGACTTTACAGGCTTAAATGAATACATAAAAATTGGTATATTTTTTTTGATATTTAGAATTGTCATAAATTATATATTAATTAAAACATTATACAAAAATAATTCCAAATTAAATGATTATTTGTTTATCAAACTTATAATGCCTTTTTATATTTGGAGACTTCACAAAGTTGAAAAAATCAAGTATTTACATTTTATTAGCAATATCTTTTTATTATTGGCTTTAATCCTTTTTTTTATATCATTTTTCATTACTTAGTCCAGCCGTAACCTCGTAAACTTGCCCCAAAAGCGTACAGGCAACATCTCCAACCAGCTAAGAGGCGTAAGCTTTTTTAGTTTTATAGTCTCTCAAGAAAGCATCTAGCAAGGCGAAGATATGCTCTTGGTCTTTATCTGTAAGCTGTTGAATATCCTGAATACGTTGGAGCATTTTTTTATCAAGTTTCACAGCATCTGCGCCACCGATCAAATAATCTACAGTCGTATTAAGTATATCGGCAATTTTTTTAGCGGTCTCAATAGAAGGTTTAATCTCATTACGCTCATACCTACCCACGATAGGCGCAGAAGTTCCGATACGTTTACCCAAATCATCCTGCGACAATTTAAGCTGCTTGCGCAAAGTCGTAATACGTTCCCCAAAAGTCATACAAAAGTGCTTTAATTACTACAAAATCTGTAATAACAGCAAAGCTAAGACACTTATTTGTACTATACAAATAATAAAGGTATTGCATAATTAAAACCAATAGAGTACATTTGTCACCAATAGGTGCTAAAAATAAAAATTATAAACATGGCAACGTTTACCACCACCAACCCCGAGCAACTCATTTACGAGAACAGCATACTAAGCATAGAAGTATTGGGAGGCGTAAGGCTTGAAGGACTGGACAGGATGCGGGTAACTTTAAAAGTAAGTTTAAATGAATCAGAGATACCACCAATAAGACATAACCTCGATTTATACAACGATACCCAGTTAGAGAAGTTCATCAGAAAAATAGCGGAACGCCTGGAAGTGGGAACAAGTGTAACGGCAGGAACATTGGCAGGGCTTACACAGCAATTAGAAAATTACAGGCTCGAAAAAATCAAAGAAGAACGTCATCTCGAGCAAAGCGAGAGAACTCAACCCTTAACAGAAAAAGAAAAGCAAGCCGCTATTGAAAACCTGAAGCACGAAACTTTATTAGAACAAACCATACAAGACCTTGCAGCAAGCGGCATACAGGGCGAAGCAGAAAACGCCTTGATTTTATTACTTGCCATGACCAGCCGAAAAACACCCGACCCCATCAGCGTCATATGTTTGGCGAGAAGCGGAGCAGGAAAAAGTTACCTGATGGAAAAAGTAGCCAACTGCATACCCGAAGAAGATAAAAAAGAACACACCCAATTTACAGGCAATAGTTTTTACTACTACAAGCGTGAAGAAATACGCCACAAAGTTTTTGTAGTAAAAGACTTGGAAGGGGCTTTGTCCGTGCTGTTCCCGATGCGAGAACTGCAAAGCGAAAAGAAAATATCAAAGACCATCACACGCAAAGGCAGAGACGGAAAACTGGAAACCATCACGCTAATAGTGGAAGGGCCAGTAAGTGTAATCGCTTGCACCACCAAAGAAAGCGTGTATGAAGATAACGCCAACCGCAGCATCCTGATTTATTTAGACGATAGCAAAGAGCAGGACGAAAGAATAATGAACTACCAAAAGCGATACAGGGCGGGACTTATAGACAGCTATCAGGAAAAAGAAATACAAACCAAGCTGCAACAAATGCAAAAGGCTTTAGAACCCATCAAAGTAATAAATCCTTATGCACCGCTAATAGACGTACCGCAGGAAGTGTTTAAGAAAAGAAGAACCTTGCCCATGCTTTTAAACTTCATTGAAGCCATCACTTTTTACCACCAATACCAACGAGAGCAGACCGCAGACCAAAGCACGGGAGAAGTACAAATAGAAACCCACCCCAGCGATATTGAATGGGGCTTTAAACTCTTGTCTGATGTACTGTTTAGAAAGAGTGATGAATTAAACGGAGCAGTAAGAGACTTTTACGAATGGCTGCAAAACTGGAACAGCAAAAGAGAAACACCCGGATTTTTAGCCAACGAAGTAAGACAGGAAAACAAGATGCACCCAAGAACCTTGAACCGCTATTTACAAGAACTGATTGAATACGGCTATATCGAAATTACAGGAGGCAAGAAACAACGAACTGGCTACATCTATACACTAACTCCAATCAACGAAAGAAAATCCTTAGAAGAAAGAATAAACAGCCAAATCAAAACTGTGATGCAAAAGGTATGGAAGGCTTACGAGCAGAAGAACAAAAAGAAGAAAGGATAATAAGCCAATCGGACACAATCGGACAAAATGCAAACTGTCTTAATCAAACCCAATAAATACAAGCACTTACACGAATTAAGACATAACTTTTAAAAAGATGAAGGATGCAAATTAATGAGATAGATTTTTTTCAAAAAATCGTAATCGAATTAATCCCGATGCAAAGCAATCGGGAACTAAAACAAAATACTATGCAGAAGATAAACCTCAAAAATCAAAGCTATCAATACTTAGAAACCGCCTTTAAAGAATGGTTGGACGTGTTGGGTTATGGAAGCGGAACAGTAAACGGAATGCCTTTAATCATCAGAGAATTTTTACACCATCTTGAAAAGAACCAAGTAAACCATATCAACCAACTGCAACATAAAAATATAAAATCCTATCACGAATACATCAGCACACGAGCCAACGAAAGGCGGGGCGGTGGACTGTCAAATAACTACATCAACAAGCATTTACAGGCAATAGAAAAGTTTTTAGAGTTCCTAAATCACAAAGGAGTACAAAATGTCCC
>JBGAWK010000010.1:0-58541 GCA_044227665.1 Chitinophagales bacterium
GCTACGACTACGTCACCGGGACCTGACAGTGTATATATAGATGGGACGACGAAGATGTCGAGTTTGAATGGATTGGGACTATCGCCCACCAACTATACGCTGAGTGATCAGGTATCGTTCAGTTCGTTCAAGATGCACGGACCCAGCAATACGGGAGGTGCATTGCCGGTGACGCTGATGTACCTGAAAGCAAGGGGTATAGACAACAGCTATATACGCTTGGACTGGGCTACGGCATCGGAGTACGACAACAAGGGTTTTGAGGTAGAGCGCTCTGAAGATGGGCGTAGCTTTATCCTGATAGACTTTGTGAGCGGTGCAGGAACTACCAACGAGGTAGTAAACTATACAGACAATGACTATGCTGTAGAGCAGGGCATCACCTACTACTACCGTCTGAAGCAAATAGACAACAACGGCAAGTACGAGTACAGCAATATCGTAACGGCAAGATTAGAAGGTGGCAGCGCACAAAGTGTGGATATATATCCCAATCCTGCCCTCAGCGGCGCAGCGGTACAGGTGGAGATTATGACGGCAAGGGCCATGACGGCGAGCCTGAGGATATACGATGTATTGGGGAATGTGGTGAGTGCGGAGAAGCTACAGTTGGGCAAAGGCATGAATAAGAATACATTGGGCGTTGGTGTGCTGGCAGCGGGTACATATATGGTATCTGTAATACTGGATGAGGAGGTGATTACCAAGAAACTCACTATTACAAAGTAAGATACAAGGAAGCATGCAAATAACCACAGAGTACAAAGTAAAAACATAAACGTATGAACTCAAGAATAAACAAAAACAACACAATAAAACAAAAACAAAATAAGATGAAGAAATTATTTACAACATTAGTATGCGTAGCATTAGGAATGATAGCTACGAGAGTAGAGGGTCAGCAGGTAGGCGTGAACACGAATACTCCGGATAGCTCTGCGGCATTTGAGGTCATGCAGAGTAGTACCAACGCCAAAGGCGTGGTGTTTCCAAGGATGACGCAGGCAGAGCGCAGCACCATTACCAACCCGGCTACAGGATTGATTATCTACAATACGAGCATGTCTTGCTTGCAGATAAATGATGGGACACCTGCGAGTCCTATATGGAATTGTATAAGCGGTATAGCAGGTATCAAGCCCGGGGAGATAGCCACACTCAACTGTGCGAGTGCTACCCATGCCGGGACACTGACTATCTATACTGCGGCGGCAGGTGTAACCTCCACTGTACCCTATACCGGTGGCGATGGGGGGCCTTATGGTTCTTATGCGATCCCTTCCACAGGAGTATTAGGGCTTACGGCAAATCTTACAGGCTCTAGTTTTGTAAACGGAAGTGGCAACCTTGTATATACTATTACCGGCACACCTACCTCTAATGGTACAGCAAGTTTTGCTCTGAATATTGGGGGACAAAGCTGTACGCTTACCCGTACAGTGAATGCACATCCATCTTCGAATGGTACTGCCATAGTATCGGCTTATGGCGGACCAGGATGTACGGGCAATGGCATTATTACCGGAATATTGAAACAGAATGAAGCTGCCAGTGGACAAACTATGACTATATATGCCAATGTGACTACAGTAGGTACTTATAACATAAGTGCTACCAATAGTGGGTTTACCTTCTCGGGCTCGGGTACATTTACAAGTACGGGCTGTCAGTTGATTACACTTACAGCCTCAGGTACACCTACTACCTGTACCTCCGGAAGTGGATCTGTTCCCTTTACTACGAATACTACGCCCAGTGTGACGGCTAATGCTTGTGCTATAGTGTGTGCTACGCCACCTACATACGTACAGATTACAGCATTATATGGAGGCAAAAAATGGCTGGATAGAAACTTGGGCGCTACGAATAGAAGTGACGTGAACATTGCTCTTGCACGTGGATATCTATTTCAGTGGGGAAGACCCGACGATGGTCATGCCTATAGATCCTCAGGGACTACCACTACCCTCGCCACTAGCAATACGCCTACTACCTCCTGCTTTATCCTCAATAACGGGGACTGGAAGAGTACCGTGGATAATAACCTGTGGCAAGGGGTGAGTGGGGTGAACAATCCTTGTCCTGCCGGCTATAGATTGCCTACTCAGGCAGAGATATTGGCGAGCGGAAATAATTTCAATGTCTGTCAATCGTACCAAGCAAATAATTATTTTAATGCTTATGGTTGCGAACGCAATGGCACTACAGGCGTAATAGCAGGTGGTGGTGCAGGTTTGTATTCTTACGTATGGACAAGTGAATCTGTAAGCAATACAAACGCAAGGGCCGTACAATTTGGAGATGGAGGCGGTGGTTTCTGTGGCTATATTTTAAATTGGGGTTCTTATTCCATAATAAAAACAACAGGATGTAATGTGCGCTGTGTGCTAAATTAAAAATAGTATATTAGGCATAAAACTAAGTCAGTGGGTAGTACCACTGACTTCTGTTTTTAATACATACAATAAGTAGATTATATAATGAGAACTCTACCAATTATTATATTGTTCATAGGCTATAGCTGTTGCCTTATCGGGCAACAAACCCTACAGGGTACTTTCACAATGCTAAAAAGCGATACTTTATATCTAAAAGGATATAAAGGTAGTGAAATATATACCATAGATAGCACTGCTACAGACACACAAGGCAGATTTAGTCTGAGGTTTATGCCTTCGGATTATGGGTTGGGCTATATTACCACCACTGACGATAAAGTGCTATATGTGGTACTCAGTAATGAGAACACTACGCTGCAAGCACTGCACCCCGGCAATCCCGAAAGTATAGAAGTCATAGCCGGCAAGCAAAATCAATTGTTGCATTACTACGCAAAGGCATATCCACAAAATGCCAATGCACAAAATGCACTTAAATACTTGGAAAATATATACAGTACTACTACGCTGCATAAGGAGCAACATATAGCTCTTCAATTTATAAAGAACGAGATAAAGCGGTTACAATTATCCGAACGACAATGGCTGGCGTCCTTGGACAGCAATAGTTTTCTTGCATGGTATCTACCCCATCGCAAATTGGCGACCTTGGCTGTCACCTTGCCCCAATCGGATAATACACTTGTGCCTGCTACCATAGAAGCATTCCGCAAATTGGATTACAATGACCCTCGATGGTATAAGAGCGACTTATATACAGATATGATAGAAAAACATTTTTATCTTATACAGCATAGCGAAGGCAGTATGGATACCATATATGAAAAGATGAAAATATCTATAGATGCTATATTGTCTTCATTGCAGCGTAATGACAAGAAGCTCAACGAGATGAGTATGTTTATGTTTAACTTGTTTGAGAAGCGCAGTCTGTTTACCGCATCGGAGTATCTGTCGCTGAAGCTCTTGTCACAGAAGCAGTGCAGCTTGGATGACAAGTTAGTCAATAATTTGGAATCCTATAGAAAGATGCGTGTGGGAAATACAGTGCCTAATATTCAAATTACCCATTTAGTACATGCCCCCGGATATACGGCTCAAGATGTGCCTAAAAGTCTGTATGATATTCCCAATAAATATAAGGTAGTAATATTTGCTGCCAGCTGGTGTGAAATGTGTATGGGAGAAATCCCCCAAATACAGAAAGTATATGCAAAATACAAAGGCAAAGTAGATATAGAAATGTTGATGGTGTCATTAGATGGTATCAAAGAAGGATTTGACTTATTGGCTAGCTATTGCCCATTTATCAGTACTTGTGACTTGCTACAATGGGAAGGAAAGGCTGTAAAGGACTACTATATATCCGGAACGCCTACCATATACTTGCTGAATGAGAAGAATGAGATAATGCTAAAGCCTGTATCTGTGGAACACTTGGATGTGTATATAGAACAGGTTATACTGCCTGATACCCAAAATTAAAGTATGACATCAGCAACATAGCGGCAACGCCTATGAAGTACCGGTAGTGGAAAGGTTCGGCTGTACGCTGTATCAAAAGCTAAAAAATAAGACACCTATATATTTATTCACCGGCAGGGCGGCACTACGTGCCGCCCTGCTATTTTTATTTCTTTTCCCGCATTGCGAACATCGTGAGGAATCTCGAAAGAAATATGGGCGAAGCAATTAGAGATTTATCCTATTTTCCTCACTGCGACACCCGAAAATTATAAAAAATCCTGCGAAACACAAATTCTATAGAGTTTGTGTTTCTCCTCAAAAAAAGTGAGGAAAACAGGGAAAAGAAGAATTGAAACTGTAAATTTGCTAGACCCAAAATATATTGCGGACTAATGACAGACAGAATACCAAAGCCATTTTTGAAATGGGCAGGAGGAAAAACACAGCTCATATCAGTGATAGATAGGTCATTGCCTTATGAAATAACTAAAAATAAATTCACATATATTGAACCTTTTGTTGGAAGCGGTGCGGTTTTATTTTGGATGCTGGCTAACTTTCCCAATATGAAAAAAGCAGTTATTAATGATATCAATCAGGACTTAATCAACACATATAAGACCATAGCTTCAAGACCCAAACAACTAATTTCAATTCTAGAATCTTTGCAAGATGAATATTATTCTTTAGAAAATATACCCGAAGGGAAGAAAGAATACTACTATCGAATGCGAGAAAAATACAATACAAGAAAAAAAGAGCAAACCCAACAATCTGCTTTGTTTATTTTTCTCAATCGCACTTGTTTCAATGGACTATATAGAGTGAACAGAAAAAACGAATTTAATGTCCCGATGGGAAGTTATAAGAAGCCTACTATTTGTGATAAAGAAAATATTATGGCAGTGAGTGAAGCATTACAAAGAGTCGAAATACTATGTGGCGATTTTGAGCAAACATTACACTATGCACAGCAAAATTCTTTGTTTTATTTTGATCCGCCTTATAAGCCGTTGAGTGAAACGTCAAGTTTTAACTCTTATACAAAAGATGAATTTAACGACATTGAACAAATCAGACTGAAAGACTTTTGTTCAAAATTGGACTTATTAAATCACACTTGGATTTTAAGTAATTCTGATGTGAAAGGTAAAAACGAGAACGATAATTTCTTTGACGACTTATATGCTGATTTCAACATTAAGAGAGTTGATGCACGCAGAAATATAAACGCAAATCCACAAAAGCGAGGAAAGTTAAGTGAATTATTAATTACAAATCAAATCGATAATCAAGAATATGTCAGAGCAATTTAAACTCTTCTTATCTCAATTATCAGAGACTAACGCTACACTTGACTATTTCACAGACTTCAATAAAATAAAGGGCAACGTAAATAAAATTGCTATCAAACTCAACCAATTGAATTATTTGATTGGTAAAGAAAATTTGAGAGAAGCAGTACATGAACTGTATGATGAAAACCCAAAAGTATTTGAAGTTTTGGATATTCTCATTGCAATACGCAAAAACAAAAACGCCAAAACGTTCAACAACAAAGGGGACATTGTTTTGCTTAACACTTACTTTAATACCGCTGAACTAATTATAGAATACATGCAAGAAACAGGTTTGGCTGAAGTTTTTAGAAATAAAAATGTGAAAAATCTTGTAGATTATGTTTTTGGAATAGAAGTAGGATTAGACACTAATGCAAGAAAAAACAGGGGTGGTGATAATATGTCCAAAGCAGTTTCGCTTATTTTTGACAAAGCAGGTATTTTTTATAAAAAGGAAGTAAATAATACGATTTTCCCAGAAATTATTAGTTTAGGAGCAGACGTAAAACGGTTTGATTTTGTAATAAAAACCAAAAAGAAAACGTATTTAATAGAAACCAATTTCTATAATGGAGGAGGTTCAAAACTCAACGAAACAGCAAGAGCATACTCTGATGTTGCTCCAAAAATAAACCAATATGATGGTTATGAGTTTGTTTGGATTACTGACGGACAAGGTTGGCTTTCTGCAAAAAACAAATTGGAAGAAGCGTTTAACATCATTCCGAGTATGTATAATCTCACAACTTTGAGCTCTTTTATTGAAAAAGTTAAAACAGAAAATGTATTAAACGAATGGTGAAAACATTACCACACATGAAAGTCAAAGGGGCAGAACCTTTGGTTATTATAGAAATTAATGACACTTATATTCTTGGTGTATATCAAGGATCTCTATCGAATTATGACTTATTACTGCGATACAGACAAAAAGATGGCAAAAGTAAATCAGGATGGTCGAGAATAAGAACACCCAAACATATACATTGGGCAGTTGATGCAATTTTAAAAATGAATCACAATAGTATAGAAACAAAAAAGTTTCTAAACTTTTTAATTCAACAATGGGATAATCATATTACACCATTGAAATCCGATATAGAAAGAAGCAAGTTATTAAATGTGGAACTGTTGAAAAATGAAGCAAATTTGGAAGCAGCAAAATATCCGGCATTAGCAAATAAAGGAGAATATTCTATAAAATTTCTCTATCTAATAGCTAAGCTATTGATGATACAAGAAAAAACAAATCTATCTACTGCTTATATGTTTAGAAATCTTTTAAAAGCACTAGAAGAACATAAGGACATATATAAAATTGTTCAAGTAGCGACTCATAGCAGAAGGTAAAATGATTTTACATTTTTCAAATCCGAAGATAAAAGCTTCTATGTCTTAAATGGTGATACGGTGGCACTTTTGCTAATTAATAATGAGTTGTTAGAAATGTCCGAAAAACTCAAAATTTCATTAATTCAGAAATTGAAATTTCAAGCCCATTAGAAATAGCTTCAATATTAATTAAGGAAGGATTTCTTTCTCCTCTTTCTACCATTCCAATATAATTTTTATGAAGACCTGATTTTGATGCAAATTGTTCCTGTGTAAGACCTTTTTCGAGTCTTAAAGTTTTTATTCTACTACCGAATCGTATTAAAATTTCTTTATTCATCAAAACAAAAAAACACTTATTGTGTGTTTTTTAATTGAAAAATCATTATCTTTGCAAAGGTAATAATTTGGTAGAAGATGAGAGTAGAAATTAAAAATCAAAATTATAGCCCAATAAAAACAGCTACTTTGTTTAATTTTTTAGAAAATATCGAAGAAGGTACAATATGGGATTATTGTGGACTATCCGTAGAAATTGATCCGACTTTTGACTTTAAAGGTGATAATGTTTTGGTAAGGTGGGTGGATATTATAGAAGGTTTTAATGATAAAATTATAGTAAATTCTCTGGAAGAATTCAGTCAAAATTTCCAACTCTATAATAATGCTTAAACCCTATTTCAAATCTGACGACAAACACTTCTATCTTCTACACGGTGATACAATGGAACTTATGCCCAAGTTTGACCACCAATTTGATATGATTTTTGCCGACCCGCCTTATTTTCTTTCTAATAATGGTTTGTCAATCCAAAATGGGCAAATCGTAAGTGTAAATAAAGGCAAGTGGGACAAATCAGAAGGGTTTGATTTCATAAACGAGTTCAATCGTAAGTGGCTCACCTTAGTTCGTGATAAGATGAAAGATGATGCTACCATTTGGATAAGCGGAACCCTACACAACATTTTTTCAATCGGACAAATCTTAACGGAGTTAGGTTTTAAAATTCTAAATGTAATCACTTGGGAAAAGACCAATCCACCACCCAATTTTTCGTGCCGATATTTTACCTATTCCACCGAGCAAATTATTTGGGCAAGGAAGTCCAAAACTGTGCCACATTATTTCAACTATGAACTGATGAAGCAACTCAATGGCGATAAGCAAATGAAAGACGTTTGGAAATTACCTGCCATTGCACCTTGGGAAAAATCGTGTGGCAAACACCCCACACAAAAACCATTATCTATTCTAACTCGTTTGATTTTAGCTTCCACAAAGCCCAATGCATGGATTTTAGATCCATTTACAGGCAGTTCCACAACAGGAATTGCAGCAAATTTGTCAAACAGACGATTTTTAGGAATTGACCAAGAAGAAGAATACTTGATTATTAGTAAAAACCGAAAACTTGAAATTGAAAATCCGAAAACTTCGGCTATATACAGACAGAAAATAGGAGGTTTCAACGACAAAAAAGAGCTTGAGGTATTCCTTGTCGAAGAACCAATAGCTGAATATGAATCAGAGCTAAACTTGATAAGAAAATGACTTCCCCATAATCCCACAACTATTGCATAAAATGAGGTAATTTTTTTATGGAAATGTTGACTTTATTTTATGCTTTCTAAGGTATTCAAGTTTTTAAACCAATTCTGAAAAAATCTATGGTACATAATATTTAACCGAAAAACAATAGAAAACCCTGAAACTTTCTTTGGTTTCCATAGTTTATTCAAATAATTTTGTACCCTAGTGCACGCACACGATACTACACTCACCCATCAGGAATTGGAACATAAAATCGTTGCCAATGCAAAAGAACTTTTCCTGAAGATAGGTATCAGAAGTGTAACTATGGAGGATGTAGCGCGCTCCTTAGGTATCTCTAAGAAGACTATCTATAGTGTATTTATAAATAAAGCAGCACTCGTCCATAGCTGTGTGCTTTCAGATATAAATAGCAGGAAGGAGGAAATCAACAGCATCTTTACAGCCAATCATAATGCTATAGAGGAGATGATAATTATGAGTATAAATGTATCGCAGCTACTCAAAAGTATAGCGATAAGTGTGATATATGACTTACAAAAGTTCTTTCCCGACACTTGGCAGCTATTACAGGATTATAAAATACGCTTTATCAGGGAGCATATCGTGATGAATTTACGCAAAGGAATGGATACCGGCCTATATCGTGATAATATAGATGTAGAGATGATATCCCGACTATATATTGCCAATGCTGACAATATCTTTAATACGCAGGTATTTCCTATAGCGGACTATGATCCTGTACATACCTACTCTACTTTGATAAAATATCATCTCTACGCTGTGGCTACAGATAAAGGAAAAGATATTTTAGAAAATAATTTTAAAAAAATAGAAATATGAAAAAATATTTTTTTACCATACTAGGACTATTCTGCAGTATAGCAAAGAGTCAAGATAGTGCCGTAGTACAGCAATTTTCTTTACAGGAAGCCAAAGACTATGCCATTATTCATGCTTGGACACTCCAACAGTCGGACTTGGAAATTGAGAAAGCTAATCTAAGAGTAAAAGAAGCCCTATCGGCATTATTACCGCAAGTGAATGGACAAATTGGATATAAGCATTTCGGGGAATTATATACAAGCATCATACCCTCAGGGAGCTTCCCAGGGCAGCCCATAGATTTGGAAGTACAATTTGGGGTAAAAGAAAATTTCGATGTCAATTTTACGGCTACACAGACGGTGTTCAATGGTGTATTTCTTGTGGGTATGAAGGCTGCCAAGACTTTCGTAGAAATAGAAAAAAGCAAGAAAGAAGTTACCGCTGATGAAGTAGAAGATCAAGTGACCAGAGCCTACTACAATGCGCTGATTGCGAAAGAAAATTCTGCTATCATAGCCCAAAATATTAAAAAACTGGAAGATATACTCAAAACCACCACTGCCCTGTATAATAATGGAGTGGTGGAAGTCATAGACGTAGATAGACTAAAACTCTCTTTGGCAAATCTCAAAACACAGGTATCTACTTTACAAAAGCAATATGACCTTACCTTATATGTCCTAAAATACCAAATGGGATATCCTATAGAAGATCCCATAGCCTTAATACAGACTTTGGAAGATTTTGTCAGCAATATCAATGCGCCAGCAGTAAGTGGTGGTGCGCTTCCATTTATGCAACGCAAGGACTATGCACTCATGGATATGAGAGAGAGTGTCAATGAGTCTAATATCAAGAGATTTAAGGCAGAATATATGCCGTCAATTATGGCGTATGGCAGCATGGGTGCGCTAGGTTTGTCACAGAAATTCAATTTCTTTGGCAAAGAACCTTGGTATCCATATCGTTTTGCAGGATTTCAGGTGAATATTCCGGTATGGAATAGCTTTGGCACTAAGGCTAGGGTGCAGAGTGCTAAGGTGGACTTGGAACGTATAAGACTAGGAAGACAGCAGTTGGAATCTGCCATCACCCTAGAATATAATAAAGCTAAAACCGACTATCTTAATGCTACGGAGGAGCTGAATAATGCCAAATCCAACATGGAATTAGCAGAAAAAATTTATAAAATTACGCAGATAAAATACAAAGAAGGCGTGGGCAGTAGCCTAGAGCTTACCAATGCCGAGCAACAGGTATATACTACTCAGGCTATATTGCTTTCTGCTAAATATAAAGTACTGATGGCCAAAACCGATATGGACAAGGCATTAGGCAACTATTGATGTACTTTGTATAAAAACTTCTTTAATATGTCGTTTATATGCATATCTATATCTGCATATTGAGGAAGTCGTCCTCTGCCATGATAAGAGAGAAGGCATATATAATGCTGATGTGCGGGTAGCTTGCTTATAAGCTCTGATTTTGTCAAGCGTACTGCCTCCCTCATTCTTCTTTTGATTGTATTGCGATCTACGGCATTGCCATAATTCTTTTTAGAGACAGAAAACGCCCATTGGATATGTACATCGCTAAGTGCATATTCCTGATAGTACATTCTCAAAGCTCCGCTTTGTATGTACCTGCGATCAGTAAATAAGCTTGTGATAGCTTTGCTACTTTTGAGTTTCTCTTTTGAGGGAAAGGTATTTGTAGAGATAATAGATAATATTTTAGACTTTATAGCCCAAATGTAATATTATGAGATAATATAAAGCGTAGCCTAAGGCAAAAATGATTGGAAAATTATTTCAACTTTCTTTCATCCGACACAGAAAGTTTTTTTCTTCCTTTTCTACGGCGAGCATTGATGATTGCTCTGCCTCCTTTAGTCGCCATACGCTCTCTGAATCCGTGTTTGTTTTTTCGCTTACGTAAAGATGGTTGAAAAGTTCTTTTCATGCCTCAAATAATTTGGACTGCGAAGATACTACTTTTTTACAATCAAAAAATAATAATGTATAATTTCTTTTTTCCTTAATACAAATAAGGCAAATAATTACTTCATCAATCCCTTTTCACGCAACTCCTGAAGGGATTTTTCGTATTGATCCTGCTGACGTTCTTGTGCTAGCACCCATTGGCAAAAGTTGCTGATACCTTCTTGGAATGTTACTTGTGGCGTGAAGCCCAAATGCGAGGAAATTTTATCGAGGTTGGCATAGTTGTGGCGGATGTCACCTTTTCGGAATTGCCCACTAATACTAATTGCTGAGTGGCTGTTATAAATTTTTGACAATGTCTTGGCTACGGTAATAACATCGGTAGCTGTTCCGGTACCTACATTAAAAACCTCAAAATTTGCTTTATCACTTTCTATAGCAGATACTGTAGCCTCTACCACATCGTCAATATATACAAAATCACGACTTTCTGTTCCATCTTCAAAGATATTGATAGGCTTATCTTCCAGCAAGCGAGTAGAAAATATAGATAAGATACCGGTATAGGGATTGCTTAGCGACTGTCCCGGGCCATATACATTCTGGTAGCGCAAGGCTACACAAGGAATATTGAGCGCACTACAAGATACCATGATAGCCCTCTCTTGGTAGTATTTGGTAAGTCCATAGATGGAGTTGGGTTGTATCTGACTGTCTTCATCAGTGGCGCAACATTCTACATCTGTATCTGTTATGGGACATTTTACGGCGAAGTCCCCACGTTCCATATCCTCGGGCTTGCGAGCAGCAGGGTAAACATAGCGGCCTAATGTAGCATTGTAATATTTTCCCTCACCATATACAGCTCTTGAGGAGGCTACCACTACCTTTTCTACTTGATGGGTAACATTCGTAAGAAAGTCTAATAAGATAGCGGTGCCTGTACAATTCACTTCATTGTAGCGGCTTACCTGATACATAGACTGCCCTGTGCCGGTCTCTGCTGCAAGATGTACAATGATGTGCGCATCAGCAATTACTTTCTGCCAATCAGCGACATTACACACATCTCCTACTACCAGTTCCGCTTTCCCCTGTATAGACTGTACCAGTGGACTAGATAAAGGGTCTCTGCCATGAATCTGTGGGCTAAGATTGTCTAGTACGATGATGCGATATCCCTTTTTATATAATGCATCTACAAGATGACTGCCGATGAATCCGGCGCCGCCAGTAATTAATATTTTTTTGCTTTCCATTAGGCTCTGAGTATAGTTTTAAGTGTATGAGTAAAAGCGTGTTTGAAGAATTTGTTTTTTATGATATTCCATTTTCGAGGTATGCCCTGCTGATGTTCCAGTCGTACAAAGTCCTCTAATAATTTCCTTTGTGCAGGAGATATCTTGTCGTCATATCGCAAAAGTATAGCCTGTGCTTGACGGCATAGTTTTCTAAGATAATTATGAAAGTTTTGGTTCAGGAGCTTGCTCTTCACAGAAGCATCCTGCTCCTTGCGATGTATGCTAGCAGCCCTGCTGGCATTGGTGTCGTGTATCCTATGGCGTATCGTTGCTGTAGGGATATACTGTATTTCGCCAAAAAGCGAGGCTATAAGGGCAACCCAATGGTCGTGTAATAAAGCTTCCTGAGGTATGGGGAAAGCAAGATCTGCCAAAGTCCTGTTTATAGCCATAGTACAGCCATAAGGCACATTCTGCATCAGCAAGCGGTGGGTAGAGGTATATAATGGATTTATTTTTTCATCCATATAAAGCGATGAGCAGATAATATCTCCTTTATCATCTATTTTACATAAATCTGAGAAATACATTTGTGGAACATCATCTTTGTTACTAAAGGCTGCTAATGTTTTTGTTATTTTATCTTTTTCCCATATATCATCCTGATCGGAAAAGAAGATATAATCTGCATCTGAATGGCTAAGCAGGGTATTGAAATTTTGTGTAGCTCCTTTGTTGGTATCAAAAGGTACAAGCGTGATTATATGGGGATATTGACTGCGATATTGCTCTAATAGCGTTGGTGTAGTGTCGCTGGAACCATCGTCGCGGATAAGTATGCGAATGTGGGAACTGCATTGTGCAATAATACTGTCGAGTTGCTCGGCCAGATATTTTTCACCGTTATAGGTAGCTAATAATATATCTATACGGGGATTCAATCAGTTTGCAAGTTTATCGTAATGCAATTTTTGCATAAGTGGCTTGTCTTTAATAGTATGATATACCCTGAGGTACTCAGGGTTGCCAAGGAAAGCATACCCTCTATCTTTTTTTACCATATCTGCCTGCCTCGCTAGTAATCCCTCATCTACTGCCAAGCCACAGAATGTTGCCATAAGCGATAGATTGTCTTGAGGCTTCGCCAAAAAATCTTCGTACCGTATATGAAGAATTTTTGTCTCGTCGTTCTCCAAGGCAAAAGCTTTACTTACATATTCTTCCCATAGATTATACCCTTCTTCTAAAGAAAAAAGCCTGAAATTGGGGTGAAAGCGATTGCTGACTAGCAGTAACCGTTTTAGCTTCTTTCTCCAAGATAGGCGGTACTTGTTTTTTACTTCCAAGTCTCTCACTATAAAACTAGATACCGAGTCTATAGGGTTTCTGTATATATGTATAATCTTGGCATCAGGGAATATTTCTTTCCAGATGTCGTAGGTGAAGGTGTTTTTGGGGTCTTTCCATCCCCAGGGAATATCTAAGGATTGAATACTTTTATAGGTAAAAAATTTATTAACCCCCAAGAAGGATAAGCGCCTTACGCTGCCCAACAAGTAGGTGAGACTTTGTACCAATATTTTTTTGGTCATGGGATTGAGATACCTTAGATTATGGGGTAAATCAGCACGTGCATGACAAATTTTAAATATCCAATTATTGATATTATAAAAAAACAATGCCTCATTATTGACCTCTTTTCGATGACCTACAAATAGCCCCAACCCTTCCAACATCTTGGTAATCATGGTCGTACCACTTCGGTGCATACCTACTATTATGATTGGCGGGCGTGATGTCGGCATTGTACAAAAATAATCATTTTGCATAACTCATTATCAGCTAATTCATATTGCACACGCATAGTTCCTAGATAATATTTCGCTATTGCTTTCAATTTCTGTATATTAGAATAAGTTTAAGTTTTATTTTTGAAGAATAAATCTAGGCGATAATGTTACCGAAGAAATGATATCAGGTATAAAAAACTATTTCCTGACTACCATATATCCTGAAGCCAGTAGGCGAAAAGATTTGGAAGATGCATTTCGAGGACTTGCAGAACACATGCATCAACCTAGGCGTATATGGGGGCTTTTTGGCAATATGGCAGGTGCAGTATTCAAGTTTGGGCGACAATTTATTACTGCGTTGAGGTCAGGATTTTCAGCACTAGACTCCTTTGTCAGTGCAAAAAAATTTGAGTCTTCCATGATGGATATTGCCATTAAGAATGGTATCACCATGCCTATGAGTGATGAGGATTTTGAAGACTGCATCTATCAACTGGAGCGGGAAGAAGTAGAGAATTTTATCTCCCATGTAAGGGCACTCTTTGAAGCCATGATAAATACTAAACTACTGGAAAAGACAATACAAATCCTAGATAATGTTGCTCATACTATGCGCCAAAAGCCACAGTTGTATCCTACCTCCGATGTGGAAGGAATCTTGTTAGGCAAGAACCTGTTACAAGAGGGGTACAACCTCTTTTCCAAATATGATGAAAATACCAAAAAGTTGATAGTAGATATTATTTATAAAAATGAGATGTGGGCTATAGAGGAAATATTCCATAGGCGAGAAGACCTATAATGCTATCTCCCTGATTTCCAGTATTTTTTATTTTTATTAATATTTTGTTGAATATTTCTGTACAGCAAAGCTGATATTTTGGTCTATTTTGTGCAGCGTACAAGATTATGTCTGAAAAAGTTGTAAAAGAGATACGATTTGCCAGCTATGGAAAAGGAGATACCCTAATTCTCTTACATGGATTATTTGGCAGTTTAGCGAATTTCGAACATACTATAGCCTATTTTTCCCAAAAATACAGAGTAATAGTACCTTTTCTACCCCTGTATTCCTTGGATATTCGGGAAACTTCCGTAGAGGGCATGGTTACTTTTTTAGAAAAAATATTTACAGAGGAAGGTATAGAGCGTTTTGTGATGGTAGGCAATTCATTAGGAGGTCATGTAGCACTTGTCTATACACTACGTAATCCCGACAAGGTAAAAGCACTTGTCCTCACTGGCAGCTCGGGTCTCTTCGAGCGAGCATTTGGAGACACCCTGCCTCGAAGAGGAGATTACCAATATATCAAACAAAAGACAGAACAAACCTTCTATAATCCTCATATCGCCACCAAAGAGCTGGTAGATGAAATCTTTGAAATAATTTCTGACAGAGAAAAAGCCTTGAGAGTCGTGGTGCTAGCGAAATCTGCGGTACGCCATCATATAGGAGGAGAACTCCATAATATAAAAGTGCCCTGTCAGCTGATATGGGGAAAGCAGGATACGATTACGCCACCCTTTGTGGCAGAAGAATTCCATAAGTTTATCCCTCATTCGCATCTCTACTGGATAGATGAATGTGGTCATGCGGCGATGATGGAGCAGCCTGAAATATTCAATGAACTATTAGAACAATTTATTTGTTCCATAAATGAAAATTGAGCGTGTACGTCAGTGATTATATAGATGAGCACATACCTGTACTGCATACTACAAATTCAGTAGCAGAAGCCTTAGAAATATTTAATATCAACAATGCCTCGCATCTACCCGTAGTAGATGAGCATAGTTATTTTGTAGGCATAGCATACGAAGACCGCCTCTTGGAATCAGAGGATACGCTCTTACTTGGACAGAGCCAAAGTATGAATACCTTTAGTGTCCTCCCCGATGAGCATCTTTATAATGCCCTAAAATATTGGTTTACATATACCAAAGATACTTCTGTGCTATGTATAGCCGATGCCCATCACCATTACATAGGCTGTATCTCCGCTACTACAGTATTGGCATATTTATCACATCTCAATAATATTTCGGACAGGGGAGGCATTATCGTCTTGGACATTCCTCACAAGGGCTATAATCTTCCAGAGATAGTACGTATTGTAGAGTCCAATGATGCCTATATCCTTGGACTTACTACAGAGCCTAATGCTGCCAAGAGTGGATTCCTGCTTACCCTGAGAGTAAGCAAGCCTGACGTGAAGGATATTATCCTCACTTTTGAGCGTTACGAATACCACATCGTGGGGGTATTTCACCATTCCGAAATGGAGAAGGAAATCAAGGAACGATATGAATCATTAATGATGTATTTGAATATATAACGCATGGAAATTATACATACAATTCTCGGTGACGATATTAGGAGTGCGCTACTCATCATCTTAAATCTTATCATTATTGAGAGCCTCCTGTCGGTGGATAATGCCGCCGTACTGGCTACTATGGTCATGGACTTACCGGAGGAACAGCGCAAGAAAGCCCTGAAATACGGTATCTGGGGTGCCTATATCTTCAGGGGCTTAGCAATGCTTTTCGCCTCTATGCTTATAAAAATTTGGTGGCTGAAACCCCTTGGCGGTCTTTACCTTCTTTATTTGGTATATGATTGGTGGAAAGGCAAGAAAACTCCCACTCACGATGACGATATTATAGATAAGAATTCTAATTGGTTCTATAAAATGACAGTAGGCTCTATAGGAAATTTTTGGGCTACAGTTATTCTGGTAGAACTTATGGATATGGCATTCTCTATAGATAATGTTTTTGCTGCGGTAGCCTTTACACCCAATATATATCTAGTATGCATAGGGGTATTCTTAGGAATCCTAGCTATGCGCTTCGTTGCACAATATTTTGTAAAACTTATGGAAAAATACCCATTTCTAGAGAACGCCGCATTCTTGGTGATAGCCATTTTGGGACTAAAACTCTCTGTATCATTTTTTGAACATTTCTATCCATCTTCTACATTTACAAAAATTATGAAACACCACGATACAGATTTAGCAATATCTTTGCTCACGGTAGCCATATTTTTTGTACCCGTAGTAGGCAATATGCTATTTAATTTCCCTAAGTCTCGATTATAATATAATTTCCAGCATGTATCATTGCTAAGTTTTGATTGTGTTTTACACTTACTTACATTGAATAAACAATAATCCTTAGGCGTAGTCCGTATATTTGCGTAGTGATTGGTGAGTGGCGAGATACGTGCTTCATAAAGTTGTCATACTTTACAATGCGACTACTATTGCTTCTTTGTATATATAGTGCGTATAGTCAGGATAGTATTACTATTCCTATACATCTCAAAGTCAGAGATATTCAAGTTTCAGGCAATAAAAAGACGAAAGAAGAAATCATCTTCCGAGAGATGAGTTTTGGCGTATGTGACAGTATAAGCGCAGATGAATTACAAGAAAATTTGGAGAAAAACAGATTGCAGATTTTTAATCTAGGATTATTCAATCGTGTAACTTTCAATATCAAAAACTGGGAACATGACAGCATAGATATCCATATACATGTCATGGAGAAATTCAGAATATCCCCTATACCTATTATAAAGCTGGCAGACCGTAACCTCAATGAATGGTGGCGAACTTTTAATCACGACTTCTCCAGAATACAGTACGGAGCTACTGTCATCATCAATAATATAAGAGGACGAAACGAACGTCTGCGCCTCACGACTACATTTGGTCTAGGGCAAGTACTCGATGCCTATTATAAATTTCCGCAAGTAGGGAAAAATAAATGGCTAGGATTGTCTGTATATGGCTCCGTGTACCGTACTAGGCGTATGCCTTATGCCACAGAAAACAATAAATTGGTATATTATTATGGAGAAAACTTTGTAAAAAAGAATGTCACTAGCGGTGCAAAGATATTTTATCGCTCTTCCTTGCGGACTACACATTCTATAGATGTAGGATACAGCTACACCCGTATAGATGAAAAAGTAGCAATACTGAACCCTAATTTCTTCTTGGGGGGGAGGCACTACCAGCATTATATAAAGATGTTTTATGATGTAAGGATAGACCACAGGAACTTCGTCAACTATCCTACCCGAGGATGGTATCTCTGCGGAGGATTCAAAAGCTATGGACTGGGCTTTCAGAAGCATACACAGCTCTTCAGTTTTTATGTGCAGGGAGCAAAGTTTTTCAATTTTTTGCCTAATAAAAAAATGAGTTCCGGACACTATGCCAAGATATATACTAGCTTGCCTCAAACGCAACCTTATAATATACAGCGTGCCCTAGGCTATGAGATAGATGCCTTGCGGGGTTTTGAGTATTCAGTAGTAGATGGGCAGCATTTTTTTGTAACCAAGCACGAAATAAGATATGAGCTATATAAACTGAATGTTCAAAACACCAAGGTGCTAAAGAAAATGCCCCTCGCCGCCATGCCTGTAACCTTCATGCTGAAAGGCTTCGCAGACTGCGGCTATGTGAAAGATAATTTTTATTATACCAAAAATCCTTTGAACAACAAATTTCTGATAGGATATGGATTAGGATTTGACATTGTAACCTACGGCGAAGCCTACATACGCATAGAATATTCCTTTAATAACCTAAAACAAAAAGGATTATATTTACACATAGATATGCCTTTATGAATATAGCCTTATATAGCAGAGTCTTTAAGCCGGAGCAGTCCCATATAATCCTATATCTTATGGATATGCTGGAGAGGAATGGTGTAAAAATATATTTGCAAAAAAACTGGCAAGATGAGTTGGTGCGTAATGGTGTACTGCAAAAGGAATATCCCATATTCTGCGACAATGAAGATTTACTTGTCAATCATATAGATGTATTAGTATCCTTAGGTGGTGACGGCACACTATTGGATACGGTAAGCTATATCCGCAATAGTAATATTACAGTTGCAGGTATCAATTTGGGGAGATTGGGCTTCCTTGCAGATATACAGAAGGAAGATATAGAGCAATTTGTACAAGCATTATTACTGCGCACATATACTATCGAAAAACGCACACTGATACAAGTAGATACCAGTCAGCAGGTATTTGGCAATATCAATTTCGGGCTCAATGAATTTGCCATACACAAAACAGATTCCTCGTCTATGATAGTGGTACACACCTATCTCAATGGCGAGTTTCTCAACTCATTTTGGGCAGACGGACTTATCGTATGTACGCCTACAGGCTCTACTGCCTATTCACTAAGCTGTGGCGGTCCCATCGTGTTTCCTACATCCTCCAGTTTTGTGATTACACCTGTAGCACCACACAATCTCAATGCTAGACCCATAGTAATTCCCGACAATACCATAGTATCCTTTGAGGTAGAGTGTCGTGCCGACCACTTTCTATGCACCATAGATTCCAGATATGTAAGTGTGGAAAAGCAAGTACAGATGGCAGTAAAGAAAGCAGATTTTTCTTTTCATGTATTCAGGCTTCCTGAAAGCCATTACTTCAAAACGCTAAGAGAAAAATTAAACTGGGGAGAAGATACAAGAAACTAGACAGTATGACTTCTCAAATACTACTAAGGATAGCCGCTTTATTTTTTGTTTTTTCAGGCTTCTTTGCATTGATTTTTTATATGATGGATGCCACAGATGCCGGCTTATATCGCGAGAGCGCCAAAAAATTAAAAGGCAAAGTAGTATATAGGACTTTGCTTGCCTCCGACACTACACAATTTGTAGTGAAAGCACAAATAACCAAAGATGATGTATATATCAAGAAAGGCAAAGTGATAGAGTTGACACCTCTGCCGCTTACACTATTGCCACAATATAATATAGGGGCAGAAATTAATGTAGGCTACGACCCTATCAATCCACTATTCTTCTTTGCCTACGATACCTTACCATCATCCAGAAAGAGGCTTAGTACCTATTGGTGGGTGTTTATCCTTTTAGGGTTTGCAACATGGTCTTTTCAGCTATTCAATTTTAACCAAAAAAAGTAATACAAATGCATATCATCTCCTGCCGCGGCAAAGCCCCGATTATACCCGATAGCTGCTACATAGCACCCAATGCGACCATAGTGGGTGAGGTGACGATGGGAGAGCATTGTAGTATATGGTTCAATGCAGTATTACGTGGCGACGTAAATAGCATTATTATGGGAACACACTGCAATATTCAGGACAATGCTACCGTACATTGTACTTTTCAAGGAGCAAAAACCACACTGGGAAATTACGTATCGGTAGGTCATAATGCAATTATTCACGGCTGTACTATTGAGGATAATGTACTTGTAGGCATGGGTGCTATTGTGATGGACAACTGCTACATAGAAAAAAATTCTTTGATAGCAGCAGGTGCCGTACTTTTGGAAGGAACGCGAGTAGAGGCAGGAAGCATATATGCCGGAGTACCTGCCAAAAAAATCAAAGAATTATCTCCAGATACTTTTCAAGCTCAGAACATACGAATAGCAAATAATTACAGCCTTTATGCCTCATGGTTCAAGCCCTCGGAATAGCAACTACCCCCATGAGTATAAGCACATAATTTAATAGAATGGGTATTTCTGAAGTGAAATATGTAAATTCAAAGGTGGCAGCAATCCTGTAGTATTAATTTTTTATTATCAAAAAGTTGATAAATTAAAAATTTAGATTTAACTTTATATTGTCTAAAGTCAATACTTATGAAAGATATAGCTGCATACAATCATCTGTTTGTCTCTTGGAAGGAAAGAAACCTTTCCGTAGAGGAGATAATGGAAGAGTTAAAACTAAAGATTGAAGATGAAACCCATATTCATGAAGTTATTAATGCATATAAGAAAAAATTGGAGGGACATAGAGTCCAGAACGGCTTTATACTTACAGGCATAGGTGCTCTGATATGCCTTATAAGTTGTATATCTACGATGTTTCTGAATATACCAGAATGGAGAGATTTTCTGCTAATAGGACTTACCACCATCGGAGTAATGGTAATCATGGTAGGCTTTTATATGATTTTTGAAAAATAATGATGAAAAATAATAAAGATTTTGGACTGCTGATTATCAGAGTAGGTATAGGACTGATGTTTATGCTTCACGGCTATCCCAAGCTTACAGGCGGTGCAGAGATGTGGACACAGATAGGTAGTGCGATGTCCAATGTAGGAATTAATTTTGGACATACTATTTTTGGTGGGTTGGCAGCAATTGCAGAATTTGGTGGGGGGCTTTGTATCTTACTAGGAATATTTTACCGCCCAGCATTATGTTCTCTCCTATTCACCATGATTATAGCTGCTGTAATGCATATTTCAGCCGGTGATGGCATCATGGGGGCATCACATGCTATAGAGAGTGCCATAGTTTTTGTAGGGCTTTTTGTTGCAGGAGCTGGTTCATATACGCTGTTTTCATTGCAGCGTCGCTAGAAATTTTCTATCACCATATTGCTCACCTCATTAGCTACCATAGCTCCTATAGCTATGCCCATTCCGCCCATACGCACAGCTATGAATAAGTTGTCATTTACTTTTTTTATAATAGGACTTTTAATACTCCCCATAGCCATGATACCACTCCACTCTTGTTCTATGGTATAGACACTATTGGGAAGTATAGTTTGCCGCAAAAGATCTCTAAGATTATCTGTAATCAATGGAGTAGTACCAAAATCAGAAGTGCTTTCTCCCTTTATATCTAAGTTACGTCCACCGCCCAATAATATTCTGTTGTGAATATTCCGAAAATAATAATAGCCCTGATGATAGTGAAAAGAGCCATTGACTTGTAAATCCTTAATAGGAGAGGTAATGATTACCTGTGCACGGGCAGGGATGACATCTAGGTCAGTGACAAATTGCTTGGCAAAAGCATTATTACATATTACTACGCTACTGCATGACATATTATAACTACCTGTATGTATAGTAACATGGTCTGCATTGTTCTCAATATGTGAGATAGTAATGCCGTTATAGATATGGATGTCCATATTTTGGCAACGTCGGATTAGAGAAAGTATAAGCATTCCAGTGTCCAACTGCCCCTCGGCATGATTTTTTATCACATGACTTACACCCCGAAAGCCCGAAGAAGCTATGACATTATCTGCTGCGGAAAATGTTTCTTTATACCCTGTAATGGTATAAAGGAGGTCATTCCATAATTTCATGGCGGACATACAATGATTATATTCCTCCATATTTCTTTCGGTAAAGATTTCATAACCACCCCAATGTCTATAGTCCATCTGAGTATCACCTATCAGGGTTCGCAGCTTAATGAGTCCTTCGTATCTCATCATTACACGGTGGAGTACTGCCTCTATGTGTTCTTTAGTAATGTCATCCAAGAGTTCGCCTAGGCTGCCGATACAAGCGAAGCCTGCATTGCGAGTAGAGGCACCATAAGGCAAAGTTCCCCGTTCAAAAATGGCGATTTTGAGCCGTGGGCGCACCTGCTTGATATATAAGGCAGTACACATACCGATTATCCCACCTCCGATTATACCGATATCTATATTTGAAAAAAATGTATTCCTTTCCCAATAGCTTAGCTGCATATTACAATATTTTCCATATTATTTCGTAAATGAATTAAATAAGTATTTTTTATTAATATAGTATTAAAATTAAAAATAAAAATCTATTTTTACCGACCTTAAAATAAAAACGCGAAGATATGGCACAAACAAAAACAAAAAGCGGTGGCTTCTCATTGCCAGCATGGTTGGTAATCATTGTAGCACTGGTAGTATCCGAGTTGGTATTTCATTTCGTTTTCGGCGATGTAAAACATTTTGTTGACGAAGCGAGAAAAGAACCGAAACCCGGCGATTATTTCGGTATCATCTACAAAGGGGGCTTTATAGTACCTTTTTTGATGACAATGTTTATCGTATTAGTTACCTTTTCTATCGAGAGATTCTTGATGATTTCTAAAGCTAAAGGAACAGGAAATCTTGAAGATTTTCTCAAAAAAATTAAATCTCAGCTAGAGGGCAATAATCTAAGTGGTGCTATTGACGATTGTAATAAACAAAAAGGTTCTGTGGCAAATGTAGTACAAGCCGGACTGAACAAATACAAGGAGATGCAGGCTAACAATGTACTTACTACTGAGCAGAAAGTACTGAATATCAGCAAAGAACTAGAAGAAGCCACTTCCTTAGAGATGCCTATGTTAGAGAAAAATCTGACTATCATAGCGACTATAGCCTCAGTAGGTACACTTATCGCTCTACTAGGTACCGTATTAGGTATGATTAGAGCCTTTGCCGCTCTTGCTACCTCAGGAACACCTGACCCTACAGCCTTAGCATCAGGTATATCAGAAGCACTTATCAATACAGCACTTGGAATCTCTACATCAGCTATCGCTATCATTATGTATAGTTATTTTACTAGTAAGATAGATGGACTTACCTACGCTATTGATGAAATGGGCTTTAGCTTGTCACAGACTTTTGCAGCAAAAAACAAATAGAAATATTTTTATATAAAAAATAAAATACCACAAAATGCCAAAGGTTAAAGTTCCTCGCAAAAGTACACTCGTAGATATGACTGCGATGTGTGACGTGGCATTCTTGTTGTTGACGTTCTTCATTCTTACTGCAAAATTTCGCCCTTCAGAGCCCATAATGATAGACACACCCTCCTCTAGAGCAGAAAAAGATGCTCCAGAAGACAGGTTTGTGATAGCTGTGGATAAAGAAGGTAAGGCTTATATCACGATGTCTGTACCTAAAAATCGAAAAGCATTATTAGAAAATATGACCGTGCGCTATGGTTCTAAATATCCTCAACTCTTAGCTCTATCGGATGCTCAGGAAAATAACTTTATGAATGTAGAAATGCTAGGAAATAAGGTAGAAGAGCTGCCAGGATTACTCAAACTCAAATCCGACCAGTTTACGGATGTGAAGATGGGCGGTGTTCCTATAGATACTGCCGACTGCCAGTTGGGAGATTGGGTGAATGCAGCAAGAACAGTCAATGATAAGATACCGATATGTATAAAAGGAGACAAGACTTCTAGTATCAAGACAATAAAGAGAGTGATAGAGATACTTAGAGAAAGAGAAGTATATAAGTATAATTTGATAACCACCTTAGAAGGTAAAGTAGATTAAAATAAACTATGGCACAATTAGATACCTCGCAGAATAGTGGCAAAGATGGCAAAGTAAGGTCGAAGAAACTCTCCACACGTGTGGATCTTACACCTATGGTGGATTTGGCTTTCTTGCTGATTTCATTCTTTATGCTTACTATCACTATGGCTTCTCCAGTAGCCATACAATTTGCAATGCCTAAAAAAGAAGATACCGAAGAAAAGAAAGATGATGTGAAAGAGTCACAAGTGCTAAATGTTATTCTCGATAAGAATGATGTAGTATGGTATTATGAAGGTATGGATCAATCTAAAATGTCTAAAACTTCTTTCTCTCCCGATGGTGTTCGTAAGGTAATCTTAGACAAGCAAGAAAAAGTTGCGCAGCAATTTGGCAAAAGAGAGAAAACAATATGCCTTATCAAGATGACAGATGAAGCCAACTATAAGAATATGGTGGATATCCTTGATGAGATGCATATTACGGATAATAAAATCTTTGCCATACAAGATGTGACTAAAGAAGAAAAGGCGCAATTAGCTAAGGAAAATGGCGATACCCCAACGGCACAATAATTGTAAATAAAACAAAAACAAGTTCATGTCAGACAAAATCAACTATGCCACAGCTACTATGGATGATATCGTCTTTGAAGGACGTAACAAAAGCTATGGTGCTTATGAGCTTAGAAAAATATATTCCAAATATGCTACACGAGGATTGATAATAGCTGTATTTGCTTTTATCGCTTTTGTACTACTAGCACAAGTGGACTACTCTTTCTTGAGAAAAAAAACCAATGAAACGGAGATATCCGTAGAGACTACTGATGTGGACCTTCCCAAAGATCAGCCTGTAGATCCTACCAAACCACCACCACCACCACCGCCACCGCCGCCACAGGCACCACAGATGAAGTTTGTGGAGATGGTGGTAAAGAAAGATGAGCAGGTAGCAGATGATGTGGTTCATAGCCAAGAAGAGTTGCAAGAGCCTAAGCAGATTTCAAATCAAGATAAAGAAGGTGATGAAAATGCTAAATTTGTTGCTAAAGATCCCGATGCTCCTGTAGGAAATGGTCCCGCCGTAATAGAGCCAGCCCCTATCAAAGAAGACCCTAAGGAAGACGAGATATTTACCATAGTAGAAGATAAACCCGCCTTCCCTGGAGGGCCTGCTGAACTTCAGAAATACTTAGCAAAGAATATCAGATATCCCGACTTTGCCAAGGAAAACCAAATCAAAGGCACTTGTGCTGTAGAGTTTGTGGTAGAAAAAGATGGTAGTATCTCTGATATTAAAGTATTGAAAGATATAGGAGGTGGCTGTGGTGATGAGGCTGTGCGCGTAATAAAGTCTATGCCTAAGTGGGAACCTGGCAAGCAAAGAGGTAAAGCAGTACGTGTAAAGTTTACGCTTCCTGTACAGTTTCGACTTCAATAGTATATAGTACCTAAAAAGTAGATTCTTGAGGGGGCTTGCTACGCAAGCCCCCTCATTTTTTTGTATAAGTGGCAAGTACTACATTCTCATCCTGCTATATATCTTTATATAATGCTTGGCGTGTTTGTGATTTGCTACCTGATTTTATCCATACTCATAGGATTATGGGCGGCACGACGGGTACGCAATGCCGAAGACTTTATGTTGGCAGGTCGGAGTCTTCCATTGGGTCTTGCCACTTTTACCGTATTTGCTACATGGTTCGGTTCAGAAACGCTATTAGGAGCATCTGCTACCTTTGCAGAAGAAGGTCTTCTTGGCGTTATTGAAGATCCCTTTGGTGCATCGCTCTGTTTGATATTAGTAGGGCTGTTTTTTGCGAAATATTTTTATAGGCTGAATTTGCTTACGCTAAGTGATTTTTTCAGAGATAGATTTGGTGTGCGTGCAGAGTTGGTTTCTGCTATATGTATGGCATTGTCTTTTTTTGCATGGGTAGCAGGACAGCTTACAGCATTGGGCATAGTCATTCACGCTATTTTTGGATGGACTATAGGGCAAGGTGTTATGCTCTCTACACTTATAGTCACGTTATACACTATAGCCGGAGGAATGTGGAGTGTTGCCATTACTGATTTTGTGCAAACTATATTTATTATAGTTGGGATTACTTTTGTAGCCATCTTTATTACCCCCTCCGACATGAGCTGGGATACTATTCCTCTGCCGAAGGATTTTTTTGCGTTCACACCTCGTGAGGTTACAATGATGGATGTGCTAGACTATCTATGTGCATGGATTACATTAGGTTTGGGATCTATACCCAGCCAAGATATCTTCCAGCGTGTGATGTCTTCTAAAGATGAGACCATCGCTGCTCGCTCTGCCATACTTGCCGGAATAATGTATCTAGTGATAGGTATGATACCCTTATATCTAGCTTTTATGGCTAAATATGTATGGCACATCCATGTGGAAGACAATCAGGCATTACTTACTACCTTGGTAATGCAACGCACCCCATGGTGATTCAAATTTTATTCTTTGGTGCATTGATATCGGCAGTATTAAGTACTGCCAGTGGTGCTATATTGGCACCAGCATCTGTAATAAGTGAAAACATAGTCAAGCCCTATTTCAAGAATATGAGCTCTAATAATTTGCTATTTATAGATCGTATAGCAGTAATATTTGTAGCGATAGTATCTATGCTATTAGCATTAGGGAATACCAATATATATGAAGTGGTAGGAGAAGCATCGGCACTAGGGTTGGTTTCATTATTTGTACCTATGCTCATGGCCATGTATAGTAAGCATACATACGAAGAGGCTGCCATATTATCTATGGTCTCCGGCATGGGTACATATCTAATATTTATGCATATCGTACCTATAAGATTTCCTCCGCTACTATCAGGGTTGCTGATGAGTATGATGGGTTATATTATTCCTACATATTTATGGAGGAGCAGATAGTAGTATTTATTTCTGATGCTTGAAAAGAACTTCATCTATCATGCCATATTCCTTAGCTTCTGGAGATGTCATCCAGTAGTCACGATCCGAGTCGGCAGATATTTTTTCCAAAGGCTGACCAGAATGGTTGGCAAGAATCTCATATAGCTCATCGCGAAGTTTTACAGTCTCCTTTAATGCTATCTCCATATCGCTTACCTGACCTTGGGTGCCGCTCATAGGTTGGTGTATCATCACACGGCTATGCTTGAGTGCAGTACGTTTGCCATGCTGTCCCGCGCAAAGCAATACTGCTGCCATAGATGCTGCAATACCTGTACATATTGTACTCACATCAGGGCGGATATATTGCATGGTATCATACATGCCTAATCCAGCATATACACTACCCCCTGGGCTGTTGATATATATCTGCACATCACGAGAGGGGTCGGCAGATTCTAAAAACAGCAATTGTGCAGTTACGATATTGCCCACATAATCATCTATTTGAGTGCCTAAGAATATAATCCTATCCATCATAAGGCGAGAAAATACATCCAATGCTGCTATGTTCATAGGTCTCTCTTCTATAATATTAGGCGTGAGACCATATACTTTGTTGATATATGCTTCTAAATGACCACTATTCATTCCTTCGTGGTGGGTAGCGTACTTTCTAAATTCTTTGCCGAAGTCCATGTCTTACTTTTTATCTTTATTTATAAAATCATCGAAACTTACAGCTTCATGTACTATCGTGATTTTATCTCTAAGATAATCAAACAATTTATGTTCCAATACTGCCTCGTATGACTTTTTGGCATGGTCTTCTTTTTTAAGCATATTTTCATTGAACATATCTAAAGTTGCATCATCAATACCTGCTCCTGTAGGATTGTATTGTGCAAACATCTTTGCCAATTCTGCTCTGGAATGTGCAGCAATTTCTGTCCTATCTACATATAGATTGCTCTTCTTTAGGGAGTCTATAAGTAACATCCAACGGTAGTCTGACAAGAATTCCTCGAAGTTGTTGATGTCTTTCTCTTCTTTTATTACCTTTTGTAAAAATTGCTCCGGGAGTTGGAAGTCTAGTCTGTCCTTCAATGCCTTAAAGATCTTGTTGTTGGCATCATTTCTTGCCAAGCTATTCAAATATTCCTTAAGGTCTGATTTTATAAGATTCTTGGCTTCTTCTTCAGAGCCGACCTTTCCCTCTCCAAATGCTTTGTCAAAGAATTCTTGATTAAGCTCTGATTTACCGTAGCTCGTGATTTTAGTGATAGTCATATCAAAATTCTCGTTAACTTCGACATTGTCATCTGCTTTGAGGATGATTTTAAATATTTCATCACGTGTCTTGTCTAAGGCTTCAAAAATATTTATGCTTAGGGTATCACCAGCTTTCTTACTAAGTATTTCTGCTTTTAGTTTTTCATCTTTTATCATTTTAAAGTTGATAAAAGTGGTCTGAGAGAGGCCCTCTTCTTTATCTTTTTCTGTAAGGGTACACTCGAAGAAGTCGTTGTCGGAGCTAAAGCTATCCGGATTGCTCACCTCGCCATGTCTGGAGCGCAAATTATCCATTTCTTTATCCAAAAGATTGTCATCCACTTGAATATCACTTTCGCTTACGCTAAAGTCTTTATTGATATATTTGTCAATATCAATTTCTGGTGCTATGCCTATTTCAAAATCCAGGGTATAGCTTTGTGGATTATTGACATCTAGGTCATCTACTTGTGAAACGGGTATTGGACTTGCAATGATGTCTATTTTATTTTCTTGTAGATAACCGTATAGACTATTGATTACGGCCTTGTTTAATTCATCATACATCAAGCTGCCACCATACATTTTTTTGATAAGTGGTACAGGTACCATGCCTTTTCTGAATCCCTTGATGGTAGCTGTTTTACTAAGTTTCTTTATGCCTTCTTGTACTTTGCCGAAATAGTCTTCGGGAGAAGCTGTAATACTGATAGTGGCTTGCAAGGG
Organism: Chitinophagales bacterium; assembly: GCA_044227665.1. GTDB lineage: Bacteria > Bacteroidota > Bacteroidia > Chitinophagales > JADIYW01 > JBGAWK01. Next base: position 28,891 of record JBGAWK010000010.1, read on the forward strand.
TGCTGTTTCTTGTTTGGTAATATTCACTGTTAGAATTTTTTATATATGCTATATTAAAAAAAGACTTCTTCGCTAGAAGAAGTCCTTTTCTTTGTGCGGATGGAGGGACTCGAACCCCCATGGTCACCCGCTAGATCCTAAGTCTAGTGCGTCTACCAATTTCGCCACATCCGCAAAATACCCAATTGGGTGTGCAAAGATAAAATATTTTTATGCAAAATAAAAAACTATATCGGTGGTAATAATAAATTATTATTGCGTTACAGCATATTTTCCCTCATAGGAAGCAGAAAATTCTTTATATACCTCACTTATGCCTTTTCGAAGTTCTATAGTATGCTTCCACCCTAGGCTGTGTAGTCTGCTCACATCCGTGAGCTTACGGGGAGTGCCGTCGGGCTTTGTCGTATCGTGGACTATAGCTCCTGTATAGCCTACAATATCTTTGATAAGCATAGCTAAGTCTTTAATGCGTATCTCTTCGCCTGTACCACAATTTACAAATTCGTCGCTACTATAGTTTTCCATGAGAAAAAAACAGGCATCTGCCAGATCATCTACATGTAGGAACTCACGGAAAGGTGTCCCAGTACCCCATAAGACTACTTCGGGGCTGTTATTAATTTTTGCTTCGTGAAACTTGCGTATCAATGCTGGCAATACATGCGAATTATTGAGGTCGTAATTGTCATTAGAACCATACAGGTTTGTAGGCATGGCAGAAATGAAATCGCAGCCGTATTGCCGTCTGTAGCTTTCACAAAGTTTTATACCGGCAATCTTGGCTATGGCATAAGGTTCATTGGTAGGCTCAAGATAGCCAGAAAGCAGGTATTCTTCTTTCAGGGGCTGTGGTGCCATCTTGGGATATATGCAGGTACTCCCTAGAAATAATAGCTTTTTCACACCTGTGCTATAGGCAGCATGTATGGTGTTACATTCTATCATGAGATTATTATATAGAAAGTCTGCCCTAAATACATTATTGGCATGTATGCCACCAACTTTCGCAGCGGCGACAAATACATAATCGGGACGATGTTGCTCAAACCATTCTTGGGTAGCCTTTTGGTCTATGAGATTGAGTGTGGCAGAGTCAGCAGTGAGTATATTTTTATAGCCTTCAAGTTGTAGTTTTCTTACTATCGCAGAACCCACCATGCCGCGATGTCCTGCTATATATATTTTAGCATTCTTTTGCATCTCTCGTAAAGGGATAATACTATTCGTGATAATTAAAGACTTTATGACCTCCTTCCAAGAGATATTTGTCTCTCTTGAATAGTCTAAGGTCGGATTTCATCATATCTTTTACTAATGAGGAGAGGTCGTGCTTGGGATTCCAGCCCAATTTTGTCTTAGACTTGGTAGGGTCTCCTATGAGTAAGTCCACTTCTGTGGGTCTGAAATAGCGTGGATCTATGGCTACTACCTCTGTGCCTACAGCAACCTGATATTCGGGATTAGAGCAACTTTCTACTACGCCTTTCTCCTCTGCACCACTACCTGTGAACGATAGGGTTATGCCTACTTCTGCAAATGCCATGCGCACAAAGTCACGCACTTCTGTAGTCTTGCCAGTGGCTATGACATAGTCCTCAGGTTCGGACTGCTGAAGGATAAGATACATGGCTTCTACATAGTCTTTGGCATGTCCCCAGTCGCGTTTTGCATTTAGATTGCCTAAAAAGAGCTTGTCTTGCAAGCCCAAGGCTATCCTAGAGACAGCTCTTGTAATCTTTCGTGTTACAAAGGTTTCGCCTCGCAATGGAGATTCATGGTTGAAGAGGATACCATTGCAAGCATATATGCCGTAGGCTTCTCTGTAGTTGACAGTAATCCAGTAAGCATACATCTTAGCTACAGCATACGGCGAGCGTGGATAGAACGGCGTTTTCTCCGACTGCGGTATCTCTTGCACCTTGCCATATAGCTCTGAAGTAGATGCTTGGTAGAGGCGTGTCTTATCTTTGAGTCCCAATAGGCGTATAGCTTCCAAAAGACGTAAAGAACCCACAGCATCTACATTGGCAGTATATTCTGGCGTATCAAAGCTCACCTTCACGTGCGACATGGCTCCTAAGTTGTAAATTTCGTCTGGCTGCACATCCTGAACTATGCGAATAAGATTTGTAGAATCACTAAGGTCTCCGTAGTGTAGAAAAAGATTTCTGTTGGTAACATGTGGGTCTTGATAGAGGTGGTCAATTCTATCTGTATTAAATAGTGAGGAGCGACGTTTTATGCCATGTACTTCATATCCTTTCTGTAATAGTAGTTCCGCTAAATAAGCGCCATCTTGTCCTGTAATTCCAGTAATTAATGCTTTTTTCATTAAAAAAATTATAGTAGGGAGCAAAAATACACAATGATTTTGTTTATTCGCAAAATATATGGAAAAGCCGAAATATAGGATAGCCATCTTTGCATCTGGAGCAGGTAGCAATGCTAGAAACTTTTGCCAATATTTTGAGCATCATGCACAGGTGGAAATTTCCCTTTTGCTTTCCAACAAGAAGGATTCTGGAATTCCTGCCATAGCCCATGATTTTAATGTTCCTTATTTTATTTTTAACAGAGAGCAATTTTATGATACAAGAGATGTATTGCAGCTACTTCAAGAATATAATACTTCATTAGTAGTATTGGCAGGATTTCTATGGCTCATACCTCCCTATCTCATTGCTGAATACTCCAATAAAATTATAAATATTCATCCTGCTCTTTTGCCAAAATATGGCGGCAAAGGTATGTATGGTATGCATGTTCATGAAGCAGTAATAGCAAATATGGAGATGGAGAGTGGCATAACTATACATCTGGTAAATGAACACTATGATGAAGGTAAAATTTTGGATCAATACAAAGTAGAAATTTCCCCTACAGATACACCGAAATCTTTAGCGCAAAAAATTCATACTTTGGAATACGCTCATTTTCCTGCTGTAGTGGAGGAATTTCTTTTACAAGGAAAATAATTTTTACCTAAATATACATATATATCAAAATGATGATGTGCTAACTCATTGATTTGCACATCATAATTCATTAACAAAGAAATAGGTGGGAATTTGTTAGCTTTGCCCCTCTTTTTCACCTATGCTGGATAAATTAGAAGCCATAAAGATTCGTTGGAAACATTTGGAGCAGCAACTCAGCGACCCCTCTGTTTTGGGCAATATGCCTATATTCAAAAGGACGAGCAAGGAATATCGCGACTTAGAACCCATAGTAAAAGCTTATGATACGTATGCACAAATAATGGGGAACATAACCTTTAATAAAGAGTTGATACAAACCGAGAAAGATGCGGAGATGCGCGAGATGGCATACGCTGACTTAGAGGTGTTGTCATTACAGAAAGAGAAACTTGAAGAAGAGATAAGAAAGCTGCTAGTGCCCAAAGATCCCGAGGATGACAAAAATGCCATTATAGAGATTCGTGCCGGTACGGGTGGCGACGAAGCCAGTCTCTTTGCCGGAGACCTCATGAAGATGTATATGCGCTACTGTGATATTAAGGGATGGCGTACCGAGGTGATGAGTGAAAGCCCCGGAACGGCAGGTGGATATAAGGAGATTATCATAGAAGTGGAAGGGGAGGGTGCCTATGGTCTCTTGAAATATGAAAGTGGTGTACATCGTGTACAGCGCGTCCCAGAGACGGAGTCGCAGGGACGTGTACATACATCTGCGGCTACGGTGGCAGTACTTCCTGAAGCCGATGAACTGGACTTCGAGCTCAAAGAAACTGACTATCGCAAGGATACGTTCCGCTCCTCTGGAGCAGGTGGGCAGCATGTCAATAAAACGGAGTCCGCCATACGCCTTACACACTATGCTACAGGCATAGTCGTGGAGTGTCAGGAGGGACGCTCCCAAATCAAGAACTATGAGATAGCTCTAAAAGTATTGCGTACACGCCTATATGAGAAGATGGTGGCGGAGAGACAAGAAGCTGTTGCCAAGCAGCGTCGTACTCTCGTATCTACAGGAGATCGCTCTGCTAAGATTAGAACTTACAATTGGCCACAAGGCAGGGTGACAGATCATAGGATAAATCTTACGCTGTATAATCTTGGACAAATCATACAAGGCGACCTCAACGAAATCATAGAAAAGCTGATATTCGAGGAAAATGCAGAAAAACTGAAGTTAGGCGGCTTCTAATCTGCTGTTACAATATACTTTTGAGTAACTTCCCAAACACCTTTTTCTTGCCCAAATCGGCATGAAAATATACTTGACCGTTGTTACAATATGCTTCAGTGCCATTGATAAATACATGTTGTACTACTTTGCCGCTTCTTTTTACCAACCTATAGCTTCCACCAAACATGGGATGGTAGTCTTCTACAGGATCGCTATTGAGGTCACTATCCAAGCGACTGGGGTCAACAATAATAAGGTCTGCACGCTTGCCCACTGAAATATCTCCCGCATCAATACCAAGAAAGTTGGCAGGCTCCTTAGTAAGACGATATACGGCGTGTTCTATAGGCATTACATCGGGGTACTTTATGGCCTGTTTTAACATCTGTAAAGAACCATCATGGAACGCCATATTTACGTTATGCGCCCCGCTATCATTAAAACCTGGCATACAGTGCTTATAGGATAATAGTTCCATCCGCACCTGTTCTCTGTGATTGGAAGTATCACACTTCCATCTTATTTGGGTGTCATATTTCGCTAACAAATCCATGAAGTGTGTAAATGAATCTTTCCCTGCTTCTACGCCTATCTGTTCAAAGTTCTTGCCTACATGTCCAGGCTCGGGAGAATTTACCACCCACATCTCCTTCAAAGCACGAGGAAATACTGAGGTAGCCCTATGATTCCATTCCTTAAGAAATTGAGTTCTGAATTCTGTTGATGAAAACAGTGCCTTTCTCTCCTCTTCTGTACCACTAATAGCCTTAATCATAGAGGGAAACTCTTCAAAGAGCGGCGTAACAGCACCATCGCCAAAATTACGGAAAGGCTCTGCTAAGGTCTGAAACTTCATCTGTGCCCCCAAAATGTCATTGCCTAAAAATCCAAGTAGTTTTAATAATTTATAAATCTTCTCATTAGATTTGAGGTCTAAGGCTGCTACTATCGTAGTCCTCAATCTTTTGCCAAAGAACCCTCCCTGACTCAGTCTGAGTATGGTTACAAATGACGTTTTATCTACGGCATTGGGTGTGATCTGCAATACTTTTTTGCGCTTGCGCAAAACTTTTGCCAGTCTAAAATATTCTGACTTTGCGGCACGCTGCGAGGGTACCGATATACCTAGGTACTTGGGACTATATACTCCTGCCCACCTGTGGAATGGGAGCATATCTATGGATAAACCCAAATATCCGGCATCTATCGCATCTTGCAATACCTTTTCCATCTTTTGCAATTCCTCCTCTGATGCTTTGGCTTGCATGAAGGCTCTGTCTGTACCCATTACAGCCATACGCAGGCTCGAATGTCCCAAGAAAGAGGCTATATTGGGACCTACGGGTAATGCATCTAGATGCTCATAATATTCTTTCACATTACTCCATCGTATGTTTCCGATAATCCACTCACTCAGGGTCTTAGCCGGAATATTTTCTACTCTCGCAAATAGATCTACAATATCTTCATCCTTACCAATGGCTGCCGATAAGGAGCAATTGCCAAAGATAACTGTCGTAACACCATGACGTACAGACTCGTCCAATGCCGGCAGCACTTCCACCTCTGCATCATAATGCGTATGTATATCTATGAATCCTGGCATTATCCATTTCCCTTCAGCATCAATCTCCTGAGCTCCATCTATAGGAGTGGCTTTATCCATTACTGCATCAATCTTACCATTTTTGATGATAATATCTTTGTGAACACCTTTAGCACCAGTGCCATCAAAGTATAGTCCATTGCGAATTATTGTAGTAGTCATAATTTATAGGATAAATATATGACATTTTTAAAAAATCACCCCTGTAATATATATCTCTTCCCTGGCAGGGTACGTATGATGCCTTGTATTTCCAACTGCAACAGATATTTTGCTGCTTCCGTGGGTGAAAGATGTAAACTTTGCGTGATGATATCAATAGGTGCTTCGGGGTTATCCCTGAGAAAATCTACTATAGGTCTTTCCTCTTCACTTACTTCTATAAACAAAGGAAGTATCTTTGCCGATTTGGAGTGTGCATTGTCCCAATTCATGGCTTTAGCTATATCTTGGGCATCCAATGCCATCTGAGCTTTTAAGGTCTTTATGAGTATATTGGGGCCTTGTGAGTAGGTATCGCTTATTCTTCCCGGCAGGGCAAAAACATCTCTATTGTAGCTGTAGGCTAGTTCAGCAGTAATCATAGCACCCCCCACCGCCGCAGACTCTACGACTATAGTAGCATCGCACATACCTGCCACTATGCGATTGCGTTTTGGGAAGTTGGACTTATCAAAGATGGTCTCAGCACTATACTCTGTTACCAATGCTCCTGCTTCTTCTATACTCTTTGCTAATGTCTTATGCTGAGGGGGATACATCTGCTTGAATCCATGTCCCAGCACGGCAATGGTAGGTAAGTGATGCTGCAAAGCAGCCCTATGTGCTGCTCCATCTATGCCGAGCGCAAGCCCACTTACAACAATAGCATGATAATCAGACATTCCGGCAACAATATTTTCCGTTTGCTGTTTGCCATATTCTGTGGCATGTCTTGTTCCAACAATATTTATTACATGTGGGCTATTGAAATTTACATTTCCCTTAATGAACAGTAAGAGTGGGGCATCGTGACAGTCCTTCAGTCTGTGAGGGTAATCTTTGTCATAGTAACTGAGTACACGAATATTATTTTTTTCTATAAATTGCAATTCCTGTGCTACAGCACTTTTTACGTTATCGTAATTAATTTGGGTCAAAACTTTATCAGAGACCCCTGGAATAGCTATACGTTTTTTCTTTGTTGCAGCAAATACTTCTTGCGGACTACCTAGGTATTGTATTAAGGTGCGTGCTATCACGCTTCCTATACCTTTATGGAAATATAGCCCTAATAGGTAAGGTATATCTTCATGCATAACTCCTAAAAATCTGTATATCTATTGAAAAGAGAGGTACTCAGACCTATGCCAAATAAGAAATTTTTGGCACTGTAGTCTTCATTCTTGAGATTGCGAAGATGGGTAAAGAGTTCTATTTTGGTACGTGTATATGGATGTAGCATATAGCCTACTCTGAAATCGAAATTTAGGATAGAAGTCTTATTCCCCTGTAGAAATTTTTGGCCATAGGCTGTATTCAAATCAGGAGATATTTCATAGTCGGAGATAAAGATATTATTGCCCTTAGGTGTAGCATCCGAGCCGTCATCTCTACCCTGCTTGGCATAGCCAAAGGCTATCTTTGTGGTAAGCTTATCCCACTGGTAGCGAGCGATGGCTATTATCTCATAAAAATTGGCACCCAAGGGATGGGCTAGTGCCATATTGGCATGGGCATAGTTTTGGACAGCCACTTTGTGCGAATATACAAAGGGACGCACGAGATTAAATTCTGTCTGAAAATCTAGATGCCGGACGCCCAATATATCATAAGCTTTGTAGCCCATTTGCATAGCCACCTTAGTCCTATAGAAACCTTTGCCGCCCCTTGCTCTTTTGATGTCTAAGTCATCTAACAAGGTTTGAAAATAAATGATATTGTTGTTACTAGGCTTGAATTTAAAATTAAAACCTAATTGTACGTTATCGGGAGATCCTAGGGCGAACTCTACGGGGCGTATCATGACCATAGGATTGAGGTAGTTGAACTCTAAGCCCCTCTTTCGTCCAAGTGAATCTGTATTGCGCCATACTACTCCTTCAAAAAATCCAAACTGCATCCATTTGGCTATATCGAAACTCAGGTAATGAAAATTCCCAAACTTGCGTTCATAATTCCATTCGTTGTGTAAGGTATCCAGCGTTCCCGACTCCATAAAATTGAGTAGATAAGCATATTTTATCTTCCAAAAATTAGTGGTAAGCAACACATAAGGATAAGCAGTAGCGTTGTCGGAGATATACATAGAGCGATAGCCTTCACCCCAAAAGTTCTTGCCATAGCCACCCTGCATGGTGAATTGCTTCACGGGACTGAAGGTAAGCAATGCCTCGTATTCGGAGGAAGAGAATTTATTCCCTTTTTGTTGTACATGATTGAATCCCGGCTGCTGCCCATATTTATTTATTTCTTCTGATACGTAACTGGGTTCGCCTGCGTAATGTCCATAATATGTTCCTGAAAGGGTCAACTTCTTGGTGAAGTGCATACGCAACTGTGCGCCATAGGTAGTATAGAGAAAATTATTATCCTCCTTATTATTGAGTACATACTGGGCATCTACAACAGGATTTATGCCTATATAAAACTTTTTTTTCTGATAGGCAATCAAATCTCCACGATTCCAGCCCAAAGCAAATCCTTCCTTCCCTGAAGTCGTGCTGTCACCAGAAAAATAGGTGTTATATTCTGGAAGTGCCAAATCTTTTGCTGCTTCAGCATCTATATTATCCAATAGTTCGCTTTCGTTATAGGGTTTTATGGCAGTATGCACATGGCTGCCCTGCCTGTCGGCATAGCGATTGATATGATTGAGGATATCTTGATTCAAGGGCATAGGAGTCTGCTGCGCTATCACTTCTAGTGACAGTGTGAGAATCAGAATTATGAATAAATTAATACTTCTCATCTTCGGGATACTAAGGTAAAGTATTTCTTATACTTGTGATGCAATTTTATGATAAAGTGGAATAATTTACTGCCAAAATCTTGGCAAGCGAAGCGTATAAATTTTTATGCCCCTTATATAGGTGCAGGCATTAAATTGAGAAGTGTGGACTCTATGCACAGAAGATTCGTTGTGGAGATGCCCCTCAACAAGTGGAATAAAAATATCAAAGGTGTGCATTTCGGAGGCTCTCTATATAGTATGTGCGACCCTTTCTATATGTGGATACTCATGGAGAATTTGGGCAGCGACTACATAATTTGGGATAAGGCGGCAACGATAGAATTCCTAAAGCCCGGGACAGGAACTGTTCGGGCTGTCTTTGAGATTGACGAAGTAAGGATTGCGCAGATTCGTGAAGAAATAGAATTAAAAACAAAAAATGACTACATCTTTGAAACCTATATTTACAATAGCGAAAACATAAAAATCGCCAAAGTCTCTAAGACAGTATATGTGAGGAAAAAATGAGCATCTATAGTTCAGGGTAATAAGTACTGAGATTTTGGATTTTTTTTGAGAGATGCATTAAAATTTTTAGGATTGGGAGTATAGAGTGTTGAAAGTGTAGTTTTCTAAGTTAACGTAAGTTTGGGTTATACGCGACATCAGGCAATAAGAAACCATGAGATGGATGTACTTTATCGAAAGTAAAATTTAGGGATATTTTTTGGATTAGTCCTCTAATAAGGTTATCGGTACAAACTTAATCCTAAATTTAGCATACAGAATAATTTTACTAAATTCTTGTTGTAAAATGTGTAAACCTATCTCAGGATTCAACATTTAGGGCTTTAGTTGGCGAGTAATTTCTTCCATGTATTTTATTTTATCTTCAAAACTTCCTTTATATTGCTTGCGCAAGTCATGAAGATTATTCAGCAAATCATGGATATTTTCAGGCAATATATCTTCAAGCCATTCTCTGATGCGCTTCGCCATAGTCGGTGATTTTCCATTGGTAGATATTGCAATTTTCAAATCACCCTTGGTTACTATGGCACCGAGATAAAAATCACATAACTCTGGCGTGTCTGCAACATTTATGGGTATATGCGAAGCTTTTGCGGCTCTATGCACTTCTATATTAACGACTCTGTCATTAGTAGCAGCTATGACAAATTGATGTCCCATAATATCTGACACCTCAAAAGATCTTACTTTAGTAGTAATATTTTCATTAGTTCCTACAAGCTGCCTTACTTCTTCTGAGAACTCAGGTGCTATGATGCTTACCTTTGCATTTGGTGAACTTTTGAGCAAGTAGGTAAGCTTCTCAGCAGCAACCTTCCCTGCTCCTACTATAAGAATACTGACGTGTTCTGTTTTTATAAATATGGGATATAGCGTATTCATCACTCCAAATATTTTGTTGCACCAATAAGTATTAGGGAAGGTGAAGACAGCGGTTGCTCGGCATACAACGACATAATATTGCCTAGAGTGCCTATTATCACCTGCTCTTCTGCTGTGCTGCCCTTGTGTACAATACATATTGGATGGGTGTTACCTCTATATTTTCTAAAAACATCCACTATATCCTGTAGGCGGCTCATCCCCATAACTATCAATACTGTGGCGGAAGACTGTGCTGCGATATCTATATCTGCGCTGAGCTCACATTTTGAGGTAGTGCCAGTGGTTATCCAAATACTTTCACTGCTGCCACGCTGGGTAAGAGGAATCTGCATGAGGGTCGGTATGCCTGTAACGCTAGATACGCCAGGTACTACCTCTACATCTATATCATGCTGAAGGGCGGCAGCCAACTCTTCCGCCATCCTGCCAAATATTCCAGGATCCCCACCTTTGAGGCGCACCACAACCTTATTTTGTAGTGCATGAGCTACAATTAGGGCATTTATTTCTACTTGGGAAGCATAATGTGTGCCTACTCTCTTCCCTACAAAAATCTTTTCAGCACTATATGCAGCATAGTCTAATAAGGCTAAGTCTATGAGCGCATCGTACAGTATCACGTCAGCTTTCGAAATGGCATTAGCACCCCTCACGGTAATGAGATCGACAGCCCCGGGTCCTGCTCCTACAAGTATTAACTTAGGTTTTTTCATAAAATCTTAGGCTTATAGGTAGTATAAAAAGCTTTGTGGTACTTGGGTTCGTAGTAAGCGACATCTTCAAAGGCTGAGTACATAAATTTTTGCTGCGCTACTTCCCCCATATTTTTTGCCGAAGGCTGTATTTCCAAAACTTTTATATCATTAAAAATTGCTGCCACCTTCTGTGCGCCGCTACCTATTATACAAGTATCGGAATTATTATATAAATCAAAAATATGGGCATCAAGGGTAGCAAAAGCTATGGGCATTTCTTCCTCCATACTACGGCGATATAAAGCATAGAAGATATCATTCCTTCTGGCATCTATGCTCGCCAAATAATAAGTTGTATTTATATGTTCTTTGGCTGCTAATGCCATCATCAATGTAGTATCTATATGTATGAGCGGAAGATCTCGGGCATAACATATACCCTTGGCTGTGGATGCCCCTATCCTCAATCCTGTATAAGATCCTGGACCTCCGCTTATAGCTACCGCATCCCAAGTCGTGGTGTCGTATCCCGTAATTTTTAGAATCTCTGCTATCTGAATATTGATAACTTCTGCAGTATTATTGGACGAACTATCTTCGATAGCATATAGGCATCGTCCTTCCTCAAATAAGGCTACGGAACATCGCGACAGTGCAGTATCTATACATAATATTCTATTTGCCATCAGCCTACAAAAATACCATAAAGATTATGACAGATGATAACCAAAATAAAGAGGAAAAATATTATACGTAAACTATGGTCTGAAGCTCGTGACGCTAATCTCACACCTAAAGGCGAAAATAGCATATTCCCTAATGTTACTGGCAACACCATGGGCAAGTAGATACCATAATACATCCCTTTCACATCGCAATAGGCATTTTCGTATGTAAATAGCTTATAGAGCAAGATGAAGAAGGTGGAAAACAACATATTGCCTAAGGCTATACTCAGCGTCTTTTTGAGATTCAACTTATGAATGCCATGCAAGTATGGGCTCATAACAATGCCGCCACCTAATCCCGTAAATGCTGTAGTGAGTCCTGCCATTACACCTCCGAGTGCATATTTGTCTATAGAAATATCTTCCACTACTGCTGTACGATTTTTGACAAAAAATCTTATCATCAGCGGGATGAGCATTATAGTAAATATTATCAGAAATTTGTCTCTATCATAGCCTTCCCAATGGTGAAGGAAGGCAGTGCCACCTATCGCAGTGAATATGGCAGGCAGTGCGGCATATACTACTTCTTTGATGTAAAAATTTCCTATGTTGTACTGCTGGTAGCTGCCTGATAATGCAGAAAAGAATACGGCAAATATGGAATTTAGTAAGGTAAGGCGTACCAATTCACTACCCTCTGCTGCTAGAGGCAAATGTGTCAATAACACATTTTGGAAAACGATTACATAAATTACGCCTCCGCCTATTCCCAAAAGTCCTGACATAATTCCGCCAAAGCATCCAATAAGGAATAATGCCAATAAGCCACTTATCTCCATATTACTGAGCTTTCACGCTCAATATCTTGTTATACTCAGCAGGTGCGCCAAGTACCTCTACTGCTTTCATGACTTCTTTATCATTTTTGAGGGTCACTTCAATACGACCTTTTTCAAAGGCATATCTACTTGCAATTTCCGACTCTAGCATTTTTTTAATCTGAGGTTTATATTTTATTAAGTCTTTATCTTTGTCGTGATTGATTTGGTCTTCGAGTTCCGCAATTGAAGTTTTTACATTTTGGGAATATTCATCTTCTTTTACGGCATTTTTAAGTTCTTTCAGCAATTCTTCCGTCTCAGTAGAATAGTCGTATGCCTTATCTTTCAGGTAGGCAGTAAAATCATTATATTCGGCATCCGTCATCGCAAAACCCTTTATGTCGGAAATATTGGGGTGCTTATTTTTATATATCGTAGCATAGTTAAACATGTGGCTATTTGTCACCAATGCCAAAGTAATGGGCGCATACAATTCTTCTTTGGTAGCGATGTCTGGTTCTATACCAGCACCATCTTTTACCGTTCTTCCGGCTTTAGTTTTGAAGATATGGCGTAAAGAGTCTGGGATAGTAATTGCATTACCATGACTATCTCTGTGGGAATAGTCTATAGCCTGAATGCATCTTCCGGAAGGAATATAGTACTTGGATATAGTAAGTTTGAGCTTAGACTTATATGCTATAGGTCTGGTAATCTGCACCAGTCCCTTCCCAAAAGTTCTTTGTCCTATTATCACACCCCTATCTAGATCCTGCATAGACCCCGACACTATCTCTGAAGCAGATGCTGATCCGCCATCTGTAAGCACAGCGAGGGGTATAGCAGCATCTACCGCCTTGGACTTTGTATAATATACGGCATTGGCTTCGGGGACTTTCCCTTTGGTACTTGTAATTTCCACATCTTTATCAATAAAAACGTTACACACATTTATAGCTTCATCCAGCAATCCGCCTGGGTTGCCTCTGAGATCTAATATTATCCCTTTTACGGCATTACTCTCTTTCAGCACTTTGAGCGCATCTGCCACATTTTTTCCTGCCTCATCCGTAAATTGGTCTAGCTTTATATACCCTATATTACCATCCACCATACCATAATATGGCACATTGCTAATATTTATTTCTTCTCTCTTGATATTGAAAGTCATCTCTTCGTCTGTGATAGCTCTCTTAATCTTGATGACGAGTTTTGTACCAGGTTGCCCCCTAAGAAGTTGGCTCACTTCATCGGAATTTTTTTCATTGAGAACCTGTCCGTCAATCTCTAGAATTTGGTCTCCGGCAATTATGCCCGCCTTTTGTGCGGGAGCCTCCTCATAGGGATCGGTGATGATGACTTTTCCATTTATGGTGTTGATTCTAGCACCTATGCCGCCATATTTTCCTGTAGTCTGTAGCTGATATTCGTCAATATCGGCACCGGTGATGAAATTGGTATAAGGATCTAGTTTATCCAACATCTCATAAATACCTGATTGCATAAATTTGCTGGGATCTATATCATCTACATAGAGGCTGTTCAGCTCTTTGTATAATGTAGTAAATATTTCTATGTTTTTAGCAATTTCAAAATAACGACTATCGGCATCTGAGGCTTTTGCAGTACCTGATATTTGACTCCAAAGGAGTAGTGCTAGTACTATATGATTGATTTTTTTCATTTTATAGAATAATAAATTACAAATAAAAGCAAATTATAAAGACAAAACCCTATGACGCCCTATTTCGTTCTCAATTTATGTTAAAAATAGGATAGTTTTAGACTTCTTTAAGAGGAAATTAAAATTTGAACCATAAATCTTTACGGCACAGGGTCATAGCCACTCCCTCCCCAGGGATGACAAGAAAGTATCCGCTTTATTGCCAAATAAGTTCCATAGAAAATGCCATATTTTTCTAAAGATTCAATAGCATATTGTGAACAGGTAGGTATATAGCGACATTTATTGCTCCCTAGTAATGGCGACAAAGTCAGTTGGTATAACTTTACCAAAATAATTAAAGGGTATGCCATCCACTTTCTAATCATAATTATGAAATAAAATTACTGGAAATTTGCAAAGGAAGTTTATATAGAATATTATTAATTTGCATCAAAAATCATGAAAGCCCTAGTATTAAGAGCAGATAGTCTCAAGATAGAAGAGGTAGCCACTCCTCAGCCAAATGACAATCAGGTATTGGTAAAGATAAATTTTGCTGCCCTCAACCATCGTGACCAGTGGATTAGGACAGGACAATATGCCAAGATTCAGCTTCCTGCAATATTAGGTTCTGATGGTTGTGGGGAAGTGGTTGCGGTAGGAACTAGTGAAGACAACTATCTTTTGCATAAGAAAGTAATTATCAACCCCAATATTGGCTGGGGTGACCATCCTTCATATCAAGATAAAAACTATCAAATACTGGGGATGCCTACAGATGGCACATTAGCAGAATATGTATGTGTGACAAAAGATAGAATTGTTTTAAAGCCTGAATATCTGGCTGATGAAGCAGCAGCAGCGTTACCATTGGCAGGGCTTACGGCTTATAATGCCCTTTTCAATAAGGGTAGGGCTGCAAAAGGCAGTAGGGTCTTAATCTCGGGTGTAGGTGGCGGTGTGGCGCAATTTGCCTTTCAATTTGCGATAGCAGCAGGGTGTAGCGTATCTGTGAGCAGTAGTAAACAAGACATCATAGCGAGATGTATAGAATTAGGGGCTATAGGAGGTGCAGATTATAGGGATAAAGATGCGATGAGAAAGATGTCCGCTTCTGTCGGAGGCTTTGATATAGTCATAGATAGTGCCGGAGGTGATGGCATGAACGAACTCCTGTCTTTGCTCAACCCTTGCGGGAGGTATGTATTCTACGGGGCTACCAAAGGTCTGCCCTCAGCACTCAATCTACGTATGATTTTTTGGAATCAGCTACAAATCTTGGGCTCTACTATGGGCAGTGATATTGACTTCAACAATATGATAAACTTCTGTGTGGAGCACGCACTCCACCCTATTATTGATACTGTCATAAATTGGCATGAAGGTGAAAGTGCCTTTGACAAGATGGCATCTGGAGCTCAATTTGGAAAGATAGTGATTGCTATTACTCCCTAATACTCAGCATAAAGATATCCTTGCGCAAAAGTCCTGTAAAGTACGCCACAATTGGTGTGGAAATTCCTATGATTGCTATATAGCTCCATATATGAAAACTGCTCTTCATAGTATATGACAATACCGCCAAGATTATGGGATAGGATATATACCTAAGTATGTCTTTCACAGTGACATGAAGCCGTAAATCACTATAAGTCTTCATACTATATACTACAAGCATAAAAATTTGTGTAATCAGCGTTGCATAAGCCGCCCCTAAAGCCCCCCAGCGTATTATTCCTATATAATTCAATGTAATATTCAGTAGTACAGCAATTATTAATGTTGTAATCATAAATCTAAAGGTTTTGGCAGCAGTAAGCAAGGTGCTGATAACGAATAATAACCCTACCGGAAAAAAATTCAACAACAGCATACCAAATACTTTTGAGGAGTAGGAAAGATCCAAACCTTCATACAAGGAAAGAATCATCTCTTCTTTTAGAGAATACATAAGAATAATTACAGCATTACAAATCAGCCACATAATAGTGAAGCCACTATGCAAAAACTTTTTTAGCTTCTCTGGTTGTGTATAATAGAAAGCAAAAAGTGGCAATAGTACTAAACTTACTAGATACCCTATATTGTTGAGAGCCTCCATAATTCTATATCCCTGAGCATATACTCCGGACTGCCAAGCCCCCTCCTTCCCCAACAATTTTTCTATCATCACACCATCAATACGGTAATATATAGTCATCAAGAAATGTATGGCGGCATAAGGAATACTACTTACCGCTATAACTCGCAACAAATGAATATCTATACGCCTATTTATATGTGAGGGTAGAATTATAACCTGCCATAGGCAGACTAGCAAGCAAAATGAATAAGCAAAGGTTTGAATCTTTACGAAAGTGAGTATATCTATTTCTCCTATGCCCCAAATAAAATAGGAGCAAATTATTATTGACAAAATCTTATCTAGGACAGACAGCAAGGCATCTGTAATGAATTTTCTGTAAGCAGCAATATTACTTCGCAAGAATATGATGGCGGAAAGCAGTATTTGGTTCAGCAGTAGCCAGCCTACAAAATTATATTGCAAGTATCCCAACATATAAGCCCCCACACCCGTAAGCGATATATAGACAAGAGACATTATGACCTTGAAAATCACAAGGTTATAAATCTGACTTCCTAATAAGTCATTATTCGAGCCTATCTCCCTGCTCACATACTGCTGTAATCCAAAGTCTAAAAATAACTGAAAAAAATAGCTGAAATTAAAGATGGCAAAGAATATACCGTAGCTTTCTTCACCTACCATATTCTGCACAGAACGATCTATCCCAAAAACCCAAAAAGGCTTTACAAGAAGGTTTACAAATATGAGAAAAGCTACATTGAAGATGAAAGATTGCCGCATTAGGGTCCCTGATTGAGATATTTGGCTATAAAGTTATAACCATAGGGCTTAAGTTTGTTATAATATTTTTTATTATCTATAGTAAACTCAAAATACCCCAATCCCTTATCATCGAGATATATGAAGGCATCCCTCAAACCCTTGCCTTTGGCCGTCCAAGATGCATGAGCAAAAGGTTTCATACCTTTGATAGGCGTAACGCCTATCGTATCAATAAATCCGGCTATATATTTAGCATTATCGCCTTCTAAAGACAGCGATATACCATTAGAGAAATAGATAATATCTACATAATCTGTTTGATCCTGAATAGGATTGTAATAGAGGGGAGGCAGCCTCAGGGCAATGCTGTCCGGAAGACTTTGTCCATATAGGATACCACTATACATAGATATTATGCCAATGATGGTAAGTATGAATGTGCGCATGTACGCTAATATTGCAGCATAAAATATGCCAAATCCACTGTAAGAGTCGAAGTATAAAAAGTTTTTTATACTTCGACACCCTTTTCTTCAATCAGTTTTTTAAGATTTATTATCGCATACCGCATTCTTCCCAAAGCAGTATTTATACTTACGCCTGTGATTGTAGAAATCTCTTTGAAAGACATATCTGCATAATGTCTGAGAATAAGCACTTCTTTTTGTTCTTCTGGAAGCAGCTGTATCAGTTGCTTAATTTTAGAAATCTGCTGTGTTTTAATCGTTTTTTCTTCCTCACTAAGATCATACACACCTATAGTATTAAAGATATCATTGCCATCGCCATCTACTATTACAGGGATTCTTTTCTTTTTTCTATAATGATCTATGCATAAATTGTAGGCAATGCGCAAAGCCCAAGGAAGAAACTTTCCCTCGTTACGATAAACATTGCCTCTCAATGAATCTATAATTTTGATAAAAGTCTCCTGTAATAAATCCTCCGCAAGATATTTGTCCTTTACAAACATATATATGGTAGTATAAATACGCTTGCTGTGCCTACTCACTAGTACAGAGAAACTATGGGTGTCGCCTTGAATATACTGGTGCAATAATTCTTTGTCCGACAATGTGGTGCAATACATGGTAGCCATACTTTAGTTTTTTTGGTTTCATGTAAAGACAATTCAATGTTTTATTTATTTAGTTATATTAAATGTATGTTGAATACTTCTTATTCTACTCATCCCTATCGTATAGTTAACGTATCTTAACCTAGAATTTTTGATTTGATTAAAATTTATATAATTTTATTAAATAACGTATTCACATGAATAAAATTGCTTGACATGTCAGTAAATTTGTCGCAAGGTGGCGAGCTATAAAGATTTAGGATATACTAATAAAACACATTGAAAGATAACACCTCAAATAATATTAATATCGCAGGAGCAAGGGTACATAATCTCAAGAATATCCACGTAGAAATCCCCAGAAATGCGCTAGTAGTAGTTACTGGAGTTTCAGGATCTGGGAAATCCTCCTTAGTCATGGACACGCTTTTTGCCGAAGGACAAAGAAAATATGTAGAGTCGCTGTCTTCTTATGCCCGTCAATTCCTTACACGTATGGAAAAGCCCGATGTGGACTATATAACCGGACTATCTCCAGCAATCTCCATCAGCCAGCATGTGAGTACTGCTACTACAAGATCTACAGTAGGAACTATGACAGAGATATATGACTATCTAAGACTTCTTTTTGCCAAAATAGGCAAATATTATGACCAAGAAAATGATACCCCTATACATAAATATACAACTACGGACATTATAAATATCTTAAAAGAATATCCCGAACAAACCAAAATCAGAATATTAGCCCCACTCCAACACATAGATAGAGAACACTTGAATTCTTTGGGCATACGTAGAATTCTATCCGAAGGTACATCCTATACAATAGATGAAAATATTCCACATTCAGAAAATCTATATGCCATCATAGACCGCGCTGTGATACATTATGACAGCGATACACTACACCGTCTTGCGGACTCTATAGATATGGCATTTATTCTTGGAGGTGGCATCTGTGCCATAGATATTCCCGAAAAATCCCTGCTGCACTTCAACAAGCATTTGATATGGAAGGGCAAGCCCTTTGAAGCCTTTACTGTCCAAGACTTCAATTTCAATTCGCCACAGGGAGCCTGCCCACATTGTGAGGGGTTTGGCAGCGTACTAGGAATAGCCCCTGAATTGGTAATACCCGATACCTCCCTCAGCATATATGAAGATGCGGTAGCCCCTTGGCGTACTGAGAAAATGAGTATTTGGAAAAAGAATCTTATACGCAATGCCCACAAGTACGACTTCCCTATACACACGCCCATCGCTGATTTAAGTAAAGAGCAATATAAATTATTGTGGGCAGGGGCTAAAGGTCTTGAAGGTATAAATGATTTTTTCAAAGAAGTACAAGCTAATATTTACAAGATTCAGTACCGAGTTATAGAGTCGAAATATAGAGGTAAAACGGTATGTCCGCATTGTGATGGAACGCGGTTGAAGCAGGATACTAAGTTTGTAAAAATAAATAACACCCACATAGGAACATGTATTACGATGTCCATAAAAGCACTAGATATATGGCTACACGACCTAGCACTGAATGACTATGATTCTGGCATCACCAAACGCTTGCTGCCAGAATTAAAAATTCGTATAAAAACGATGAAAGACGTAGGCTTGGACTATCTAAGCATGAATAGATTAGCCAACACCTTATCGGGAGGCGAAACACAGCGCATACACCTTACACGGACACTAGGAAGTAATCTCACCGATTCGCTATACATACTTGATGAACCTAGCATAGGATTACATAGCCACGATACCTTGAGGCTGATAAGTACGCTCAAGTGCCTAAGAGACCTTGGCAATACCGTAGTAGTAGTAGAACATGATGAGGACATTATTCGTCATGCCGACTATCTTATAGATATAGGCCCAGAAGCAGGAATACTTGGTGGCAACGTAGTCTTCAGTGGCAAATATTCTCCAAGGTCAATATCCGATAGCAGTCTTACCTTAGATTATCTTCAAGGAAAAAAGAAAATCAACATACCTTCTCAACATCCTACACTCAATAATTTCATTGAATTAAAAGGGGCAAGACAGCACAACCTAAAGAATTTGGATATAAAAATTCCCATATATGCACTTACGGTAGTTACAGGCGTAAGTGGATCGGGGAAAACTACGCTGATAAAGGATGTATTATATCCCGCCTTACGGCAAAAAATGGAGGAGACAGGTCATAAGCCTGGATTATATAATTCATTGTATTATCCGGAGAAACTCTTGCATAGAGTAGAATTCATAGACCAAAACCCTATAGGAAGGTCATCGCGATCCAATCCTATTACCTATGTGAAAGCTTACGATAATATCAGAGACGTGTTTGCGCAACAGAACCTTTCCAAGATAAGAGGGTATAGTGCGGGAAATTTTTCTTTCAATATTGAAGGAGGTCGTTGCGAGGCTTGTCAGGGAGAAGGAGAAATAGTAGTAGAAATGCAATTCCTGGCAGATGTACATCTCACCTGTGAAGACTGTAGTGGCAAGCGTTTCAAGCAAGATATTTTAGAAGTAAAATATAAAGAAAAAAATATAGCAGATGTATTGGCAATGACTATAGACGAAGCCATCATATTCTTTGGTGACAAGAAAGATTTATTGAAGAAATTGCTGCCGCTACAGCAGGTAGGGCTAGGGTACGTGCAATTGGGGCAATCTAGCAGCACGCTCAGTGGGGGCGAAGCCCAAAGGATAAAGTTGGCAAGCTTCTTGCAAAAGAGCAACCTCGCCTTACCCACCTTGTTTATATTTGATGAACCGAGTACAGGCTTACATTTCCACGACATACAAAAGTTGCTGGTTGCATTCAGATTACTTATAGAAAATGGAAATTCCATAATAGTTATTGAACATCAAATGGACATTATCAAGAATGCCGACTGGATTATAGACTTGGGTCCGGGTGGCGGTGATGCCGGTGGATATTTGATGTATGAGGGAAATATGGCGGGATTTCTTGGCAGCAAAGATTCTATCACCGCTAAATATCTTTCTGATAAAATAAAATCTGATACCGTTTGCTAAGCAACCTCACTGTTCTTGAATTGTAAAGCGTAAAGTCTTGCATAATAGCCATCTTTTACGGACATCAGTTCCGAATGATTGCCTTGCTCTACGATCTCACCCTTATGAAGAACAATTATTTTATCAGCATGTTGTATCGTAGATAGACGATGCGCTATAATAATAGAAGTTCTGCCTTGTATCACCTTATCTATGGCTTGCTGTATCAATAGTTCGGATGCTGTATCTACAGAAGATGTAGCCTCATCCATTACAAGGATGTCGGG
Organism: Chitinophagales bacterium; assembly: GCA_044227665.1. Lineage (GTDB taxonomy): Bacteria > Bacteroidota > Bacteroidia > Chitinophagales > JADIYW01 > JBGAWK01. The sequence continues at coordinate 50,078 of JBGAWK010000010.1, forward strand.
ATTAAATACCAATACTCTTATAAAAGATATAAGCTGCCGCTGTCCTACCGACAGGGTGCTACCCCTTTCCATTACTGGGTAATCATAGTCGCCAGGAAGCTCCATGATAAAATCATGCGCCCCTACTAATCTTGAAGCTGCTATCACCTGAGATTTTGTTATAGAAGTATCTCCTAAACTTATATTTTCATAGATAGAACCTGAAAATAAGAAGAAATCTTGTAATACCGTGCCATAAATCTTTCTTAGAGCTTCTAAGGAGTAAGACTCTAGCGGCACATTATCCAAATATATCTGTCCCTTTTGGTATTCATAAAATCTATTTAGTAACTGTATTGTAGAAGTTTTTCCCGACCCCGTGGCACCTACGATAGCAATAGTCTGCTTTGATTTTACCTCGAAAGAGAGGTTGCGAAGCACCCAATCCTCATTATTATAGGCAAACCATACTTTGTCAAAACGAATAGCACCTTCAATATGTTTGGGAGAAAGTGTGCCTATGTCTTCGATATGGTCGTGTGTATCCAATAGTTTGAAAACCCTATCGGCAGCCACCACACCCATCTGTAAGGTATTGAGCTTATCCGCTAGCATTCGCAGGGGGCGAAAAGCCATATTCAAAAGCATATTGAACTGAAGAATCATCCCCACGGTAGCTTTCTCTCCAAAAAAATTTATGACATCGTCGCCCATAATCTGAAGGCAACTGTACCATAGCATAAGTGCCAGTGCCATAGATAAGATTACTTCTACTACTGGAAAAAATATAGAAAATGCCCATACCGATTTTAAATTAGCTTCCAAATGCTCCTTATTTATCTTGTCAAACTTATGATACTCGCGCTGTTCGGCACTGAAAGTCTGTATTACCCTCATGCCTACAATATGCTCCTGCACATAGGCATTCATTGCCGCTACTTTCTCACGCACTTCGTAATATGAGGACTTTACTGCTTCTTTAAATACATAAGTTGCTGCCCATATCAATGGGAACGTAGCCATACTTACCAATGAAAGTTTCCAATTGATGACCAACATAGTAATAATTACAATCACCAGTGTAAGGATATCAGTAAATAGGGTAATAAAGCCATCGGTAAAAACATTGCTTACTGCCTCTACATCATTAATAGTACGTGTGGTGATGATTCCTATGGGTGTTTTGTCAAAATATCTAATTTTGAGGCTTTCTACATGTTTGAATACAGTCACCCTTAAATTTCTAATTATCTTTTGTCCTAATATGCCTGAAAAATGACTAAATAAATATCGGCTGGCAAACTCTGCCAATAATACTAAGAAAAATAGCAGCGTGCTATAACGTAGGCCTTTCATATCATAATTGAGTATATCATTGTCAATTATGCGCTGTACCATTACTGGTCGCACGATAGAAACAAAAGCTACAAATATGCCTAATACAAAAGATATCCTAAAAAGCATCTTGAATGGCGATACCAAGCCATATACACGTTTGAGTGTCTGCAAATCAGTTCTATTATTTTTGGTCTCCATCCTTAAATATATTCGTATCCTATATCCCAAAGATGTAATCCGTGGGGAGGAACTGCCAAAGTTACATTGATTTGTGCCTTTTGACACATTTTTCTCACTATATCTTCCACCTTCACTCGTCCTGACCCTACCATAAGTGAAGTGCCTGTAATAGCCCTTACCATATTCCGCAAGAATCTATCTGCTGTAATTGTAAATATCAATGTATCACTATCCGTTTCCCATGAGGCAAACTTCACATCACATATAGAGGTCTTATTATCACTACCTTTTTTCTCAAAGGCTGAAAAATCTTTCTTACCTATGAGATAGCTACAAAATTCGTTCATCTGATGCATATCTACTTCGATATGCGGCAAGGCAAAACTGACTCTCTCCTTAAAAGGATTTTTTCTTTTATGAATAAAATATTTATATGTTCTATATCCTGCATCGAAACGAGCATGACAATTATCTTTTACACTATATATTTTATTCACGGCCACGGCCTTCGGCAAGAGAGCATTTATCCGATATATAAATTCCTGAGGTAAGATTATTTCAGTATCAAAGTGGGCAAAGTATTTTCTGGCATGTACGCCGGTATCTGTTCTTCCACAGCCTGTAAGTGGTACTGCTTTCTCATGAAGGAGTACGGAAATCGCATACTCGCATGCTTCCTGTACGGTGTATGCATTCTGCTGTCGCTGCCATCCACAGAACCCACTGCCATCATAACACAATTCAAGGAAATATCTTGCCATGGCCTCTACTTTAGCCCCCTAATAAATCTTTTAGCTCGTCTTCCAACAACTTGGAAATATCCTCATCCGCAATTTCATCAGTATTAGGGATAGGAGTATTTTGCAATATATTAGTAATAGTTTTTACAGTATTCGCTTGCTCCACCACTGCGAGAGTAGTTTCGGAAGCACCGATTTTATCCGCAAGGAATCCGGCATACTCTTTTATCGTACTATATGTCCAAAAAGAAGTTACAGAGATGGGAAACTCACATACCGCCTCCAACTTATTTTTGAGTTGTATGGACATCAATGAGTCTATACCAAGAGATTTAAAATTGGTCTTAGAGGCAATCTTATCTGGCGATAATTTTACTACAGATCCTACATTGGACTTTATAGTATCTTCTATAGCCGTAATCATCTCTTGTCTGTCAGAGATAGAGAGCATTTGTTGCTTCCAAGAGAGCACTTGACCTTCTCCAACATTCTCATCCCGATTTATCCCCATCATAGTAAAGAAAGGATTTTGGGCCGCCGCCCTATAGCTGCTTTGCCATTTCTTCAGATTAAAATGGAATGCCCCTACAACTGGCTTACCGCTCGATAATGCCTCAGTAAGTATTGTTATGCAATCTTCAGGATTGAGTGGAGATACACCTTCTTCCAAAAGTCTGTCGGCTCTATTGTCGGCAGAGGCTGCGAGACCTACAGATGATACTGTGCCTAAATTGATAGACAGCGCCGGAAGCCCTTTAGAATGTCTATATCTTGCCAAACCATCGAGATAGGCATTGGCAGCAGCATAAGAGGACTGCCCAGGCGAGCCAAAGAGCAATGCTGATGAACTCATAAGCACAAAGAAATCCAATGCAATATGTTGTGTTGCCAAATGCAGATTTTCTGCTCCCTTCACCTTAGGCGATAAGGTATTGTAATATTTTTGGTCATCAAAATTTACTATAGAGGCATCATCCAATATACCCGCCAAATGTATTACCCCTCTGAGGGGTCGCTCTTTATATATAGAATGTACTGCTTGGTTCACCTTTTGTGCATCAGCTACATCCATTTGTAATACACTTACAACTATTCCTTGCTCTATATACCTATCTATTACCTGCTGCGCCCAAGGCTGAGGCTTGCTGCGTCCTGTAAGGAAAATGTGTCTTGCACCCTTTTCTACCAACCATTGCATATAGGTAATGCCTATACCTCCATAGCCACCCGTAATCATGTAGGCCGCTTCTGCATCTATGGCAACCTTTCCATAATTTTTTAGTACATCTACCTTCCTATCTTCTATATCTACCACTACTTTGCCTATCACCTTTGCCGTTGCCATAGTAGCAAAAGCCTTCTGTATATCATTTAGGTCAAAGCGCATATTTGGCAAGGGCTTATATTCTCTTTTTTGGACATGGACTACAATTTCTTGCAAAAGCTTATATATCCATTGCGGCTTCTCGAATAGTATCTTCTCAAAATCTACCATGTGATAGCTCAGTCCTTTTTGGAATATCTCCAATCCTAACTTTGTATTCTCATAGACATCTTTTTTGCCTATTTCTATAAATCTTCCAAAGTCCCGCAAGAGGCGCATAGATAGCCACATCTGGTCTCCAGTAAGTGAATTTAATACCACATCTATACCTTCATGGTGGGTGTCATGAAGTATCTTATCATAAAAGTCAGTATCCCGAGAGTTATAGACATGGATTATTCCCAAAGTATTTTTCAGATATGCTCTTTTTTCCTCGCTACCTGCGGTAGCAAAGATTTCCGCTCCTGCCGCCTTTGCTATATATATTGCCGCCATTCCCACACCTCCTGTAGCAGCATGAATCAGCACCCGACTCCCCTCGCTGAGGCGACCCAAGGTGATAAGACTATAATAGGCGGTAAGGTAGGCTACGGGCATCGTAGATGCCTCCTGCAAAGATATTTGACTTGGTATAGAAATTACTGAACCCTCGTGCGTATGTACATAAGATGCCATGGTGTGATAGCCCATACCCATTACGCTATCTCCTACCTGATGTAGTGTTACCGCCTTACCTATGGCTACTATGGTGCCACAAAGTTCTATACCTAATGTGGCAAAGCCACCCACCTTGCCAGGATATATGCCTAGGGCAGACATTAAGTTCATAAAGTTGACACCTACACTATTGACCCTAATACACAATTCATTGTCTCCAAGATGTGGTAGATATTTTTCAGCAATCCTAATATTCTCTAGCATACCCGGCAGAGTTACTGCCTCATACACCTTGCTGTCCGACATACTAAAGGCATCTGAAGTCGGTAGTATTGGAATCCTATTAAGACGTGCAGCATAATAGCCATCTTCACGAATCTGTAATTCATTTTCTAAAGTATTGGAAATGAGGTATCGAAAAGTTTTTCCTACGTCACCATTAGTGTCTATGAGTGTGGGTATAAACTCAGGATGTTCATTGCACAACACCCTATGAAATCCTACGAGCATCGGTTGCTTTGTAAGTTTAGATGTGCTGTAAATATCCTGAGAGAGTATATATATACGTGGCGACTCCTGATTTTCGACAAAATATTTTAATAGCTTAGCAATCTCAGGTATATCATTTTCAGCGTCTTCCGAGACATAGACAATTATATTTTCTGTTAGAGAAGACAACTCTATAATCTCTACTGCCTTAGAGTTTGCCATATTAGCAATGGACTTGGCAAAGTCCGAATTGCCTATAACCTTTATTGTATCGTCCGATGACGATTCAGAAATATGTATATTTATATTCTCAAAAACTACGTCAAAATATATATTATCTAAATTTCTGGTTACAGATTTTTCTAATCTATCAAAAACAACTCCTGATAATTCAGCTATTTTTTGATTGGCACTATCATAAATTGCCATGTCCGCTGTAATACTGTCATGCGACTCAGAGATAACCTTGCAAAGGCAACTTATCGCCCCACTTACAGCAACTCCTTCCATAGAATAGTGACCTATAGCGACTGGAACGAAAGTAGAAGATTGTGGATGCCCATAAATTTCTGAGAGTAACACCTGTAAGCATCCATCCAATAGCGTAGGATGAAATATATACTTATGAAGGGTATTAGCAATCTGAGGGTTTACATTGATTTTTGCCAAAATTATATTCTCAGCAGTAGCAATTTCTTCCACTACACAAAAAGTGTGGCTATAAGGTAGTCCTAATGATTTGGTCTGCTGATAATGATATTCTTTGGTTATGATATTATTACAAATTTTTCTAGCTACATCCAATGGAAGTATCTCATCCTTGGAGTGCTGCATTAATCCTAATGAGATAAATGCAGATGCTGCTGTGAGCCATATATTCTCTTGGCTCTTCCATTGTAAAAGCGTACAAGTATATTGATTGCCTATATTTTTTGTCAGAACTACTTTTATCCTCACCCCACTTTCGGGTATCAGAATAGCACTATGAAGTTGTAGATTATTTACTGAAAAAATTTCTTTGGCAAAGGCTTCTTTTGCCGCAGCATACATCATCTCTAAATATGCGGCGGCGGGAAAGGTTACGGCATCATTTATTTTATGATCTTCAAAATATTTAAAATTTTGAAGGGTAATATCTGTTTGCCAAATGTAAGATTCGTGTTCTGCATACAAAAACTGCTGTAATAGAGGATGTGCTGCCGTGCCGTCATTTTTTTTGCGCAATCCCAATGTTGTATTCACCGCTGGATCTACCCAATGTCTCTCTCGTTGCCAAGGATAAGTAGGCATGGTGACTCGTGTATAGTCATTACGATATAATTTACGCCAATCTACAAAAACGCCTTGTGCAAAAGCCTGAGATAGAGCTACCATTAGGCTATGTAGTTCAGGCTTCTCTCGTAATAGTGTAGCAGTTGCAGATCCTTCAATTTTTGAAAATTCTATATTCTCCTGAATAGCTTGGAGCAATACGGGATGAGGGCTACATTCTATAAAATGAGCGCGATTATCCTGTATTAGGTGCTGCACAGTAGTGCCAAATTGCACGCTATTTCTGAGGTTTTTCAGCCAATAATATGCTCCTACTTCTTCTGAACCAATCTCCTTACCCACTACTGTAGAATAAAAATGTACTGTCTGCAAAGAAGGTTCTATATTTCGGACAGCTTCATAAAGTTCGTCTTGTAAGGCGTCCATGTGTGGACTATGCGAAGCAACATCTACTTTTACTTTGCGACAAAATATTCCTTTTGCATCCAATATTTGTTGTAAAGTATCTATAGCCTCTACATCCCCAGATATCACTGTAGCCGATGGGCTATTATTTACGCCTATGCTCAACTGATTTTCTTTAGGAGAAATATAGCTTAAAGCTTCTTCCTGCGTAATTGCCGCATACAGCATGGCACCTTTTCCTGAAGTGCGCTTCATCAATAGGCTACGGGTACAGATGATATTTGCGGCAGCATCCAAGTTGATAATTCCGGCTACATAAGCAGAAGCTACCTCACCCATGGAGTGACCGACAACAGCTTGAGGAACAACACCTTTGTCTATCAACCATTCCGCTACTGCAATTTCTATAGCGATAATTGCAGGCTGTATAATATCTATAGATAGTAGTTTGTCATTTTTGTCAAAAAGCACATCTGTAAGATTCCAAGATACATATTTGGAATAGGCCTCAGCACATTTGTCTATACTTGCTCTGAATCCACTATCCTTAAAATAGAGTTCTGCGCCCATCCCCGCCCATTGTGAGCCCTGTCCGGGAAATACAAATGTGATTCCACTTCTCTCCGTGGCAGTACCATAGACAATATTTTCGTCAAGGTTTCTGACTTTTGCTGAAGTCAAGCGCTCTAGCAATTGTTGTCTATTCTCAAAAACAATAGCAACACGATATTTAAGTTCAGATTTACGACAAGCTATATTTTTTACGTAGTTAAATACGTCTGCATCTGATGAAAGGCGACCTGTTTCCTCTATATACTTTATAATATATTGGGTGAGGGCTTCTTCAGAAGCCGCAGAGATGGGCAATATATATAAGGGTAAACTATACTTTTGCGTAGCTCTACTTTCTTTTGGAGCTTCTTGCAACAATACATGCGCATTGGTACCCGTAATGCCGAAAGCATTCACTCCTGCCATCAATGTCTTATCAGGTTGTGGCCAAAGTGAATTTTCTGTAGGTATAGAAAGTAAGAGTTCTGACCACGGCACCTTAGTATTCTTAGGCATATCGGCATAGAGATTTCCGGGAATCATGCGATAGTGCATCGCCATCAGACATTTAATCATGCCAGTAAAACCTGCTACAGCTTCTGTATGACCAAAAATGGTCTTAGCAGACCCCACAAAGTATTTTTGCTCTGGAGTTCTTCCAGCTTCTAAAGCGGCGGGAATAGAGGATAACTCTATAGGGTCTCCGGCATTTGTTCCTGTGCCATGTGCTTCTACGTATTGAATATCTCTATTGTCAATATTGGCTTTTGCTAGGGCTTGACGTATCAAAGCAGCCTGGGTAACAGCACTTGGAGCAAGCATATATTTATCGGACTGACCATCATTATTGCAGGCTGTGGCCGGAATGATGGCATATATATGATTTCCATCTCTTTGAGCATCGGACAATCGCTTGAGCATGACAGCTGCACTGCCTTCACACCGCACGTATCCCTTGGCATCTTCAGCCCCAAATCTACATCTGCCATAGTCAGATAGAAGACTAGACCGAGAATAACATATAGAGATATAAGGGTCTAACAGTACATTTGCTGCCGTACATATTGCAGCATTACATTCATGATTCTGAAGGCTCTGTACTGCTAGATGTGTGGCGACGAGAGATGTAGAGCAGGCAGTATCTACCGTAATAGAGGGGCCTTGTAAATTATAAAAGAATGACACACGGCCTGATGCTGCATATCTACCGCTTCCGGTAGTAGAATACACATCATGTTCAGAATTAGAGTTTTCGAGTACGTGCTCAAAGTCGCTTACCCACATACCAGCAAATACGCCAGTAAGGCTACCCCAGAGATCTTCCATTTTCACTCCCGCATCCTCCATAGCCTGAAAGGCAACCTCTAATATAAGGCGTTGATGAGGATCTAACTTTTCTGCTTCGCGTGGTGAAATATTAAAAAAATCAGCATCGAAATTTTCTACATTTTCTATCCAAGCGCCTTGATTGGTTACAATTCTGCCTTCACTCCTATTTATATCTACAAGTTCATCTATATTTTGAAAT
>JBGAWK010000110.1:0-3521 GCA_044227665.1 Chitinophagales bacterium
CATATTTGCAAGGTACAATCACCTTTCTTTTAGCCTCAGATTCTTTAGCCTTTGAAAGGTCACTTATCTTAGCTTTGCTATATTTCCCAGATTTAAATCTATCATACAAATAGCCATCTTTTACTTCTAAATAGCCATAATAACCATCGTCAAATGTTTTTAAGTAATTGTTGAGTTGGTTGAGTTGTGTTTTATATGATTGTCCCAAACATACTTGCGATAAAATAAATAGGCTATATATTAAAAAAGTTTTTTTCATAGTAAATGTTCCACAAATAATATGCCGATTAATAGCCGAAGGATAATAGCTAAAGTTGACAAGATGCCTATTTCTAATTTTTTAGTTACAATACAAAAATGTCTTAATTTTTTTACTAACTTTTGTACTTATCTAAGCAAACAGTTTGATTAGTTAATTTTTTAAAGATGGTAAAATGCTAAATTATTAAGCTGCCCAACCTTCTCTATCTAAGCTACGATATTGAATAGCTTCGGCGAGGTGTTCCATTTTTATATTTTCGCTTTCTGATAAATCTGCTATGGTTCTAGCTACACGCAATATGCGCTCATAAGCACGTGCCGATAAGCCTAATCTTTGCATGGCAGTATTTAGTAGTTTATGGCAAGCAATATCCAAGACGCACATTTCACGAGTTTGTTGAGTGCCCATTTGTGCATTGGCATAAATCTGTTGCTCTTTAAACCTTTCTAATTGAATCTCTCTAGCTTTTATTACTCTTTCCCTAATAGCATCACTTTTTTCTGCCTTCTTTGGTGAAGATAATTCTTCTAGCTTTACAGGAGTTACCTCTACATGCAAATCAATTCTATCCAATAATGGACCAGAAATTTTATTTAAGTACTTCTGTACCGTACTCGGTGGGCAAACACATTCTTTTTCAGGATGGTTGTAATAGCCACAATTGCATAGTTGCGTTGCTTAATCTTGTTTTGCTCTTCAAATGTAAAAGACCAGCTTTAGTTGGTTATCCAACTAATCCGGAAACAATAGGTGAACATTTAAGAAAGAAGCGTATGGATCAAGGTTTGTCACTGAAAGCATTAGGTTTGCAATTGGGGGTAAGTGAAATTACTGTAGGAACTTGGGAGAAAGATATACACACTCCCCCACCTCAAAACAATGATTAGACTATCTGAATTTATTGATTCAACGAGAGAAAAAGTTAAAAATCAACTTTATTCTTTATAATATATATGGAATTCTATTGATTTTTGTATCTCAATAGAAAATAAAATTGATATGCTCGTTAAAACATTTGGCAGTGCGGTATTTGGGGTAGATGCAGTAACCATTACGGTAGAAGTAAATATTTGCCAAGGAACTCAATATTTCTTGGTAGGACTACCAGATAATGCTGTAAAAGAAAGTTGGAGTAGAGTTGAAAGTGCATTACGATTTAATCGTTATAAGATGCCAAGAACGAGAATTATTGTTAATCTTTCTCCTGCTGATATTCGAAAAGAAGGTTCGGCGTATGATTTACCTATGGCTATTGGCATCTTAGCCGCATCTGAACAGTTGAAAACAGACCATATTTCTAAATATATCATAATGGGAGAACTTTCATTAGATGGAATTCTTCAACCTATTAAAGGTACATTACCTATCGCGATACAGGCACGAAAAGATGGATTTGAAGGCATAATTGTTCCTAAGCAGAATGCACGTGAAGCTGCAATTGTGAATGACCTTAAAGTTTATGGTGTTGAGCATCTCAAAGATGTGGTTGATTTTTTATCCGATAAAATAACGCTGGAACCAACCATTGTTAATACTCGCGATGAATTTTACGCCAATATGGAGAATGATGAAGTTGATTTTGCAGATGTAAAAGGACAAGAGAATATAAAACGAGCCCTTGAAATCGCTGCGGCAGGCGGTCATAATGTAATCTTGATTGGTCCCCCAGGTGCGGGAAAGACTATGCTTGCCAAGAGGCTTCCATCGATTTTACCCCCATTAACATTACAAGAGGCGTTAGAAACGACAAAGATACATTCAGTGGCTGGAAAATTAAAAAAGGATGCTTCTTTAATGTATCAACGTCCCTTTCGGTCTCCACACCATACCGTATCAGATGTTGCCTTGGTAGGAGGAGGCAGTTATCCGCAGCCTGGTGAGATTTCATTAGCTCATAATGGAGTTTTGTTTTTGGATGAATTACCTGAATTTAAGCGAAGTGTTCTCGAGGTTATGCGCCAGCCTATGGAAGAAAGAAAAGTAACCATTTCGAGAGCAAAACTTTCTATTGATTTTGCTTCAAGTTTCATTCTTATTGCTAGTATGAATCCGTGCAATTGTGGCTATTACAACCATCCGACCAAAAATTGTGTATGTCCACCGGGAACAGTACAAAAATATCTGAATAAGGTATCTGGTCCATTATTAGACCGTATAGACCTACATGTAGAGGTTACTCCAGTTGAATTAAACGATTTATCATCTAATAGAAAATCAGAAAAGAGTAGTACAATCAGAGAGCGAGTGATAGAAGCTAGAGCAATACAAATAGAGCGATTTAAAGAAAATGAAATTTACAATAATGCAATGATGAATACCAAACTTACAAGAACATATTGTGAGTTAGATACCGTTTCCCAAAACTTACTGAATACTGCAATGAAAAAATTAGGGTTGTCGGCTCGTGCCTATGAACGTATATTACGTGTAGCACGAACCATAGCTGATTTATCTAAAAGTGATCACATTGGAGCGGTTCATATAGCAGAAGCAATCCAGTATAGGAGTTTGGATAGAGAAAATTGGGCTGGGTAGAAATAGACACAATTCAACTTAAATCAATTTGAAAACAGGAACTATCTTTAAAATATATCTATTTAATCAAAATTAATATAACATACACAGATCTACTTTGCCAATAAAAGGACTATTAACCCATAGATATATATGAGCTATATCTATCGCATATACTTGAAGTAGAAACATCAAAATTATACATATCCTTGATCTGCTCTTCAATGTCGCTAACACTCATGCCTTTGGCATAGAAAGAGATAAATATATTTTCTAAACCGTCAATGATGTTATGCCGTTTGGGTACTAAAACAGGATCAAATGTACTCTCTCTATCTCTAGGTACTTTGATGATTTCTTCACCATAAGAGGTTCTTATCGTCTACCCATTCCGATAGTTACCAGAGGTGCTTATTTGATGTTTTTCATTATCCAAATGACTATCCAGTTCCGCTTCGAGCATATGTTCTACTGCTCGTTTGTGCATTTGTTTGAAGAAGGTGCTTAAGTCTTCACCACTCTTAAAGGATTTATAAAATTCCTTGTCGTTTAATAATTTTTCTTCGTCAATCATAACTATGTAAATTTATTGGTTTAAAAAATTTTTTAGAATAACTTTTCAACTTACACAGCTCGTGAGATACTACCCATTTTTTACCAAGTAGGGCAAGAATACATATTCTTTCTTGTTCTTGATTTTTTATTCCCTAAAAAGAAGTTGAAAGAAGCTTCAATATTTAAGTAC
>JBGAWK010000111.1:0-3335 GCA_044227665.1 Chitinophagales bacterium
CATTACTCATCGAATATCCAGTAGTAACAATAGAACCAACAACACCTAGCCCTTTTGAGTATTTTAAATATTTCGCTCCGACAGTACCATAAGTTCTAATTAGACTTATATCGTTCACTTTTGAAATATTTATTCCTCTGTTTAATGCCGCTCCGCCTTCTATGATGGTTTCCTTAATTCCTGATGCAAAACCAAATGCATCGATAGTTGTATTGGCGGCAACCCAGCCTCCCCCTTGATTAGCAACATCCCATCCCCCACCGCTACGATTTGGAATATCTAAATAAATGATTCCAAAGCTTCCTGACACATTATCTATCGTAATAGGATTACCCTGAGCATCATGATAAAATGATCCAATTTCCACAGACATCTGTCCTTCATACACATTAAAATCCGAATTACTTAAATTTGCAACGGCATAATTCCCATTTCCAAGGAAATCAATATGATAGCTGGCATTATTATCTAAATTTGGAATATTTATTCCCCAGTATTGCAATATGTCATTGATACTGAAATTCAATCCGGTAAAGCTAGAAGGTATGTAGTTGCTAGGAGAAAGAAAAATATCATCTGGCGTATGGAAGGAGTTACTCAGCAAAGCCCAATTGTTTAGCTTAACTTCACCTGCGCCGCATCCACATTCACCGTGACTATTCAATGTCACACTAATTTTAATATATCCGCTAGGGTCGGTGTATTTCATGGGGTTATTGAGTACGTAAGCATAGCGGTTGTAGCTGTCGGCATCGGCGGGGTCTTGTAGGTATGGATCGGGGCTAAGGAATCTACCTACTATGGGGTCGTACACTCTGCCATTCATGTGGATAAGCTGCTGCTGCTGTAGGTGTTCATGCCCTGTGTAACCGCGTCGCAGCCATCCATTGCTGCCCAATATTCCTGCGGTAGTGGTGGTGGCAGTGGTATTAGACCAATCGTCGGGTTTTCGGTATCTGCCCCAAGCATCAAAACTTTGGGCATCTACTATGGTACCTGCGGTATTAGTGAGGCGCAGGATGCTACCCAGTACATCAGTATATACGGCATAGTGTGTATAGGTGCTGCCCTGCTTCACGATGATGGCAGCCATGCCGTCGCCACCCGATACGTAATGGATGTTACGTGTTACCTCATTGCCATTTTCTATGCGCTTGTCCACTTCGTAGTCGCCGATATATATGCGACTTTGTACCAGCGTATTAGCACCATCATAGGTAGCAGAGTAGTTGCGGCTGTTGTCAGTGCCAAACTGGTAGGTGGTGGTATATCCTTTGTGGGTGATGGTGTGTGCTTGGTTATAGGGCGTATAGGCTACCGATAGCGGAGAGGTTTTGTCTATTGCAGAGGGGAAGTCCGTGTCGGGATTGTCCGCTCCTATGGCGGTGAGCGTATGAGGCTTACTGGGGATGCTATACTTGTAGGAGGCTGCATTGGTGGTTACATCGCTTTTGTTGGTGATATTGCCATAGTTGTCATAGCTCATAGTCATAAACGAGGGTATGCCATTAGTATTTATTTGCGAGAGCCTATCTTGTGTATATACAAAGTCTTCGTAATCTTCCGCCAATAACTTTGCATAACCAAAAAAATCTTTTTACCAATTTATATAAAAAAACGATATGGTGTATGCTAATTCAGCAAATTTTTGACTTATGTACAAAAAAATATCCTCATCAAATACAAGTAGTGCAAGCCACTTATATTTGATGAGGACTTTTAAAATTATGAATTGAACTTAGGACTTCTTAGTGTTTATGATTAGGATCATTGTGATCGTAATCATGCGTATCCATAGGAAAAACACCATTTTTTACGAGCTCCACATCAAATACAAGCACTTCGTTGGGGCCTATGCTTCCGTCATAAGTGCCAAATTCGCCGTACGCCAACTCCGAAGGGATGATTAGTTTATAGATTGCGCCCTCCGACATCAACTGTAGTGCTTCTGTCCATCCCGGAATCACGCCGTTCACCTGAAGTGCTATAGGCTCATTGGTCTCAAAAGTACTGTCAAATACTTTTCCATTTAGGAACATCCCTCTATAGTTCACAGTAACAGTATCTGTAGCCTTGGGATGAACGCCATTGCCTTCTTTGATAACTTCATAGAGCAATCCACTAGGTGTCTTCTTGATGGTAGGCTTTTGTGCCGCCATCTTCAAATAGGCTTCATTGTCAGATTTTTTCTTTTGCAACATCTTCTCTTGAAGCTGCGCAAAATATGCATTCATGACAGTCATATACTTATCGGAAGGGATTATAGCTGTATCCTTATAAGTATCTTTGATAGCCTGAGCAATGATATCTACATTTAGAGCATCTAGTCCGTCTTTCTTTAGGCTACTGCCTATCTGAACACCCAATCCATAAGCTGCTGTATCGGCAAACGTCATACTCTGTACAACCTGCGTTTTACTTTTTTTGCCCTTGGCAAATGTGCCTCCGGATACTGTCAATGCGAGGATTACTAATAAAAAATTTCTCATTTATTTTACTATTTCTAAAAGTTCGATTTCGAATGTAAGTGGCTCGTAAGGACCTATAACTTGATTTCCTGAAGGGCCGTAAGCCAAGTCTGAAGGAATATAAAATTTGTATTTAGAACCTACCGTCATCAACTGCAAGCCCTCTGTCCATCCTTTTATCACACCATTAAGCGGAAATTCCGCAGGCTCACCACCTATTGAACTGTCGAATTCAGAGCCATCAGAAAGTGTGCCTTTGTAATGAACTTTTACGGTAGAAGTTTCAGCAGGCTTCGCTCCAGAACCTTCTTTAACGACTTCATACATTAAGCCACTAGGCAAAACTGTAATTCCAGATTTTTTCTTTACATCTGCCAAAAATTTGGTTTCTTTCTCTTTGTTGGCTACATTTTTTTTATCAAACTGTGCTTGCATAAATTGCTGAACTACCGCCATAGCTTTTTGCTCATCCATAGGGCTTTTCACATTAGCCATTCCCTCTTCCATAGCTTGATAAAATACTTTTTTATTCAATAAGCTATCAAGGTTATCCATTTGGAAATTTTTTCCTAAATTATAGCCTATGGCATAACTTACAGAGTCCACCTCGGATTTTAGCTTAGTTTGGGATGGTGCATCTTTTTTCAATGTGGGCTTGCATGATACCGCCACAATAACGGTCATCAACAAGAAATACTTCATTTTACTTTTCATACTAACAAATTATTTTAGTGTGCGAAGATAGAAATATTTATATTGCCTTATAGTTAAATACCTATAATATAAATTCCAGATATTATAAATTTATATATTATGAAACGTAATTTTAATTCTACTTCCTATCTCGCAAGGTAAGAAGAGAAGTAC
>JBGAWK010000112.1:0-3144 GCA_044227665.1 Chitinophagales bacterium
ATCTGTAATTTGTTATGCGCCCAAGCCCCTCAATTTATGAACTACCAAGGCGTGGCGCGTAATGCAGCAGGTAATCCAATAGTGAATACCAATATTAGTTTACGCTTAACCGTTCGTAATGCTACAGCTAAT
This sequence comes from Chitinophagales bacterium, assembly GCA_044227665.1. Classification (GTDB taxonomy): domain Bacteria; phylum Bacteroidota; class Bacteroidia; order Chitinophagales; family JADIYW01; genus JBGAWK01. The sequence goes on from JBGAWK010000112.1 coordinate 133, forward strand.
GGAACTATTCAATACCGCGAAACGCAATCTGTTACCACTAATGCGTACGGATTATTTTCGGTACAAGTTGGAGGTGGCGCAGTAGTGAGTGGTACATTTGCAGGTATCACTTGGGGCAGTGGTAGCAAATATCTAGAGGTAGAAATGGACCCTGCTGGTGGTAGTAGCTATGTAGCTATGGGCAGTAGCCAACTATTAAGTGTTCCCTATGCGATATATGCTAATAGCTCGGGAGGCGGAAGTAGTGGCTGGTCGCTCACCGGCAATGCAGGCACCAACCCTACCACCAACTTTATAGGCACCACCGATGGCCAACCCCTCAAGTTTAGAGTAGCCAACACTGCCGCTGGGGGCTTTTTTAATAATGGCACTACCTTTTTTGGTCTAGGGGCTGGCACCGCCAATACCAATACAGGAGTAAATACCGCTATAGGATACAATGCTTTATCTAATGGTACTTCGGGGCAGTTTAATACGGCAATTGGCTCAAATGCTTTGTTAAATAGTAATGGAACTTACAATACTACTATAGGGCATAATGCAATGACCAACACCTCTGCCAGTTCAAATAATGTGGCGGTAGGCTATCAAGCTATGCAGCAAAACACCACTGGCGTTAATGTGGCGGTAGGCTCGCAAGCTTTGCAAAACAATACCACAGGCAATGGAAACACTGCCATAGGCACTTCGGCTATGAATGCTGCCTCAAATGTGGGCAACCAAAATGTAGCCATTGGTACATCTGCATTGGCTAATAACCAAGCCAATAACAATACAGGTGTAGGCAGCGGTGTATTACAAAGCAACTCTACTGGCACAAGCAACACAGCCCTCGGATACAATGCTTTGTACCGAAATAATACTGCCAGTAATAACACAGGTATTGGCTACCGAGCAGGGATGATGAATATAACGGGCGCAAACAATACTGCTTTAGGCAACGATGCACTTTTTGCCAACTTACAATCCAACAATGTAGCCATTGGCTCACAAGCAATGGTAAATGCAACCAATGGAAACCGCAATGTGAGTATAGGCAGCAATACATTGATGCCAGCAGCTGTAGGCAATGGCAATGTAGCCATAGGTGCCGATGCCCAACGAAACGCAACAGGTGCTTATACAGTAGCCATAGGCGATAGTGCCTTATACCAAAACTTTGGAGCAAACAATACCGCTGTGGGTAGCAAAACGTTGGTAAATAATACCTCCGGAAGTTCTAACACCGCCTATGGAAACAAAGCTCTTTTTTCTAATACCACAGGAACGCAGAATACTGCCAATGGTTCCTCAACTTTGTTTTCTAATACCACAGGCAGTAATAACACAGCTAATGGCATAACCGCTCTTTATAGTAATACTGGAGGAAATGCTAATACAGCCAATGGCGTTTTTGCTCTTTTTTCTAATACCACAGGGCATAACAACATTGCGAATGGCTTAAACACACTTTATAGTAATACAACAGGCAGTAGTAATGTGGCTATCGGCAATTATGCCCTTTTCAGCAACACTACTAAAAGCAATTTAGTAGCCATAGGCGATAGTGCATTGTTTTATAATGGTATTGGTGCGGGAGCATTTCAGGCTGAATACAATACGGCTGTAGGTATAAAAGCCCTTTATAGCAACACCACAGGCAGTAATAACACTGCCAACGGATATAATGCCCTTTACAGCAACACATCAGGTAATACTAACACCGCCAATGGAAATGAAGCCCTTTATAGCAACACCACAGGAAATAATAATACCGCCAATGGAAATGAAGCCCTTTATAGCAACACCACAGGAGGTGGTAACACCGCCTATGGATTTAAAGCCCTTTACAGCAACACCACAGGAGGTGGTAACACCGCCAATGGATCTAAAGCCCTTTACAGGAACACCACAGGAAATGATAACATCGCCGATGGATATGAAGCCCTTTATAGCAACACCACAGGAAATAATAACATCGCCAGTGGATACAAAGCTCTTACTTTCAACACTACAGGCGAAAGTAACATCGCCAGTGGAACTGCTGCTCTTTATAGCAACACCACAGGTAGTTTTAACACCGCCTATGGATTTGCCGCATTAAATAAAAACAAATCAGGAAATAATAACATAGCCATAGGCACAAGAGCATTATACGAAAACACTGACCGAAGCAATTTAGTAGCCATAGGCGATAGTGCATTATATAATAATGGGGTGGGGGCTACATTAGCAAGCCACGCTATAGAAAATACTGCCGTGGGTTCAAAAGCCCTTTTATCTAATACTACTGGAAATAATAATACCGCCAATGGGTATCACGCCCTATTAGATAATACTACGGGTAGTAGCAATACAGCAATGGGTAACACGGCTCTTGAAAATAATACAACGGGCGTAGCCAATACCAGTATAGGTTATTCAGCATTAAGTATCGTAACCACTGGACAAAACAATACAGGCATAGGATACAATGCACAAGTGCCATCGGCTACGGGTAATAATCAGGTGCGTATTGGTAATTCATCGGTTACTTATGCTGGTGTGCAAGTGCCTTGGACAGTTACCAGCGATATACACTGGAAAACCAATATAAAAAACACGCCACTGGGCTTGGCATTTATACAAAAATTAAGACCCGTGTCCTACATCCGCAAAAATGACGAAAACCAAAAAACAGAATACGGCTTTATAGCCCAAGAAGTAGATACTTTGTTAAACCAAATGGGCGAACAGCAAAACGGCATCATCAGCAAAGATGATGAAGGGCATTTGAGTATGCGCTACAACGACCTTTTGGCACCTATGGTAAAAGCCATACAAGAGCAACAACAAATGATAGAACAGCTTCAAAAACAGAATCAATTATTGTTAGATCGTTTACAAAAATTAGAAAACAAATAATATGAACAATCAAATTTTAAAAAGCAACTTTATACTAATAATAAGTTTGTGTATCTGTAATTTGTTATGCGCCCAAGCCCCTCAATTTATGAACTACCAAGGCGTGGCGCGTAATGCAGCAGGTAATCC
>JBGAWK010000113.1:0-2309 GCA_044227665.1 Chitinophagales bacterium
TTCGCAATCGCACCTTGATGGGCTCTATGCATACGGGATTAGAAGAGACACATAATGGATTTAATAAAATGGCGGCATTTTTTGCCGAGAGAGCCAAAGGCGGTGTGGCTCTGATTGTAACAGGAGGAGTAGCACCCAACTGGGAAGGGTGGGTAAAACCTTTTGCAGCCCGAATGACCACCAATGCACACGCCAAAAATCACAAAATTGTAACGGATGCAGTTCATGCTGAGGGTGGAAAAATAGCCATGCAAATACTCCATACTGGGCGCTATGCCTACCACCCTTTGGCAGTAGCACCTTCAAAGATACAATCGCCTATTACGCCTTTTGGTCCTCGTGCAATGACACAATGGGATATCAAACGTACTATAAAAGATTATGCAGATAGTGCTAAGTTGGCACAAGATGCTGGCTACGATGGCGTAGAGATAATGGGCTCTGAAGGCTATCTCATCAATCAATTTATAGTAAAACATACCAATCATCGTACCGACGAATGGGGCGGCTCTTATGAAAATAGGATTAAGTTTCCAATAGCTATAGTGAAAGCTGTAAGAGCTGCTGTAGGTAATAATTTTATCATCATATACAGGCTTTCTATGATAGACTTGATTCAAGATGGTAGTACATGGGAAGAAGTAGTGCAATTGGCAAAAGAAATAGAAAAGGCTGGAGCAACGATAATCAACTCAGGGATAGGATGGCACGAAGCCCGCATACCTACCATAGCTACCTCGGTACCGAGAGCAGCTTTTACTTGGGTAACACAAAAATTGAAATCGGAGATACAGATACCTTTATGTACGAGCAATCGTATCAATATGCCAGATGTTGCTGAGCAAGTACTCGCGAATGGACATGCTGATATGGTATCTATGGCAAGACCCTTTTTGGCAGACAGTCAGTTTGTACTGAAAGCAGCAACAGGTCGTGCTGATGAAATAAATACATGTATAGCTTGTAATCAGGCTTGTTTGGATCATACTTTTAGGAATAAACTCTGTAGTTGTTTAGTAAATCCACGTGCTTGCCATGAAACAGAAATTTCTATTACACCAGCCAACCACATAAAAAATATCGCTGTAGTAGGAGCAGGACCAGCTGGATTGGCTTTTGCTACCACTGCCGCATCACGAGGTCATGAGGTTACATTATTTGAAGCAGCGACAGAAATTGGAGGACAGTTTAATCTTGCCAAACAAATCCCTGGAAAAGAAGAGTTTTTTGAAACCTTAAGATATTTCAAGAAACAAATAGAATTAACAGGAGTAAAACTAAAACTAAACACGAAGGTAAGTGCCGAGGATTTAAAAGACTTTGATGAAGTGATTTTGGCTACAGGTATAAAACCTAGAAGCTTGACAATTGAAGGTGCAAACCATCCAAAGGTTGTTTCATATATAGATATTTTGACTAAAAAGGTGGTGGCAGGAGATACTGTAGCGGTGATAGGCGCAGGAGGTATAGGATTTGATGTGTCTGAATTTTTGGTACATAAAGGAGAAAGTACCACACTAGACAGAGCCGCATGGCTCAAAGAGTGGGGCGTTGATAGCACCATGTCGGTGCGTGGAGGCGTAGATGGTATAAGACCTGAAATCCACCCACCAGCAAGAGAGGTTACTATGTTTCAACGGACTAAGGGAAAAGTAGGAGACAAGCTAGGAAAAACGACAGGCTGGATACATCGCACAACTTTAAAGAAAAATAGAGTTCAGATGTTGGATGGCGTGAGCTATACCAAAATTGACGACCTAGGGCTGCATTATATAGACAAAAACAACACGCCACAGACCTTTTTGTGCGACACGATAGTGGTCTGTGCTGGACAGCTATCTCTAACAGAATTAAAGGAGCCACTAGAAGCCATAGGCACAAAGGTTCAGCTTATAGGAGGTGCACATACTGCTGGAGAATTGGACGCTAAAAAAGCTATAGACCAAGCCGTAAGGCTGGCAGTAGTGGTGTAGGTACTAGGGCTTTGGGTAAAGTGGTTTTAATGGACGACTAATAAAGTTTCTACTGAATATTGTCGAAATAAAATTTTATATACTTGAAAATCAATTTCTTGCAATTATAAAATTTTTATAGTCAAAGCGAATTTAGTATTTTTGTTTTTGCAATATTTTTTATTCCTGATTTACTTTGGTCTAAAAATTAATACCCCTCGTGGTTTATTGCGTGAGTGGTTTTGTTTTCAAATTTTTTGGATAGAATCGTGTAATTAGTTTATTTGGCTCTAACGGAAACCTTGTTTTAAATGTTCAGTTCCCTTATCTTAAATCAAACATGTATGAAACTCATGA
>JBGAWK010000114.1:0-2116 GCA_044227665.1 Chitinophagales bacterium
AACACAACTGAATTTGGACAATCAGGAGATTATGGAAAACTATACAAAATACTACACTGACGAAAAAAAAAAATCGAGTAGGCAAAGGGGAATTTCACCCCTAAACCTCTCACAGAACCGCACGTGAACCTCTCGCATCATACGGCTCTTCTTGATTCAAGTATTGCGATTTCTGTTGATTATCCAAAATCATACTTAAATTTCTTTAAGGTGTTATACAATAAATCAACTAATCATGTTCGTAGGGGCCTTACGCCTACGCTCTTGGATATGTTCGTTGCTACGACTTCATCTGTCCCAAATACCCCTATTGAGTTGTTGGTGGAAACACCAACAACGGCGAGATAGGATGCGATCTTCTAGCGAGCTAAAGCTTAGCTGTAGTCTGTCTCTACCCTATATCTCAGGCATATAAATTCGTGATTTTTACTATATAAGTATACAAAATAGCCTCTAGAAATCTAAGCATATAGCTTACTACTTTTATACAAAATGTATATTTTTGTTACAAAAAAACTGACGGAAGTTTTTTCACAGACTGACGTTGTGCACAATATTTGAACGACCATGCGTAGGATAACACTTCTCATATTATTTCTGAACAGTTTTTATAGTTACTGTCAACAAATCCAGAACATCGATTCTTTTTTCAGGAATTTCAAGAAAGATGTACTATTAGTACAACAAGAAAACGCAGGTAAAGTAGTATTTGATGACGACACTAAAATCTCTTATTACACACTACTAGAGAATAGTTCGGTACAAGACCTATTAGATTACACAAATGACGATAATGCTTTTATTCGCTCTTATATTTTCGGTGGATTGTTGAGAAAAGGACTAAGTGAGCAATTGGCTTTGAAAATTTTAGAAAACCATAAAAATGATACAGCAAAATTTGTCGTTCAAGACGGGTGTGTCATCACACATTGGACTGTAAAAAGTTATATGGAATTTGCAGCAAAACTTAAATCAACTAACGATTTAAATGATATAGATTATAAATCAGCAATAAAAATAATAAAGAATCAAGATGTAATAAAATTAAAAATTGATGGTGTAAGACACGGTAATGTTATCAAAAACACATTATTAGATATTGATTGTTTAGAACTTACGACTGAAAAAATCAAATTAGTTTCATTTTCTTTGTTTGTTGACGAACAAAAATTCAATAGTATGAGTTGTAATTTAACCCAAGATATGAAACTTGCCATTGAGAATGCAGAAATTGGTCAAGTTTTATATTTTGAAGAAATTAAAGTGTTGGGTGAAGACAATATAGAAAGACAACTTGCATCAATGACATTAAGACTAAAATAATACTGTGCACAACATAAATTTGGCAATAGTTGTGTCAGATTTGGTAAATTATGTTTTGTGTATTAAATTTAATTCGTAAATAAGTGCTGGTTTGTGCTAAACACACAACCATCGCCAATTTTCAACCGTTATCCCCAATTATAACAAGACGACAGTGACAAATAATCTCGACATATTTAGAAAGGAGTTTTTAGAAGCAAATACTTGGGCACAGAGAAAAGACGGTGTTCCTCTCGACCTGCTTGACAACTTGACTGTCGAGGAACTTAAAATTGCAGAAGTTGAACTTATAAAAGCTATGAGCATAAAAGACGATTGGCCAATACAAGGACTTGGACACATAAAATCAAAAGACGCGCTTCCGAGACTTTATGACTTGCTAGACAAAAGCAAAGGTTCAATGAAAGTGACTATTGCACATTCAATTTTTCAAATATGTCAAGACCCCAAAATGATTGAAATTGTTCTTGAAACAATGCCGAGAATTACTAACCAATATGAACTGATTGACGTTTTGTATTATTTGCCTGACTTCAAGGACAAACGAATTACAGAATTGCACAATAATTATAGAAATCACAAAGAATATTTAGTTGCTTATAATGCGACACAGTCTCTTGGTTTGCCGACAGACGAAGTGGTTGAAAAATTTCGAGAAGAGAAAATTCATAGAAGCATATGGGACAGATTAACAGGAAAATAACTGGTGCTAACAACGGTAGCCATTGCACAACCCCCCAGATGTAAAAAAGCTGATTTTTCAGTGTAGCAACGACTTCGTTAGAGGCGTTTT
>JBGAWK010000115.1:0-2093 GCA_044227665.1 Chitinophagales bacterium
TCTGTATAGGCGTACATCTATGGAATTTGCATAATCCGACAATTTTTCTGTACCTATACCGCCTGTTACCGCTGAATTTACACCTTCTTGATGATAATAACTAGATACTATATTTACTTCATCAATTCTTAATTTTTTGTTTTTATATACCAAAGAGTCATCGGCATTTTGTCCAAAAATGGTTAAAATCTTAGCAAAGAATCCTAGTGCTACTATAGATATTTTTCTCATAATGATTACTAATTACAGCCACAGCCTCCACCACTTTTTCCTCCATTTGCTCCAGAAGCACCTTCCCTGTAGCTTTCGAAGCTTGTCTCTGTTTTTTCTACTTTACGTGTAGATAGCTGCATCTCACTATCATTTATCTTACTTTTTTCGTACGACTTTACAGGCCCACAAGATGACTGACTGTCAATTAAGAGTGTTAGAAATACAATAGTTTTGAATTTAGAGCATGTCATTCTTTGTGTTTCAAGATTAAACGATAAAAATAGAAAAAATGTATATACAATGATTCAATATTGATTAGGTTTATAGAAAATTAATATTTTTCGACTTATAAACTCTGTTGTGATCATCAATTATGATACATTCGACGTCCTTTAATTGGTTTACTAAATACATCCCCGCTTGTATTCCCATTACGGCTATGGGTGTTGCAAGAGCATCTGCAAATTCAGCATTAGGGCAAATTATACTCACACTTTTTATTCCTCTTATAGGCATTCCAGTCTTTGGGTCTATAGTATGGGAATATTTTTTACCTTCAATGATGACAAATTTTTCATAATTACCTGAAGTAGCTACTGCAGCATTTTCAAGAGGAAAAGATGAAAAATATTCCTTAGGATTGTCGGGATGAGCAATACCCACTATCCAAGGCTTTGCAGAAGGATGAGCTCCCCATACGCTCAGGTCTCCGGAAGCATTGACTATGCCATTTAGTATTCCTAGTCCCTTCATTATATGCTTTGCCCTTTCTGCAGCATAGCCCTTTCCTATTCCTCCAAAACCAATACGCATTCCCTTTTCTTTGAGCATGACTGTATCATCACCATTTATAATAATATTCTTGTAATTAATTAATTTTACTGCAGCCTTTGCTACAGCTATATCCGGAAGTTTGATCATATTTCTATCGAAATTCCAAAGACTCTTATCTATAGAGCCATAAGTAATATCAAAGGCGCCTTGTGTAAGTTCCGAAATACGATTACTTCTTTGTATGAGAGACACAAGCTCTTTATCTACTTTTACAGGACAAATACCTGCATTTGTATTGATAAGTTGGGTCTGACTATCCTGTTTATAAGTGGAAAGCAAGTTTTCTATTCTAGTCACTTCTGAGATAGCGGCAAGAATACTTTCTGTTGCAAGACATTTATTTGGATGTGCCGAAGTAAACTCGAAGCGGTTACCCATAAGTTTTAGCCTAGCCGAGGCTATGCCATCGGCATATTCAACTTGCATTATTTGAAGGTGACGAGATTTATTGCAGATACAAAATCTACCGCAGTGCCCTTAGGATTGCCTTCCCAAATTTTTATCACTTTGCCATCCGGTGATAGTAATAAGGTAAGTGGAAAAGTACCTTTGGTATTATATTTATCTGCTAAAGCAGAATTTATCTTTTGTTGCTCAGGCAGCAGTTGATTTTTTTTCTGCCTTGGGAAATCTGCATGAAAGACTACCAAATTTTCTTTAGCATAATCACTGAAAATTTTGTCGTCAAAAATATTTTTTTTCATTAGAATACATTGTGCACACCAATCCGATCCGGAAAAGTTGAGTAAAATATTCTTATGTTCTGATAAAGCCACAGATTTAGCCTCTTCAAAAGTAAAAACTGTTTGTGCCTGTAAAGTCATCCCCATGTGAGTTAACATAATGATTAAAATTAGTTTTTTTAGCATACTATAAATTTATCAAATTAAATGCCGAAATATCTTAATTAGATATATTTAGGAATTGCCAAATATTTTTTCGCAGGAATATTATGATAAGTTTTCCTTAAGGGTACATGGCTGTAAAAATAGAACAGTTATAAAATCAAAAAATTCATAACTTAAACAAAAAAAGCAGACAATGAA
>JBGAWK010000116.1:0-1946 GCA_044227665.1 Chitinophagales bacterium
CTCATATTCAAAAAATTGATGAGCGTACCCAGTACAGGTTCTACCGTTAGCTTACTACTTTTACACAAAATGTATATATTTGTTACAAAAAAACTGACGGAAGTTTTTTCACAGACTGCCGTTAACCGTTATTTTAACACGTGTTGTGTAATTAAAAAATTATACGTATTTTTGTTAAAAATATAGAAAATATGAATACTAAATTAACATTGACAATCGAAAAAGAAGTCATTGAAATTGCGAAAGAATACGCGAAAGAGAAAGGACAAAGTCTTTCAGAAATGGTTGAAAACTATTTCAAGTTTGTAACCGTTAATCGTGTAAAAATTAAGGAAAAACAACTTTCGTCTAAAGTTAGAAAGTTAAGAGGAATTATTAAAATAGACGATAATTTTGACTATAAACAAATTTTAACCGAAGAACTTTCAAAAAAATATGGTGTATAAAATTTTTGTAGATTCTGACGTAGTAATAGATTTTTTCACTGACAGAGAACCACATGCAAATCCTGCAAGTGAGCTTTTTGAACTTAATGAACAAGGAAGTGTTAAACTATTTTTGTCTGCGGTGAGTATTAATAATATTTACTACATAGTCAGAAAATTTTTAGGTCACAAAAAAACAATTGAAGTTGTTGAATCATTAACAGAAATGACCGAAATTATTGGAACAACTAAAACAGAAATAGTTCAAGCATTAAAAAATGATTTCTCTGATTATGAAGATTCTGTTCAATATTCTTCAGCTTTAAATATAAAAGACCTTGATGCGATTATCACACGAAATATAAAAGATTACCGAAATTCCTCTATTGCAGTAATGACTCCGCTTAATTTCTTAAAAATGAAAGAGAAAAACAACGGTTAACAGCAGTAGCTGTTGCACAACCCCCCAGATGTAAAAAGCTGATTTTTCAGTATAGCAACGACTTCGTTAGAGGCGTTTTGAGACGGCTTTGTTTTTGATAAAGAATTTTCCAAGAGCAATAATCGAGGGGCTTAAAATTGAAAAATATGCGTTTGGTAAACCCGTTTTAAAAAATGCAAAAGCTCCCCTGCTGTTACCGTCACTTCGTGCAGAGCATTTGTTACAATAGACACTTTTTTGCGGTCGAACTTCATCAGTTTTTGAGGTTATAACACATGGCACTGAGCAGAACGTGCTTGTTGGCACTCGCCATGCCTCGGCTATTGAGCCGCCTCATATTCAAGAAATTGATGAGCGTACCCAGTACAGGCTCTACCGTTAGCTTACTACTTTTACACAAAATGTATATTTTTGTTACAAAAAAACTGACGCAAGTTTTTTCACAGACTGACGTTATAACCAATTTTAAAGACGACAGTGAATAGACAACTTAGACATATCTTTTTATTACTTTTTTGTGCAATGACATCTGTATCGTTCGGACAGACAAACGAATCAACAAAGCAATTGCTCGACTCAACAACCTTGACCCAAAACTCAAGGACAGTGATACTAATGGAAACTGACACATTCATTGTTTTTACGACCTTTAAATTATTTGTTGACAACTGCAAACAATTTATAAAGGAGCACGACCTTGACTGGGACAAAGATCTTTTGAAATTATTTACTGCGGACAATTCTATAATTATTTATGCCGACAGTTTGACAAAGACCAATATGAATAAATCTCGACTAATTTTCAGAATGGCTGACTTATTAGAAAGCGGACAATGTTTAGTTTACAATAAACACAAAAAACTTCTTGAAAAATTAGTTGACATAGAAACTTACACGACTTCCTTTGTAAACGGGCGAAGCATAAGAAACAAGGACAAGCAATTAATATTAGAAACGGTTGACGGTGTATATTGAGATGAGAAAAACTGGCTATAACAAGGGTAGCTGTTGCACAACCCCCTAGATGTAAAAAAGCTGATTTTTCAGTGTAGCAACGACTTCATTAGAGGCGTTTTGAG
>JBGAWK010000117.1:0-1643 GCA_044227665.1 Chitinophagales bacterium
CTAAAGCTACTTTTTCGCAGCCGCTGAAAGTGGAGAAAATGGATGGTTTGATTATAGAACCGACAGGCATAAAAATTACTAAGAAAGAGTAGGAACTATCATTTTCCTTATAGCAAATAGCTGAATACTTCATACCTTTGAGGCGATGAGTAAGGATAAATATATGCTGATATTAGGCGCAAAATCCGATGTCGGGGAAGCCATAGCTTATACTTTTGCTAAAAATAAGTATAACATATTTTTAGCAGCACGGCAAGCAGAGGTATTAGAGCCCACCGTAAAAGACTTGGAGATACGATATTCAGTGAAAGCGCAATATCTTGAATTTGATGCCTTAGATTTTGAGCATCATGCGCAATTCTATGCCGAACTACCCGTAAGACCCGATATCGTAGTGAATGTATTTGGATTATTAGGTAGCCAAGAGCAAGCGCAGCAAGATTTTCATCATGCGCATACAATAATTGATGTGAATTATACTGGAGGTGTTTCCATCTTAAATATTGTAGCCAATGATATGGAAAGTAGGGGAGGAGGAACTATCATAGGCATATCTTCGGTAGCAGGAGAGCGTGGCAGAAAAAGCAATTACATCTATGGTTCTGCAAAGGCAGCATTTAGCACCTATTTAGAGGGGCTGCGACATAGATTGTATGGAAAAGGGGTTCATGTGATGACCGTAAAGCCTGGATTCATACGCACCCAAATGACGGCAGGATTGCCCTTGCCCACACCAGTAACGGCAGAGCCACAGCAAGTGGCTACATGGATATATAATGCCTATGTGAAGAAAAAAAACACTATCTATACGATGCCGCTATGGCGATGGATAATGTTGCTCATCAGAATGATTCCAGATAAAATATTTTACAAAACCAATCTTTGATGAAAAAAGGCTTGGCGGTATTCGACTTTGATGGCACCATTACCCGAAAAGATACTTTTATAGACTTTTTGGCGTTTTCTTTTGGTAAAAAAAGACTGTATCTTTCATTGCTAAAATATGCTTTTCAAGGGTTTGGCTATGCTATAGGTATATATCCTAACTATAAGTACAAAGAGTTGATATTCAGCACCTTTTTTAAAGGAACAACGGTAGATTATGCCCAACAATTAGGAGATAAATATGCTAAAGAGCGGATTGTGGAGATTTGCTTACCACAAGCATTAGCACGCATTGCCTATCATAAAGCTCAGGGACATGACCTAGTATTATTGACTGCATCACCATCCTTATGGATACAGGCTTGGAGCGACACATTAGGCTTTGATATCATTGCTACAAATTTCCAAATAAAAGATAATCGTTTTACCGGAAAAATAGAAGGCAAAAATTGCTATGGCAAAGAAAAAATTGCTAGACTTGGTGCACATTATAACTTAGCTGATTATGCAGAGAGTTATGGCTATGGAGACAGTAAAGCAGACTTGTATTTCATGCAATTGATGAAAGAATACTACTATAAGCCCTTTAGAAACTAGATAGAGTTGAATGTGGCTGCCGTTTTACATTCTTTATCGAAAACAAAACGCCTCTAATGAAGTCGTTGCTACACTGAAAAATCAGCTTTTTTACATCTAGGGGGGTTGTGCAATGGCTACCGTTGTTAGCTGTAGTGCCTTTTCGTTTAGTCTTTCGTCCA
>JBGAWK010000118.1:0-1615 GCA_044227665.1 Chitinophagales bacterium
CATACATTAAAGCTGCTCTAATGTCAAAAATACCATGGTCGCCAAGAGGCAGAAAAATGGTTGCCTATGCAATGTATGAGGAAGATGCAAATGATGTAGTCGCCTTTTTGAAGTGGATTGGGGAAGTTGACCTAAATGGATTCCCAGCAAAACCTGATCTAAAAAAATAATTTACCCTAAAATAAAATATTATGAAATATAAATCACAAAAAGTAGCCTATTGGTTTTTTGCCCTATCCATGCTACTATTATCGCTTCAAATAACCTACGGTTTTATTATGGGGTTTGCCCACATGGGTTTTGATAATTTGCATGAAATTATTCCGTTTAACACAGCTAGAGCAGTTCATACCAATCTGTTGGTTGTTTGGTTATTGTCTGGTTTTATGGGTGCGGCTTATTATATCATTCCAGAGGAGGCTCAACACGAAATGGTGAGTGTGAAGTTGGCCTATGCACAGCTTATATCATTGGCATTAGTTGGTGTGGTTGCTATTATCGGCTTTCACTTTAATTATTGGGAAGGAAGAAAATTTTTAGAAATACCACGCCCTTTAGATTTTTTAGTAGTGGTGAATGTGCTGACTTTCTTAGGACTCATCGTTGCCACATTATATAAAGGGAAGAAAAGAACTACGACTTCATTGGTTCTTACCATGGGATTGGTCTTCGCCGCTTTATTATATTTACCTGGCATGATATGGTTCGATAATCAAACCATGGATTCCTTTTTTAGATGGTGGGTTGTTCACTTATGGGTAGAAGGAGTTTGGGAATTAATCATGGGAGGCATTTTAGCATTTTTGTTAATTAAAATTACTGGAGTAGACAGAGAAGTTATTGAAAAGTGGCTCTATGTTATTGTAGGGCTAACATTCATTTCTGGAATCTTAGGAACAGGTCACCACTATTACTATATTGGTGTTGGTAAAATTTGGTTAATTGTAGGTGGAATTTTTTCTGCCCTTGAGCCTTTAGCTTTTTTGGGAATGGCACTATTTGCAATTGCTATGTATCGGAAGGGCGAAAAGAAGCATCCTAACAAAATAGCATTAAGTTGGACTTTGGGTACGGCAATTGTTTCTTTTGTTGGTGCAGGTTTATTAGGATTAGCACACACGTTACCGCAGGTGAATATGTATACGCATGGGACACTCGTTACAGCAATGCATGGTCATTTGGCCTTCTGGGGTGCCTACGCAATGATAGTCCTGGCCATCATCAGCTATGCACTTCCAAATTTAACTGGAAGAAAATTATTTGACACCACCACAGGTCTATTGGCATTCTGGTTGTCAAATATTGGAATGGTGGGAATGACCGTAGCCTTTGGGGTTGCAGGGGTTGCACAAGTCTATCTTGAAAGAAAGATGGGCTTAGATTTTTTGGTTGTGCAAAAGGAACTTGAAGTGCATTTTTTGGGTCTCGTGCTTGCAGCTTCTCTTTTTTCTCTTGGGATCGGTGCCTTTGTTTGGAATTTTATTCGGTTCGGGGGTCCTGTCGGTCAAGTTCGTAGCCAGTAGCCAGAAAAGGGAGGAGTATTTTTGTCCACAATTTTTGTGCCTGCCGACAATGAAATTGAGGTCTTTGAGCGCTGTTTTAAGAATCAGTTGCC
>JBGAWK010000119.1:0-1462 GCA_044227665.1 Chitinophagales bacterium
TGATGAGTGTCCCCAGTATAGGCTCTACCGTTAGCTTACTACTCTTACACAAAATGTATATTTTTGTTACAAAAAAAACTGACGGAAGTTTTTTCACAGACTGGCGTTAGCGATAATGTTTTTACGACACTTTTCATCAAACAGACCAACTCTTAAACCGAATTCATATATGGCTGACTTGCGGAGAAATCTTTTAATAAATACCGCAATTTTGCGGAGAATAATAACTATATTTGCCGCAAGTTTAACTTTAGACAGTGGCAAAATACATCTACGAATACAAAAGCTGGACAAACTTTACTTGGCGGGAAACCGACATAAATGCCATTTTTGGTGAAGTCCGGAACTTGCAAGGTAAGATTATAGGGCAAATGAACATGCTCGGTTTTGCAACCAAGGAAGAAGCGACACTTACTACTTTAACTCTTGACGTAATAAAATCATCTGAAATAGAAGGAGAAAAACTGGACTATGACCAAGTTCGTTCATCAATTGCACGAAGACTTGGTATTAACATAGCCGGACTTGTTCAAGCAAACAGAAACGTAGAAGGAGTTGTTGAAATGATGCTTGACGCATCTCAAAACTATCAAAAGCCACTGACAAATAAACGACTGTTTGGCTGGCATTCGGCTCTTTTTCCTACAGGACACAGCGGAATGCACAAAATAGAAGTAGGACGCTATCGAACAGGTGAGATGCAGATAGTATCAGGAGCAATAGGAAAAGAAAAAGTTCATTACGAAGCGGTTTCTGCAAACAGAGTGAAAGAAGAAATGGACAAATTTTTAAAATGGTTCAATGACAACTCTCCTATTGACCCTGTTCTAAAATCTGCAATTGCTCATTTCTGGTTTATTATCATACACCCATTTGACGATGGAAACGGAAGAATTGCAAGAGCAATTTCAGATTTAATGCTTGCCAGAGCTGATAAAACGAAGGAACGTTATTACAGTATGTCAAGTCAAATTTTGGTTGAACGAAAACAATATTATGAGATTTTACAAAAGGTACAACACAGTAGTGGCGACATTACAGATTGGTTAGACTGGTTTTTGCATTGCCTTAAAAATTCGCTTATTGCAACGGAAGTGACTTTGCAGAAAATATTACGTAAAACCGATTTCTGGAAAATTCACGAGAATACTGAGTTTAACGAACGACAAAGATTAGTATTGAACAAACTTTTTGACGGATTTGACGGAAAATTGAAATCATCTAAATGGGCAAAGATTGCAAAATGTTCACCTGACACTGCATTGCGTGACATTAAGGATTTAATTGACAAGGGAATATTGCGACAAGAGCAACAAGGCGGACGAAGCACAAACTATGAACTTGCGGACTTCTAAAAGTAACACTACCGCTAACACCAGTAGCCATTGCACAACCCCCTAGATGTAAAAAAGCTGATTTTTCAGTGTAGCAACGACTTCATTAGAGGCGTTTTGAGGTGGCT
>JBGAWK010000011.1:0-55333 GCA_044227665.1 Chitinophagales bacterium
AACAATATTTGTTTTTTGTCGTAGCCAGTATTTAGGTTTTCTACTCTAAGCATTACAAATAAGCATTTATTACGTTGTTATCATTTTTCATTTCTACTATTGAGGTATATTCACTCATTTTACCATTGTTTAAAAAGAAAATAGTATCTGCCACTTGGTTTATAAATTCGGTGTTATGTTCTATGAGCAAAATGGTTTTCCCTTGTTGTTTCAAGTTATTCAAAATAATAGTGAGTTGTTCTCTAAAAACTGGATTAATTCCTGCTACTGGTTCGTCTAATAAGAGCAATTGTGCATCGTTGGCTACGCAACAAGCAATGGTTAAAAACTTTTGCTGTCCATAAGAAATTTCACCGGCTAAATTGTTTTGTACTTCTATTAGGTTAAACTGATTCAATATTTTATGAATAGTTTCTTCTAATTGTTTTTCTTGTTCTTTTAACTTTTTGGTTGGAACAAATGTATTGTACCACTTATCCGATAATTTATTTTTAAAAGCTAATTGAATATTCTCTTTAACTGAAAGTGTTGTAATTAATCGTAAATCTTGAAAGGTTCTACCAATGCCTGAAAGGTTTCTTTTGAATGCTGCTAACTTCGTTATATCATTTTTATCTAATAATATCGTTCCATTCTGTGGCTTAATGAAGCCCGTAACGATATTAAACAAAGTGCTTTTGCCTGCACCATTTGCACCCATTAAGGCATAGATTTTACCTTGCTCTAATGACAGCGTTACATCATCTAAAATGATTTTAGACGGTGTGAAATAGAAGGATATGTTTTTAAGTTTAAAAGTCATTGTTTATATTAGTGTTGTTTTAGGGTGTCGGCCAACGGTTTGGATATTGGCGAAGTGGGGGATTAGATGCACAAATGCTCAATCTACTACAAATATTGATAGAAGTACAAATGCTGAATTTAGCACTTCTGCCCCCATTTTGCCAATACCTTGTTATCGGCTGTTCTTCTTTCGGTCTGTTTCATTATTTCAAATTCTTTACTTTGTCGGCAGTAATAATTTGGTTGCTTTCAATAACTTTCACTGTTGGTGGCTCTGAAAATTGGAAAGTTTTTAGTTCTTTAATTAAGTCATTAAATTCAGCACTTGTCGCCACAACAACATTGTCAAGTCCAATTACATCGCCACTTTTTATTTTCGCTTTTACACTTCTTGCTTCGTTTTCTTCAAGTGTTACTAAATAACTCAATGCTTTTCTGTGAACATATTTCAAAGCGATTGCTTCTAAATCTGCTTGTTTGTATCGTTCTCTTAAACTTGTTTTCGCTGAAATGCAAATTGGTCCACGTTCTGCTGTATAAAACATTAAATCGTAAATTACATTAGGGACAAAAGCCACTTTTGCACTCAAATACAAAGGCAATAATCCTTCTCGTACAAACAAAGTCGCTAAAATGTATTCAAATATTTTTCCGTTTAGATTGTTGTTACTTTCTTTATGATTCTTAAATGCGTTCCAATAAGTGGTTACATAATCTGTTGGATTTTTATACTTCACTTGTCTAAAATCAGGAAATAACGAATCAAAAACTATTTCAGCTTTATTGTCTTTTCCAACTGTTATTCCTAAATTATTTAATTGATTCATTTGTCTAAAATTTGCTCTAATATTTTAATTGCAGTAGCTTGTATTGCAGGTACGGCAACTGAGTTGCCGAACTGTTTATAAGCAGAAGCGTCAGCAACAGGTATTAAATATTTGTCTGGGAAACCTTGTAATCTTGCCCATTCTCTCGGTGTCATTTTACGAATTCCCTCTCTGTTTACTTCTCCTTTTATATGTGTAGTAGGAGTAAAGTCAGTTATTCTATTATCTAATACTAAATTTCTTTCTCTTCCCATTCCTCCAACTACTATTGCATTAGCAATCCCTTCGTCTGCAATAATTTCGTAACCAAAACCATTTCCTTTCCCTTCGTGTCTTGCTTTGTGGTTAACCAAAGTTTGAACATATTGAGTAGATAAATAATATTTTGTTGGTACAACTTTCTTTTCTTTTATATCGGCAAATTTTACTTTTTTCTTTGTCGGTTTTGGATATTCAAAATCAATTACACCTATATCTTTCCGAAAACCTACAATATAAATTCTCTCTCTGTTCTGAGGTACACCAAATTCTTTTGCATTTATAATTTGAGGTTCAGGAACAAAATACCCTAAATCATTTCGTAGTACATTAAGTATTGTTGCCAAAGTTTGTCCTTTGTCGTGGCTTCGTAAACCTTTTACGTTTTCAAGAAAAATCGCTTTTGGTTTGTGCTTTTTGATTATTTCAGCAACATCAAAAAATAATGTTCCTCTTGTGTCGTCAAATCCTCCACGTTTGCCTGCAATTGAAAATGCTTGGCAAGGAAACCCTGCACATAAAACATCAAACTCTTTCGGGATGTAACTTTTTATATGTGGTTTGGTAATGTCTCCAAATGGAACTTCTCCAAAGTTTGCTTTATAAGTTCGTTGAGCATCTTTATCCCATTCACTTGTAAAAACACATTTTCCACCAAGGTTTTGCATTGCAATTCTAAAACCTCCAATTCCTGCAAATAAATCTATGAATTTGAATTTATAATTATCAGGTGTTGGGAAGGGGACATTTTCAACTTCAAACAAAAGTTGCTGTAACGCATCTTCTGCAACCATCGAAACATTTTCGTCTTCAATTTTGTACTCAACGTAATCCTTTAAAACTTTTAAAGCGTCTTTTTTGTAATGCTTTGAAACCCCATTGTGAATATTGTGAAGATAATGAGTCAAAACAGCCTTTCTGTCATCAGAAGGCTCTACAAGGCGAATTTGAAAACGCTTTCCGTCTAATTCGTCAATGCTAATTTGCTCTTTAAATTTCATTTTTTAATGTTAAAAATTCAGTTCGCAATTTAGTCATTTTTTCGGTCAATTTCTTTATCAAACTTTTAGATTATTTGTTTGCTCAATGTTTGTAGGGTGTCTCACAGAATAGCCGATAACAACAAATATAGGCATTGCTTTAATATTTACAATAGTTTTTTACAAAAAATCTAGTGGTGAAATGGAGTTATTTGCTGCTTGATGGGTATAATTATCCGTATTTTTTTGTCTTTAATTTCTTAGCTTTTTATCTAATTATTATTAACAGTCTAGTGCATTTACTCAATTTTTATTCATAAGATTTTATACTATTGAATGCTACTATATGCTTTTATAAATACATAGAATTCAATGAGATAGATTTATATCCTTTATTAAGTCAGGGCCTTTGTAAATAAAGCCTGTATATAATTGGACTAGAGATGCGCCGGCATCCAATTTTTCTCTGGCATCTGCAGCAGTCATAATGCCCCCTACCGCTATCACTGGCACTTTCGTGTGCTCGCATAAGTAACGAACTACTTCTGTACTTCTTTTCGACAGAGGCTTCCCACTCAGGCCTCCTGCGCCCAGGGCTTCTACTTCTGCTTGTGGCGTGCTAAGGCCCTCTCGAGATATAGTAGTATTGGTAGCCACAAGACCATCTAAGGAAAGTGCATTGGTTATTTCTACAATGTCGTCCAGTTGCTCATCTGTAAGATCCGGCGCTATTTTTAGCAATATAGGCTTAGATACTGCCTTCTGTGTTCTGCGCTCCTGTAAGGCTTGCAATATCTCCATCAGCGGTGCTTTGTCCTGCAAGGCTCTCAGTCCGGGCGTATTGGGAGAACTTACATTTACTACAAAATAATCTACAACATCATAAAGTGCATCTAAGCATCGTAGGTAGTCATTTACAGCATCTTCATTAGCTGTGACCTTATTCTTGCCGATATTGCCGCCTATGATAATCTTAGTTTTTCTTTTTTTCAAACGTTCTGCAATGACTTCTGCACCATCATTATTGAATCCCATCCTATTGATAAGTGCCTTATCTTTTGGCAATCTGAATAGTCTAGGTTTATCATTACCGGGCTGAGCTAGTGGTGTAACAGTGCCTATTTCTACAAATGCAAATCCTAATGCACCCAAGGTATCTACCGCTTCGGCATTTTTATCCAGTCCTGCAGCAAGACCCACCCGATGAGGAAAATCTATACCCCAAAGGTGGATGGGATTTTGTCTTTTTTTTATGTAAAAAAGATTTAGCAGCCCAAGGATAAGCCTACATTTCGAAAGCCATGAAAGGATACACATGGTTATATGGTGTGCCTTCTCGGCGTCCAATCGAAACAATATGATACGAATAATTCTATACATCATCGAAACTACAAGATACGACATTCTCGGCTATGTTGCTATCTTTATGCTGTGGCAGAGATTATCAAACCTTTATCAGAACGTATGCGCCCCAAAACGATTGACGAAGTCTTGGGACAAGCCCATCTACTGGGTGAAGGAAAGCCCCTGCGCAGGATGGTAGAGCAAAAACAGTTGCGTTCTATGCTATTTTGGGGTCCTCCGGGTGTGGGCAAAACTACCCTTGCGATGATACTGTCCCAAGCCGTAGGCTTACCTTTTGAACAAATCAGTGCTATAAGTGCAGGTGTAAAAGATATAAAGTCCATTATAGAACAGACAAAAATGTTTGGCACTACTGTACTATTTATTGATGAAATTCACAGATTCAACAAATCTCAGCAGGATGCTCTATTGGGGGCAGTGGAAAGTGGGCAAATCATTCTTTTGGGTGCTACTACCGAAAATCCTTCCTTTGAGGTGAATGCTGCCCTACTGTCACGATGTCAGGTCTATACCTTGGATATATTGAATGAAGATGAATGTGCTATACTTATTCAACGTTCTATTGCCGAAGATACAATCCTTTGTACTAAGCATTTTGAGATAGAAAGTCTTCGGGCATTGTACTATTACAGTGGTGGCGATGCTCGCAAGATGCTTAATATCCTAGAATTGAACTATGAAAACAGCAGCAATGCTACTGTACTCATAAACGATAAAATAGTGTCGGATATCTTACAAAAAAATATTGCACGTTATGACAAAAATGGGGAACAACATTATGATATAATTTCTGCATTTATAAAATCTATGCGGGGTTCTGACCCCAATGCTGCCATATATTGGCTGGCACGTATGCTACATGGCGGTGAAGATCCCCTATTTATTGCTAGGCGTATGCTTATTTTGGCTTCTGAAGATATAGGTAATGCCAACCCTAATGCGCTATTGCTGGCACAGGCATGTATGCAAGCTTGTCAGCAAATAGGGATGCCTGAATGTAGAATCATACTCAGCCAAACGGTCATATACTTGGCGACATCTCCTAAAAGCAATAGTGCTTATCTTGCCATAGGGGAGGCTATGGCTCTGGCACAAAAGACAGCACATCTTCCCGTTCCACTACATATCAGAAATGCGCCTACGACCTTAATGAAGCAAATAGGTTATGGCAAAGATTATAAATACGCCCATGACTATGAGAATAATTTCGTTTATCAGGATTTTATGCCACAAGGATTAGAAAATGTAATCCTTTATCATCCTGCCCATAATAGTAAAGAACAGGAGATATATAGGTTTCTGAAAGAAAGATGGGATAAATATAGAAAAGCTACTGATCTTTAAATTTATCTATATCTCTGCGTTCCTTTTTGGTAGGTCGCCCTACTCCCCTATCTCTTTTCTCATAGGAGTAAAAAGCAGATGGCATACCGTCTATAATTTTGGGAGGACTTTTGTCTTCATAACAAGTAGCAGCAATAGGGGCACCCACCCTCTTTTCTATAGTATGCAAAACTAAGTAAATAGATATTTCTCCTGCCCCTCTATTAATATGAATTTCATGACCAGAGTGAACCATAAATGCGGGTTTTACACTATTGCCATTGACTTTTACGCGTCCCGACTGACAGGCTTCTGATGCCAAACCCCTCGTCTTATAAAGCCTTACAGCCCATAGCCATTTGTCAATTCTGGTTTTTACGATAGAATCCATATTTTAGAAAAAAATATTCAATGGTACAAATTTTGTAATTTTACTGCAAATATATGCTAATGACCAAAAATATGACCCTTATTGCATCTTTATCCTGTATCATGTTCCTACATTGCAATCATCCTTGCAAGACTGGATGCAGCAATAAAAATGAAATGGTGAAGACTGAAGATATATTACCTATGGCTACAGATACGGCTATGGCTGCGCCTACACCTATAGGGGACTGGGTACTCATACGTTATATATGCTGTGGACGTACTACATCTACTCAAAAATATAATGCAAATGACAATATGATAACCATGCATTTAGGAGAGGATATGAAGTTTTCATCATTTGACAAATTAAATTCCTCAGGAAAAAAAGCTGGAAATTACTCCTATAATGAAAAAGGTGAATTAGGTCAAACGCTCCAATTAGGGAATGACAGTCCTGCTATGATGTATATGCAAAGTAACGATACTTTAGTACTAAGTTGGGGATATATGGACTTACAAACAGAAGTGTATTTACGCAAGAAATAATCAGACTTCGCCAAATAGTTGACGCATAATGGTATGTGCCACCTGCGTATAGTTCACGGGTGCTAACCTTGCTAATCCATCCATAAAGTCTGCTTCATAGCCTATCATGATACGCTTTTTGTGCGCCGCTATACCTTTGAGGATGACCAAGGCAGCATCTTTGGCACTCACACGAGTAGCTTTATCAAAGCGCTGACGAGTGGTCTCTACCTTATTATTATCCGCATAATGGATGGCATTGTTGTAAATATTTGTTTGGATGCCTCCGGGATGAATACAGGTAACGGTAAGGTTTTTGTGGTCTATCATTTCCATACGCAGTGCCTCAGTAAAACCCCTAACAGCAAATTTTGTAGTACAATAAGGTATCTGCTTGGCAATACCCATCAAACCAAAAATGCTGGAAGTATTGCTAATATTTGCATCCGGACGAGTAAGTAAATGTTCTAATAGCAATTGTGTATGATATATCACGCCCCAAAGGTTGACATCTACAATCTTCTTAAAGTCTTCCATTTTCACCTCTCCTAAGGGTATAGTACCCATAGCAAATCCGGCATTATTGATGAGTATGTCTATATGTCCCAAATCCTGTAAAGATTGTTGCACATATTTATTTACATGCTCATAATTTCCGACATCATAATTATAAGTAAAACATACAGACTCAGGCGACAACATAGCCTTCGTGGTGGCTAGCGTTTCTTCATTCCAGTCTGTAATTGCGAGCTTGGCACCATAATTTGACAATAATATAGCCATTTCTCTGCCCATACCAGAGCCTGCCCCTGTGAGAAACACATGTTTATCCTTAAAGAATTTCATATTTCCTAGAGTCCATTAGCCTCAAGATACTCTTTTGCCAAATGATAGTTGTCAATTTGGTCAGGGTGAAAATCCGGTTTGTAGTATTTAAAATACGACTTCATCAATCCTTTGCCCGGCCCACTTCCAAAGCCTAGCATGAAATTCAATAAATGCTTAGGCATAGTC
Source organism: Chitinophagales bacterium (assembly GCA_044227665.1). Lineage (GTDB taxonomy): Bacteria > Bacteroidota > Bacteroidia > Chitinophagales > JADIYW01 > JBGAWK01. The sequence continues at coordinate 7,448 of JBGAWK010000011.1, forward strand.
TTAATATCTAATTCCTTATCTTGAGACAAAAACATCACAGTGCCAACAAAATTATAGGACCATAATGCCCACGATGCCAGTAACATTCCGGTTATTCGCAAGACATAGCTGTCATCAATTTCTTTCAATACATTAAAAGGCAATGATTTATGTTCTATCTCTTCAGCAGCATGCCAAAGCATCAATTTCTTCATATCTTCAGGTAAGTCGTCATATCGGGATATGTCTTCAAATGATGACGCTGCTAGAATTGCCGTAAAATGTTCCGCAGCTACAGTAGCAGACAAGGCTATCTTCTCACCGACATCCCCCATATTTTTCAAAGCATTTTTCTCTATAGTACCGTATAAGCTCTTGGTATAAAAATTTACAAATCTATCTACATCAAATCCTTGCTGTTCCAAAATTTTCCAAAATTTTTGGTGTTCCTTATAATGAGTGCCTTCTTGTCCACAGAAATTATCTATCTGCTTGCGCAATTCAGCATCTTGAATTTTGTCCTTATAGCGTTGTACACTCCTGATAAAAAATTTCTCTCCATCGGGAAATATGCAGTGAAAAGCATTTTGGAAATGTGTGGCAATAGGATTCTCTTTGAACCAATGTGTAGGAGTGCCTTCAAAGTTAAAATTTACCCTTCGTACTTTAAGATTTTTAACGGCAGTAGCTGTCATGACTTCTTATTTTTATCAATATTACATAAGATTTCAGGAAGTGCTTATTGATTTAAGTTATTATTTTTATTTTTATAGATACCTTTACAAAAAAATATGAAAGCACTCAGAATACTTTCTGCCTTCTTTATTCTTTTGGCATTACTGATTATAATAGGATCATTTTTTATCCCTTCTACCTTCAAGTATAGCTATACCGGAAAAATCAATGCTACACCTGACAAAGTCTTTGAGCAAATCAATGAACTTAGAAATTGGCAAAATTGGTCGTATTGGAATAGGATGGATACGGCTATGCAGGTAACTTATAGCACACCCAGCGAAGGTAAAGATGCCTACTACTCTTGGACAAGCGAGAATAAAGATGTAGGCAGTGGTAAACTTACCATTGTGAAGTCTGTAACTAATAGCATAGTTGCTACACACTTGGAATTTGAAGAATGGGGTGGTGGAGATGCTGCTTATATGATTAAGCAGACTGCCTCCGGCACGGAACTTACCCTTACTTTTCAGAGTGAGATGAAAGGCGTATTCTACAAATGGATAGGATTGCTAGTCATGAAGTCTCAGATGAGAACGGCATATAAAAGTTGTGTAGAAGAATTAGACAAATATTTAAATCAATAACATGAGCAGAAAAAAAGCTTTTTTAGGAGAATTAGATCAAGAGAATGCGAGCACTCGCAAGCTCTTAGAAGTAATACCCATGGAACATGCCCAGTGGAAACCCCACGACAAATCTATGACCTTGATACAACTCGCTACTCATATTGCAGAAATAGGTGCCTGGGTGCGTAGCACATTGGAGAAGTCAGAAATTGATTTCGCTAAGGGAGATTATGTTCCACCCCAAATACCTACTAATACGGCAGAACTATTAGCACTACACGACAGATGCTCCTCCGATGCCGTAGCATGTCTCCAAAGCGTAGATGAAGAAGTTTTCAACGAAAACTGGACGATGCGCAATGGCGAAGAAGTCTATTTTACTATGCCTAAAGTTGCTGTAATCAGAATTTGGACATGTAACCACCTATATCATCACAGAGGACAGATGACGGTATATCTGAGAATGTTAGGCATAAAAGTGCCGGGCATGTATGGGCCTACTGCTGATGATGTACAATAACTAATAGATGAAGATAGGATTCGATGCCAAAAGGCTCTATCACAACAAGACCGGATTGGGTGCTTATGCTAGAAATCTTATTAAGGCACTCATTAAATATGAGCCTCAGCATACCTACAGATTATTGGTACACCAAAAATTTTATGAAAGCAGTCCTTTCAGATATAGAGAATTTGTAGATAACACCCTTATTGCCGACCATCTAGTTGCTGACTATTGGCGTCTTGCCGACATCAAAGAGGACATCGAACGCGAAGCCCTGCAAATATATCATGGACTTAGCAATGAGATTCCTATCACCAAGCCATCCTCTACAAAGATGGTCGTTACAATCCATGACTTAATATTTTTGAAGCACCCGGATTTTTTTCCTTTTGTAGATAGAAATATTTATACTTATAAAACTAAAAAAGCCTGCGAAAATGCCGATGCTATCATAGCTGTGAGCGAGAACACCAAACAGGATATTATGGAGTATTATGGTATTCCTACGGAAAAAATTCATGTCATTGCACCCACCTGGGGCAGCGAATATGATGTGGCAGTACCAATAGTATATCTGGAAGAAATACGAACGAAATATGCCCTACCAGAGCAATATATCATGTATGTAGGTGCACTTCATCGCCGCAAAAATATCTCCTCGCTGATTACCGCTTGTAGTCGTGCTGCACTGGATAATATCCCACTCATCATAGTGAGTGATGGTGGCGATGATGAACAGCATGTGCGACAGACTATCCAAGAAACAGGTATGGAAGACCGTGTATTTATCTTGGAAAATATTCCTAATTACGAGCTTACTGCCTTCTATAAAATGGCTACTTTGAGTATATATCCATCTATTTATGAAGGATTTGGGATGCCCATCATGGAGGCAATGCACTTGGGTGTGCCTGTGGCTGCCAGCGATATTGCGCCTATTCGTGAGGTGGGCGGCGACAGTATTCTGTATTTCGACCCACATAACTTGGATGCTATTCAGGATACAATAGCTCGTGCACTAACGGATAGTGAGTGGCGTACCGCCACCATAATATCTGCAAAAAGCCACGTACAACAATTTTCCCCGAAATCCTGTGCTTCAAACTTGATGGAGGTGTATAAAGGTTTAATAAAGTAATTTCAAAAAAATCACTTTTTCAGCAATACTACCAATTGCTTATACCATTTCTGCCATTTGGCTTGAAGTTCCTGCAATTTCTCGGGTGTAGATTTTATGCGTATATCGCCAAAGTTTTCTCCGGATATTTTTTTAAGCATAAAATTAGCACGTCCTGCACGCTGGTAGAGGTCATCATTTACAATATAGGCATACGAAAGCCAATTTTTTTGTTTATCAGTCATACGTTCCCAGATGAGAATATCGTAAGCATTGTCCAAGCCTACATTAGTATTATCAGTAACTCTGGCGATGAGTTCCGGGATGATTTTCACATAGTTGCTATCCATTACCGCCCAATACTGTATGGGAAAGATTTTGTCGAAATTTTTCTCCTTATCTATTGTATTCAAAATATCCGCAAACAAGAGTTGCCTTACTTTATGAGGCTCGCTAGTATCCATTTTGAAAGAATAGGCACCTTCAAATTCTGTAGTCATCTGGCGTATCTGCTTTTGCATGGCTATGGGTGCTTGCATAGGCACAGGAAACCACGATTTATACTTTTGTGCATGACAGGGGAAAGTGGCACATAATAACAAAAAAAATATTCCTTTTCTCATGTCAAATAGCAATAGGCTCAAAATCTATACCAGTTACAGTTTTGTAGAAGGACTTTTTGAATCTATTTCTTTATAAATAAAATATTATCAGAATCTATAGGGTGTTGTGTATAGTAATTTAAGATATCAGCAATTTTGGTTAGACTACCATCTTCCTCGATGTGGTGTGTAGCATATCCTAGTGAATGGAGATATTCGGCTGCTGCATAATGTGTAGTATTATTGCGCTTGTCCATCACAAATTCCATGATAATTGCAGGGGAATATTTATTTAGTATATTCTCTGCTCCTTGAAGTACTTTTAATTCTGCTCCCTCTACATCTATTTTAATATAATTGGGAATGATTTGTTTTTCATTACAAAATAGATCTAATGTAGTGCAGGGTGTATCTACATGCTGAGGGGGATGATTTCGATACCAGTCCATTTCCTTGTACTGCTCTATATCTAGTGCATTGTATTCAGAATATAGTGCATCGAACTGATAAAATTTTTCAATCCCTGTGGTATTAGATACTATGGATTGCTCGGCATGGATTCCACTTAGTCCTTCAGTATTCACCTTCAAGAAACCATAAGCTAGTGTAGATGGCTCAAAGGCAAATACTTTGCCTGTGGGCTGTATAAGCGTATGTGCTAATAGAGAAAAATAGCCTACATGTGCCCCTACATCTATAAAGGTGTCGTTGGTTTTTACATTTTGTATCATGTACCTAGCTAGGCGCAGTTCCGAGTCATGAGATTTTGCCCCCGTAATATATATATCCATGCAAGCGGGTAGTGGCACTGCGAGTGAAGTTCCAAAAAATGTGGTGCAATGAACTTTGATACCACTTCTATATATTCTCGATAAGAAGAATTTGGCTACTTGTGCAAATGCATACTTAAAGGGTCGGTGTATTATACGCCTCCTTATATTTGTACGTGCTAGATTGGTGCTTTTTGCAAGTGCATTTATCAATTCTTGTTGCAACATGAGATTTTATGTCAAAAATAGGTTATAATTAATACTATAATTTACTCTAAGATAATTTTATCAGTATCAATTAGATTATTAAGCCTGTCAAATATTTGAACAAAATAAATTCCACTTGAATATGCGCCTAAATCTATTTGAAAGGCAGAACTGGCAAAGTTCTTATTTAACAACATTTTACCATTAGTATCATATAACAAGACTAAATAATTATCTTCGATATTGGTCTCAAAATTTAATATCTCGTGAGTTGGATTTGGATATATTTTAAAGACCTTTTTTTCCACGGTATTATTTTCTTTGGTTCTCCACCATGTACCAGTTGCGCAATTCAAAACTACAATTCCATAATTACTAAAACCGATAAGCTCATCCCTATTTGTGCCGTCTACACTAACAAGCATCCTTGGGAATTCCTCATTATTGGTATATCCCTCATCATTCTCAAACCCCAAATTCACTCGTGATGTAGTTTCAAATTTTGTTCCAGTATTTATTGAAACGTATGAATCATTTCCCTTAAAAGCAATTAAATCTGGATATATATCATCATTAATTTTCCCAAATAATTTAGTATAAGTATTGTTATCTAAATACCCGTCCGCCCTTCCAAAATCAGTACTCCAAATTGCGGGTGAGGAGAAACTATTTGTACCAGCAAGCGTATTGTTTAATGAAACAAATACTGCATCAGTACCAAAACCCACCACATCTATTCTGCCATCTGCATTGATATCAACTAATTGCCTGTTGTATAAATTTTGACTAGACCACCCCTGATTTACCCCATAATTAGCAACCCAAGTAGTAGCTGCGGACTGAAAAGATGTGCCATTTGATAGTGAAACGCTTACACCAGTTTGACTAAACCCGATAATATCTGCCTTATTATCCCCATTTACATCCATTACATATCGTGGGTACGCATCTTGATTAGTCCATCCTGTATTTATACAATACTGCGTACTCCAGTATCCTGGTTGCAGCACAAAGTTTGACCCCATATTTTTTGCAACTACTACTCCAGTCTGTGAGAATCCCACTATGTCCTTATCACCATCACCATCTACGTCAGCTACAAATCGAGGATGTAAAGAATTGTTTGTCCATGCTCCTGCGGCATTACTTTTACCAAAAGATCCCATATTGAAACTAGATGCTGTAGTAAATGATCCGCCAGTATTACCTAAAGCAACCCTTACACCATCATTTCCAAAACCGACAATATCACTCCTACCATCGTTATTTATGTCGGTAATAAATCTGGGATGGTCATTCATATTATTCCACCCACCATTAGTTCCAAAATTAATATTGCCTTCTATTGAATTTAAAAAACTACTTCCTGTACCTTTTGCCACCCAAATTCTATCTTTAATAGCTATAACATCATTTATACCATCGCCATTTATGTCTGCTACAAATCGAGGGTGTATATTTTGGTTTATTAATCCAGCATTTATTTTGCCAAAATCTCCTAGCCATGTTGAATTCTGACATGTAGGAATACAGATAGAACGATTTGTACCTGGTGCGTCAGCTATAGGAGGACGCATTTGGGTAATATCTCCTCTGATATTATACCGACATATAGGCATAGAGGATTGGTCTCTCAATATAAATTCTAAGGCAGTATTGTCATAAAAATGTCTATAGCCTGTGCCACCAAAAACTATATTAAAACTTACAATGCCTTGAGCCCTTGTGCTAGACATCTCTATTAAATCTATCACATTCAAACTCTGTAAGATATTAAATATTCCATCATTTACATTATTCTGAATGGCATTCACGGCAGCGTTTGATAATAATGTTCCTAGATTTACACTTGTTTGTATTTGGGCATTTCCTATGCCCAGTATGTTGAAGATGTTTTGGGGTAAATCACAAAATACAAAGGCTTGCACACCTACTACATCGTCATCTGTTCCTATTATTGATTGTATTGCTGTTGAGCCCCATTCCCACCATTTTAAATCAAATTGAGTTAATGCATTAAGAATTTCATCTCTTGTTTGTCCTAAATTAGTAGGTGGAAAATTATTAGTGCCAACTATATTATCTAATGCTACTTGAAGTGAGTTCTTTAAGTTTTCTTGTAAATTATTTATTAGGTTTGAACTAAAATTATCATGTTCTAACACTATCACTACAGAGCCATATAAAGTAAGTCCATTTGTGTTTATATGGTTAATTATTGCATTTAGATTTGCAGCTGGGGGTTTTATATTAAAAAATTGGACATCACCAGCAAAATCTGGCAATAACACATCCTCACCAGGCCCTGCCGACCCTAAATTTAATGCACTTTGGTTTGTTATAGGATTGACAATTCGGACACTAGTAGTAGTGGAGCTACAATCTCTACCTATAGTAGTTCTAAAACCTATCTGTAATATATATGGTTCATCTTTCCCTGCAAAGAATCTATCTTATTTGTCAATAACATGTATTGCTTTTAAATCTATAGACCAAGGATTGGTGTTAGTTTGTCCTGTAACCATCAATATATTCAATATTGATATGTTTAATAAAATGAGTTTTTTCATACTAAATTTTTTTGGTTTAATGAATAATTTATAATACTTTCCCTATCCACATGATAATGTGGTTTATTTAATGGAAATAAAAAACGATGTAATTTTAGAACCCAGTCCTTACGCCGGCATTTAGCAATCCTTTGTGCCCTATGCCCAACTCAATAAATCCAGACACTCGTTTACCCACATCAACACCTATTAAATTGAGATGCCAGTTCGGGCGAATAATCATCTCTTTGCTTTCTGAAAGTGATGTGTTATCGATTGTATGTTCATTAATTATGGATGATCCAACTATCAATCCTCCATATAATGTGGTAATCTTTCTTTGAAAATAATTAATATTTAATAAGAAACCAATATCATAGAAATTAACTTTTGAGGTCTCATTAATTGACAAATCATTTTTGCTGCTTCTAAAAATCCTTGTATTCGTATAACTACAATCTATACCCACAGCTATCCTTTTATTCAAAACCCTGTAATATCCTACTCCAAATGTACCAGGCATTTTAAAGCTTTGGTTTACGGAATCATATTTAGATGAAGTAAATATGGACTGATAAACACTTCCCGCTATCACAAAAAATTGCTGATAAGTCAGAAAACCATAATACGTGTATATGCTATTTTTTTGACTTGGAGTGGCTCGCTAAGTACCTCTTTTTGTTGTGCATAAAGCGAATTTAAAATGAAGATAAACATTATAGTGGTCAAGTATTTCATAAGTGTAAATTTATATATACAAATTTAGAAATTATTTTTAGTTGTGCATATTGAATTATATCATAAAAAATACTATTTCTACCTTAAATCATACCTTATATGATACCCGTTGGATATAACATAAAAAAGATAAGGGAACTCAGAGGATATTCCCAAGAATATTTGGCAACTAAACTAAATATCTCTCAAAAACAACTTAGCTTATATGAATCAGATAAATCAAAAATTGACATCCACAAATTGGATAAATTTGCAGCCGCTCTCGATGTAGACCCTTTTTCTATACTTACTTTTGATGAGAAACATTTTTTTAACAACTGCACACAATCTGGCAATTTCTATAACTCCAACATATATGCATCTTCCAAACAAGAAAGTCATCAAAAAGATGAAATAATATTAGTACTTAGAGATGAAATAAATTTACTAAAGAAATTACTATACGAAAAGTAGCCCCAAAAGGGTTACTTTTTTAGTGTACTTTTATCGGACAACAGTGGAATTTTTCATGACATTTCCCCACTTCACATACTATTGTAGATTTTAAAATGGCGAAAAAATGATGTATTTAGAACCTAGTTCTTACGCCTACATTCAGCAATCCTTTGTGTCCTATGCCCAACTCCATGAAACCCGAAACCCGTTTACCCACATCAACACCTATCAGATTGATATGCCAGTTGGGGCGTATTACAGTTTCTTTGGTTGCTATGTGCGTAACATCATTTGCTGTATGCCCATTAATTATGGATGAACCAACAACCAAACCTCCATATAATGTGGTAATCTTTCTTTGAAAATAGTTGATATTTAATAAAAAACCAATATCATAGAAATGAATTTTGGAGGTTTCATTTTTAGATAAATCTGTATTGCTTCTTCTCAATATTTTTGCATAAGAGTAGTTGCAATCTATGCCTAAAGAAACTCTTTTAGTCAAAGCTCTATGATATCCTGCCCCAAAAGTGCCTGGCATATTATAACTCACACGAACGGAATCATCCTCTGTAGTAGTGAAAATGGACTGATAAACACTTCCTGCTATCACAATAAATTGCTGATAAGTCAAAAAACCATAATAGGTAAAAACAGTATTGGGGTTTTCAAATTTTTTGATTTTATCTTGTGTATATATCGTGGAGGTACTAAGAAATGTGAAAAGTATTACAAGTACTCTTTTCATATTGATTTTATTTATTCCAAAATCAAGAATTTTTCTTAGGTTCTTGTTGCGGATTTCTATTACCTTGCTGAGGATGAGGCCTATTACCTTGAGGTCTTGGCTTATTGGATGGATGTCTTTGTGGATTTTCAGGTTTGTCGGCATTTTGTGGTGTTTGTTGATTGCCGGAACTTTGTTTTTTCTTATTTTTGAAACGCTTTTTCTTTTCTGCTTTTTCCAAGGTTTTCAGACTTATTTGCCCTACAACATCTGCAAATTCTATTTCTTCTTCTTTATCATCAGAAACTGCTAAATCTGCAATGCTTTCAGGTTTGTTTCCCTGCTTGTTCATTTCTTTTATAGATTTTACATTATCTATAGTCAATGGATAGAATGCACCGCTATTACCTACCTGATAATACATCAGACCTTTAAGGATATCTGTTTTCATGAGCTTAGCTCTCCCGTTTTCCACTTCCAGTGTATCTACATGTTCCGGAAAGGCCTTTAGGGCTTCGAGGTAGGTATCCAGTTCATAATTGAGACAGCATTTCAGCCTTCCACACTGCCCTGACAATTTAGTCTGATTGATAGAAAGATTCTGATATCTGGCAGCAGATGTATTCACAGACTTAAAATCACTCAACCACGAAGAGCAGCATAGTTCGCGACCGCAAGAGCCTATGCCTCCTACCCTGCCGGCTTCCTGTCTGGCACCTATCTGGCGCATCTCTATTTTTACCTTAAATTCCTTTGCCAGTACTTTTATGAGCTCTCTGAAGTCCACCCTACCATCGGCAGTATAAAAGAAAGTTGCCTTTTTGCCATCCGCCTGATACTCTACATCACCCAACTTCATCTCCAGTCCTAAATTGCGCGCCAACACGCGTGCCATGAGCATTGTCTCCTTTTCTTTGGCTCTGCCTTCCACCATGAGGTCTAGCTCATGTTGCTGAGCCTTGCGCAAGATGCTCCTTACTTCTTCATCATCTTCACTGACTTTGTTTTTTTTCATCTGCAACTTCACCAACTCACCAGACAAAGAAATCTTGCCAATATCATATCCTAAAGAAGACTCTACTATTACATAATCTCCAGCATAAACTTCCAGTTTCTTACTGTTGCGATAGAATCCTTTGCGTGCACCGTTTTTGAAGCTGATTTCGTAAATGGGGAAAATATTATTATCCCACACTATACCTCCTAGCCAGTCATACACTTCTCTCTTACCACAACCACTTGTGGTACACCATCCATTATTTTTACAGCCTTTAGGCTTGCCGTCTTCTGTCATGCTTCCACAGCCACTACATCCCATCTTCTATTTTTTTTACAAAAATAAACATATTAAAGGGTATTCCCTACATAGTTATTCACAAGCACCTTATACAAGATTATAATTATTCCAATACTTATAGATTGCAATATGTGTATAATCACTATATTCGTCTGATTATTAAAATTTAGAAATTATGTATAAAATAGGTTGTGGGAAAGCCGACATTACGGCTTTCAAGAGAGGTGTAGGAATGCTAGGATATGCACTGCCCACTCACATCATGCTAGATGTAGAAACGCCACTTTATGCACGCACCTATATTTTTGATGACGGCAACAAAAAAATTGCATTAGTGGTATGTGAGTTGGCCTTTATAACTCCTGCTTTAAAAAAAGGCGTTATTGAAAAGCTAAATTCTCATGCCGCACATTTGGGTTATACTGATTCAAATTTACTTATTACAGCACAACATACGCATTGTTCGCCAAGCGGATATTCCTTTCATGGATTATACAATATGAGTTGCCCCGGATTTATTCCGGAAATTTATGAAAAATTAGTCAATGGGATTACCGAATCTATCATGGAAGCAGAAAAAAACTATCATAAATCTTCCATACTTATGGGCAAAAGTAAATTTGATGATGATGTTCCCGTAAGTTTTAATCGCACAGTAGAATCTTACAACCAAAATCCCGAAGTCACAAAATATTCATTTGCAAAACGACACCTAGCAGTAGATAGAGAAATGACGCTCCTACATTTCGTAAATGAACAAGGTGATGCTATAGGCAGTATAAACTGGTTTGCCGTACATACTACCAATCTTCCTAACAACTATCTGAAGCTATGCTCAGACAATAAAGGTTTTGCTGCAGACAACTTAGAAAAAGACTTACGACAAAAAAACCTAAAATATGTAGGTGCATTTGCTCAAGGAGCTTGTGGAGATGTATCTGCCCGTGTAAAATACAATCCTAGGCTTCCCTTCCAAAGAGGAAAATATGAGGGTTTCTACCATGATGACATGAAAAGTTCAAAGTTCAATGGTATGTTACAATATGAAAAGGCTACAGATATTATTTCCTTACTAGAAGATAATGACTATGCCCAAGGGGAAATTGACCATGTGCTTATGCATGTAGATTTTTCGGCCATAGATATTCTGCCAGAATTTGCAAATGGCGTCAACGATGCTGTAACTAGTCCTTCATGCATGGGTGTAGCCTTCATACGAGGATCTATCATGGACGGACCTGGCACTCCTGCCATTATTGGTAATGCGGCAAAAGCTTTGGCACGAACGGTTAAATATTTTGAATTATCTAAGGCACGAGCAAAAAAATCCGATATCGGAGATGCAAATCTCCGAAAATATCAGGCACAAGGGAAAAAAGATATCGTCATAGAGACCGGCGCTAGAAAAATACTAGGAAATAGCGATGTAAAAAATCTTATTTTGCCAGACTTTGCAGACGAATTAGTAAGAGCCATTAAGCATTTCCACCGCGTAGGAGGATTGGATACCTATGCTTGGACACCCCAAATATTACCGTTACAAATATATAAAATAGGTAAAATTGCCCTCTGTGCCATACCTTTTGAAATTACCACAGTAGCGAGTTGGCGACTTCGCAAAACGATAGAAGATGTCTTATTGCCTAGTGGTAAAATTTCGCAAGTTATCTTAGCACCATACTCCAATGCCTACAATGGATACATCACCACTTTCGAAGAATATCAAGTACAAGATTACGAAGGGGGACATTGCGCCTTTGGACAGTGGGCACTCAATGGATTGCAACAAGAAATGCATTACTTAGCCACACAATTATTGCTGCCTGAGGAAAAGCGTAATTTACAAAAAGCTACGCCACACAATTACCATATCTCCGATGTAATGAAGATGCAATCTTACGAAAACATATACTACACTAGAGTTCGCAAAAGAGAGGAACGCATAGCCAAACGCTCACAAAATATCATGAAAAGAATAGATAGCAAGAGTGGTTCTTATTGATGAATTCAATTTTGACTCCTAATCCATAAATTAAGGGATTTTCTGTAAAAAAAAACTTAATTCACTATATTTGCATCTCTATTTATAAGGATGAAAGGAAAAACTATTTTAATTACCGGAGGGACAGGATCACTTGGCAAAGCATTAACAAAGCACATTTTTGAAAAACACAGTGATATAAAGAAATTAATTATCTATTCGAGAGATGAGCAGAAACAATTTCAGATGGCTCAGGAATATCCTGCTCACCTATATCCTAATATAAGGTTTTTTATTGGCGATGTAAGAGATAAAGAAAGATTGACAAGGGCATTTCAAGGTGTAGATTTTGTAATCCATGCTGCAGCCATGAAACATGTACCTATTGCCGAATATAATCCGGATGAATGTATAAAAACAAATATTGGTGGAGCGGAAAATGTAATTGATGCATGTTTTAAAACCCATGTAGAAAGAGTTGTAGCTTTATCTACTGATAAAGCATGTGCACCAATAAATCTATATGGTGCAACCAAACTCACATCTGACAAACTATTTATTGCTGCAAACAATATAAAAGGACAAAATCCAATAAAATTCTCCGTAGTAAGATATGGCAATGTAATGGGTTCTAATGGCTCTGTAATTCCATTTTTTATTAAGAAGAAAAAAGAAGGTGCATTACCCATTACAGACCCTAATATGACTAGATTTAATATTTCGTTACAAGGAGGAGTTGATATGGTGATGTATGCTTTAGAAAATGCTTGGGGAGGAGAATTGTTTGTGCCTAAAATCCCATCTTATAGAATACTTGATGTTGCTACCGCCATAGGGCCAGAATGTAAGATTGACATTGTAGGCATCAGACCCGGGGAAAAAGTACATGAAGAGATGATTACATCATCAGATTCTTTCTATACCTATGATGTAGGCAAATACTACGTAATTCTGCCATCTATCCACCAATGGAAGTTAGAAGATTTTATCAATACATTCAAAGCCCAAAAAGTTACAGAGGGCTTCAGCTACAATTCAGGCAACAATTCGGATTGGGAAAGCGTAGCAACAATGCGCACTCTTATTAGAGAACATGTAGATAGTAATTTTGATTCATGAATAATATTATTCCATACGGAAAACAAAATATAACGAAAGAAGATATTGATGCCGTAATTCAGACTTTACAATCTGACTTTCTTACTCAAGGTCCTAAAATTAAAGAATTTGAAGATGCTTTTGCCAGCTATGTAGGAGCTAAATATGCTGTCGCTGTCGCTAATGGTACTGCTGCTTTACATCTCTCTGCGATGGCATTAGAAGTTAAATCTGGACAAAAGGTTATTACCACTCCAATTACATTTGTAGCTTCCGCAAACTGCATAAGATATTGTGGTGGAGAAGTTGTATTTGCAGATATAGATTCCGATACTTATCTCTTAGATATTAATGCTGTAAAAACGCTACTTGAAAATAGTCCCCAAAGCACCTATGCGGGCATAATACCCGTAGATTTCGCAGGGAGAGCAGTGAATTTAGAAGCCTTCCGGCAACTTGCTGAAGAATATAATCTGTGGATTATTGAAGATGCATGTCATGCTCCCGGTGGTTACTTTATAGACAGCAATGACAAAAAACAATTTTGTGGAAATGGCAAATATGCAGATTTAGCCATTTTTTCTTTCCATCCAGTAAAGCATATAGCATCTGGAGAAGGTGGGATGATTACAACCAATGATGAAAAGTTATACAAAAAATTATTGACGATTCGCACTCACGGTATTTCAAGAGATAAAGATAAATTCAAAAACTCTATTGGGGTAGCTGGAGGCAAAGATGACTACCCCGGTTGGTACATGGAGATGCAGGAATTGGGGTACAACTATAGATTAACAGATTTTCAAGCTGCATTAGGACTCAGCCAATTAATGCGTGCGGATGCAGGTCTTCAAAGAAGAAGAGAGATTGCAGAAAAATACGAACAGGCTTTTAAAGATAAAGTAAAAGGACAATCTGGTGTTATAGATGGACATGCTTATCATTTATATGTAATAGAAGTAGCTAATCGTCTGGAATTATACGACTACTTGCGCACAAAAGATATTTATGCGCAAATACACTATTTCCCTGCACACCTGATGCCCTATTATCAAGAACAAGGCTACAAAGATGGTGACATGCCAAATGCTGAAAACTATTATAAGGCATGTATCAGCTTACCTATGTATCCCACTTTGACAGATGAGGATATTGATTATGTAATTAACACAACTTTAATTTTTTTAATAAGATGAAACCATATCATATAATTGAAGTAGTAAATACTCATGCTGGTGATTTCAAGTATGTCTCGGACTTAATTAATCAGTTTAATACTTTTGAAGGATGTTTTGGAATTAAATTCCAGCCTCTAAAGCCCGAATTAATTGCATTACCAGATTTTTCATTCTACCCTGTTTATGAAGAAATTTTCTTTAACGAAAATGAGTGGGAAAAGATTATCAATGAGGCTAGTAAGACTAAAGATGTGTGGCTAGATATGTTTGATTTATATTCAGTACATATTCTAAATCTAAATATTGCTCATATTAAAGGTATTAAATTTCAAGCATCTGTGCTATTTAATCAGGAGTTACTTAATGCTCTATCTGAAATTAATTTAGAAAACAAATTCTTAATAATAAATATAGCAGGCTATGATATTAATGAAATTAGAGACATTATTAATAGAATTAGCAATACGATAAATGTAAAAGAAATTATTATTCAATTTGGATTCCAAAATTATCCTACTGACTTTTCAGATTCTGGACTTTCAAAAATAAAAACCTTGAAAGAAGAATTTAAAGAATATAAACTATGCTTTGCGGATCATTTAGATGGCAACTCTGATGATACATTATTAATGCCTTTGATTGCATTTGTCTTAGGAGCTGAATTTATAGAAAAACATGTTTGTTTATCTGACAGAGATACTAAATATGATAAATTTTCAAGTATTGATGTAAAAAAATATAGTCATCTTATTCAACTTTTTGACAAGTACAAAAATGCATTAGATCAGGAATTTATCAATAATAGAGAGAAAGCATATCTAAACAAATCATTGCAAATCCCCATACTAAACAAAAGACTTCCCCATGGTTCAATAATAAATTATACTAAGGATCTCTCTTTTAGAAGAACAGATAAAAAAGGATTAAATGCGCTAGAAGTAAAACAGCTCCTTTTGAACAAATATATATTAACAAAAGACAAGGAATATGGGGATGTATTGCATTTTGAGGACTTCAAAAAAGCTACTATAGGCTCTATAATTGCTTGCCGGATGAAATCTTCTAGATTACCCCAAAAAGCGCTATTAAAAATAGGAGAATTAAGCTCAATAGAATTGTGCTTAAAGAATGTATTGAAATTCAAGAATATCAATCATACCATCCTCGCTACCTCTGTAATAGAAGAAGATAAAATATTAGAAAAATATACCTACAATGATACTGTTATTTTTCACCAAGGCGACCCAGATGATGTTATCCAAAGGTTTCTAGACATTATAGATAGATTAAAAATTGATGTAATAATAAGACTTACTGGAGATTGTCCTTACCTATCAAAAGATGTTTGCGACATCATCCTTGACTCCCATTTTGAAACAGGTGCCGAATATACATCCTCTACAAATGCATGTATAGGATTAAATATCGAAGTATTCAATACCTCTACCCTAAAGAAAATAAAATCATATTTTCCTTATGCTGATTATTCTGAATATATGACATATTATGTTACAAATAACCCCTCCTATTTTAATATAAACTATGTAACTCTCCCTGAAAGTATGGTTAGAGATTATAGAATAACACTTGACTATGCAGAAGATTTAGAGTTATTTAATATAATCCAAAAGCATTTTGATGATAACAATATTGAATATTCAATATTTGAATTATTTAGATTTTTAGATCAAAATCCTGAAATAGCAAAAATCAATAAGGGTGGCGAAGTCAAATATAAAACAGATTCGGTATTGATAGAAAAAATTCGAAAGGCTACTACTATAATATAATGTTCTTTAATCTCAGTATAATTTTCATAATTAATGGGCTAATTTATGCATAGACATGCAGGTATTTGACAATAATTATAATATACTTAAGAATCAAAATTATGCTATGGGAAATTATTCCATTGTCCCTATCCGTTACGAAGATAGGTTCAGCATTATGAAATGGCGTAATGAGCAGATTTATCATCTCCGTCAGCACAAACCATTGACTGAAGAAGATCAAGAGCGTTATTTCAAAGATGTAGTCAGTAAAATATTTGATGAGGAACTACCCAAACAGCTACTTTTCTCTTATCTCCACAATGATATATGTATTGGCTACGGAGGTCTAGTACACATCAATTGGATAGACAAGAATGCAGAAGTTTCATTTATTATGGATACGGTCTTGGAAAAAGACAGCTTTCATTTTCACTGGAAAACATACTTATCTTTGATAGAGAACGTAGCATACAAAGAAATAGGATTGCATAAGATATTTACTTATGCCTTTGATATAAGACCCCATCTATATGAAGCATTGGAATCTGCTGGCTATATTAAAGAAGCTATATTAAAAGAACATTGCTTGTTTGAAGGAAAATTCAGAGATGTTGTAATCCATAGCAAATGGAATGACTTTATAAAGTATCGTCTAATTACTTATTCAGACAAATCATTGCTCTTGGAATGGTCTAATGATGAAGAAACAAGAAAAAATTCATTTAATAGCAATCCTATTAGTGCCGAAGATCATGAAACATGGTTTGATAGCAAAGTAAATTCCAAAGCTTCTTATTACTATATCTGTGAAATTGAATCTTCTCCGTGTGGCATAGTAAAGTTCGATTATAATAATAAAAAAACCGTCATAGGAATAATCGTAGCTCCAAATTTCAGAAATAAGGGATTGGCTAAGAAAATGCTTGAAGGTGCGATAGCTGAATATAAAAGAATAAATGATGCTGAAATATATTCATATATAAAAAAAGAGAATCTTGCTTCTATAAAATCTTTTGAAAAGGCAGGTTTTATATATAATGAAGATATAATTATTAATAACTTTGATTCAAAAGAATATATTTTGCAATGAACTCTTCTGTACTAATTATCGCAGAATTATCTGCCAATCATAATGGTAGTTTGGATACAGCCATACAGACTATCAGAGCTGCTGCCAAGACCGGAGCCAATGCTATAAAGCTACAAACCTATACTGCTGATACTATAACCTTAAACTGTCATAAAGACGACTTCATAATAAAAGGCGGAACGCTATGGGATGGAAAAAACTTGTATGAATTATATCAGGAAGCATATACACCCTGGGAGTGGCATGAAGAACTCTATAGAGTTGCAAAAGAAGAAGGGCTGATTTGTTTTTCTTCCCCATTCGATTTTACCGCTGTAGATTTCTTGGAATCTTTAGGCAATCCTATTTATAAAATTGCTTCATTTGAAATTACAGATATTCCATTGATTGAATATGTAGCCTCAAAGGGGAAACCCATAATAATATCTACTGGTATTGCTGAATATGAAGATATAAAATTGGCAGTAGATACATGTAGAAATGTCGGCAATAATGACATCACACTCCTAAAGTGTACATCTTCCTATCCTGCACCTATTGAAGAAGCCAACTTGATAATGATGCAACAATATGCCAAAGATTTCGATGTAAAGATAGGATTATCAGACCATACGATTGGCAGTACAGTCCCTGTTGTAGCTACTGTATTAGGAGCAACAGTCATAGAAAAGCATTTCATCATGGATAGAAGTATTGGCGGGCCAGATGCTGAATTTTCGATGAATGAAGTAGAATTTACAGAAATGGTAAAACAAGTGCGAGATGCTGAGAAATCTATTGGTAAAATTAGCTATGAATTAACAGACAAGCAAAAATCAGGTAAAAGATTTGCACGTAGCTTATATATATCAGAGAATGTTAAAGAAGGTGACATTATAAGTTCAAAAAATATCAGATCAGTAAGACCTGGTTTTGGACTACATCCTAAATATTACAAATCACTTTTGGGTTCAAAAATTAATGGAAATCATACCTTAGGAGATAGAGTAAGTTTAGAAGATATTGAATAAGATATATATGAAAAAAATATTACTAGTTTGGGGCTATGAAAGAATTGGATGGATAGAACCATTTTTAAAACTTAAAGATAAATTTGAATTCACATATTTATATTATATATATAGAGAAGAAGATAAAGTCGACAATCTAGACATAAAAAAAATATATTGGAATAATTTTTCAAATGCTCAGGATATTTTGGATAAGGTGAGCCCAGATAAAATCGTCTTAATGGACAACTATTCTTCTTATCCATTAGTACTAACAACAATTGCCAAAACCAGAAAAATTCCTACTTTTACAGCTCAACACGGCATAGCAAGTGAACTTTCTGATTACCTGCATATAGAATCTATTAATACACTAAAAATTGATACACAACAATACAATCCTAAATATACTAAAAATCATAGTTTATTATTTTTAGTAAAAAGTATGCTTCCTTCGCATCCAATAATGTGCTTTAGAATATTGAAGTTTATTTTCGAAAAAAGAAAAAGTTTACAACATGCAGTACTTAATAATTTTGATAATAAATTACAGACGAATTTTTATATAGTATTTACAAAGTACAATGGTAGAATATATTTACAGAGAGACAATGTAGATGAAACACAACTATTACCTTCAGGAAATTACTATTGTGATGATTTCTTTAATATCAGAGATGAAGTCCTAAATAAAGAAGATTATTATTTACTTATTGACCAATCATTATTAGGCAATCCATTCTCAAAAAATGCTTATGGATACACAGAGGAAGACCTCAAAAAATTCTATTCTAAACTTAACATCTTTTCCAAGAAGAGGGGGAAAAAGCTGTATGTGAAATTACATCCCTTTAGTTATAATTACCCATTATATGAAACATTTAAAGATGATAATATAAAATTTATTAAAAATGCGGATGTTGTCAGTTTAATACGAGATTCTTCAGGGTGTTTTGGAATGATGTCAACTTTGATAATTCCAACTCTAGTTATTAAGGATGTATGTCTTTTTGACTTTAAACATATGCCAATTAAAAAGGAAGTTATTGATTCTGGCATTGCTCAAATTTTAGATTTTGAAAATTTCGAATCAAAAGATATTCTCATGAATGAATATTCCAAGAAACAAGATTCCATACAAAAAATAATTGAATTGTTTATTTTCAAATCTGATGGCAACTCCATACTAAGGCTCTCAGAAATATTGGATGCTACTTATAAAATTTAAGTTATCAGAATACAATTAATGGTATTTGGTTACGTAAAAGTTTCCAAAGAAATGAAAAAAATATAATACCTAAATTAAGAAAAGTGATGATGCTTTATATAAAATTGCTATCCATAGTATTAATTTCATTATTATGCTCCTACTTAGTAGGATATATATATCAATTGGCTATCTCTCTAATACTACAACATTCAAAGAAAATCAATAATAATATATCGTTCCAGTCACTTTTTACTCATTCTACTGTTGGCTATTTAATAATTATATTACTATATTCTATTATTGTAGCGAATTTCAAAACAATAAATATCCTTCTAATACCTATACTCCTATTTTATTCTATATATATTATCCCACATACCGATTTTTCTTCCTATAAAATAGGTAAAACAGGGTTCTTTTATTTATTATTATTTATAATCTTTTTTTACACGATAGAATATTTTTCTATTTATGATATTGATAGCATTGTACCTAAAAATTTATTTATGGATTATTTAATGTCCTCAAGGGTTAGCTATCTTCTAAATTTGGGCTTTGAAAATATCCAACTTGTCAAGAACTATTATATTGAAAATAAATTCAATGAGCCTTACCATTATGGGGAACTATGGGGAAATGCATTATTATACAGAATATTCAACATAAATCCATCTATATGTTTATTGGCAATTACACACACCCTATTAAATACAATTCTATTTTTGGGTGTTTTATCCATTTATGAACGAATATATAACTTACTAAAGTTAAAATATTTCTTATGCTTATTATTATTTTTCTTTAGTACGTGCTTCCTCTCAAATATTCTACCAAAGGATTTCAATTTGGTTTTTGGAAATTATGACATTGATATACTTATCAACCCAAAGTTTTCTCTTACAGCAATTATACTCATCTTTACATATCTCAATTATCAAGTTCAAAAAAAGTTTTATGTTATAAATCTTATTCTATTTATTCCCATATTAAATTCAATAAGTTTAGTAAGTATATATATGACTGTAGGCATTTATTACATATTACATTTTTTAATATTCAAACCTTCTAAAAGTGTTTTTATAAGAAATTTTATTTTTGTATTTATAAATGGCTTGCTTTTTATAGTATTTTATTATGTACTAACTGACCATGTCCCTAACAATACTTCGGAGATAAATTATAGAGAAATTATATTCAGAGATATTGAAATTAAACGATTTATTGTGCCTATCATATTAGGATTATGTTCAGTTTTTTATGCTCCTTCTCTATTGTATTGTACGTATAAAAATATAGTTAATAGATATCCTTTACAAAAATTTTCAGATTACGATCTCTTTCACTTCTCAATATTATTTTCCGCTATCTTTTGTCTTACTACTTTCTATTATATGGTTGATGCGCGACAATTATTTCAAATACCTTATATAATTTATTTATACATAGTATCTATAATTGTATCCATACACTATATCAAGAGAAAATTCTTATTAGTAGCAACCATTTTCTTTGGCATTACTTCAATGTATTATACATTATCTAAACAGAGTAAGATTAATGGGAATTATTCGCCTATATACAGAACGTATTTATATGACCTTTTTAAAGATACAAGTATTGTTTTTTTATCTCTAAAAGATGATAATGACATAAAAAGTCTATATCAGATGAATGCAAATCTATCGTATCCTGGTATATATGCAGTTCAAACAAATCCAAACGCTTTAGCTATTCCCTTTTATAATCACGAATTAGATAGTGTAAAACTCTTGACTGTAGATAGCTTATATCAAAAAGAAGTAATAAATAGAAATTTTGAATCATTTTATAGAGGTAAATTCAATATCAAAACTGATAGTCAATACATTAACTCTTTTGACATACAATATATTTTCACAAGTAAAAGTGTGGTACTTCCAAATAATTTATATAACAAATATAGACTTTTGATAAGTGACAAAAGTACGGGCGAAAAGTTATATATAAAGAATACCCTAAATTGAAATCAATTTCAGGAACTGACTCTTTACATAGTCCACCTCCTCCTGAGCCATAGGATAATATAGAGGGAGGACAATACTTCTGTCGCTTGCGTCTTCTGAAACAGGTAAAGCATACGTTGATTGATATGTTTTATAAGCTGTTTCTCTATGTGCTGTAGATATACCTCTGCGTGTAGATATACCTAGGTCTAATAATGCTTGCATTAAATCATTTCTGCTAATCTTACAATTAGGTTTTAGGTAGATACTATATGACTGATAGTTTGTAAAATATCCTTCTTGCTCTATAGGTAGTCTAATACAATCTATATCTTTAAAAGCTTCATGATATTGAAAAGCAATTTTTCTACGCTCTTCTACAATTTTATCTAATTTTTCTAATTGCTTAATACCAACGGCAGCTTGTATATCTGTCATTCTATAATTATACCCTAACTCTACATGGTCTTCAAAAATCACCTTATCAGATTCATGTCGAATTCTATCATTTACACTCATCGCATGCTGACGTAATAATTTTATTCTATCTCGATATGCTTCATTATTGGTGGTTATCATACCGCCATCGCCAGTAGTTATTACTTTGCGAGGATGAAATGAGAAACAAACTAAATCAGAATGGCTACCAATTTTATTGCCTTTATATGCAGAACCAGCAGCACAAGCAGCATCTTCAATCAAAATGAGATTTTTTTCTTTGCATAATTCTTTGAAAGCATCAATATCTGCTGGCATTCCTATTTGATGTACAATTAAAATGGCTTTTGTTTTAGCCGAGATTTTCTTACGCACATCTTCTACATCTATATTATACGTAACTGGGTTTACTTCTGCAAAAACTACTTTTGCACCAGTATATCTAATACTATTGGCAGTTGCCACATAACTCATTGATGGACAAATCACCTCATCATCGGCCGTTACACCAGCCACAATCATGGCTAAATGTAAAGCAGTGGTACAATTAGATAATGCTACTGCATATTTACTGCCAACATATTGTGCAAATTTTTCTTCAAATTCTTGCACACGTGGACCTTGTGTTACCCAACCTGTAAGTATGGTATCATACGCATTTTGTGCATCTTCTTTATCTAAATATGGTTTTGCTAATGGAATTTTCATAATATTTTTAATCACGGATTTAATGGATTATTAGATTTTACGGATTTTGTTTTTAATCACAGATTTTACGGATTTTTATTTTGTAATCTGCATAATCTTTTAATCTGTGTTTATTTTTCCCAATTGTTTATCTTAATATCTTTTATCAAGTCTTTCTTTGTAGATAAATCAACATAATATTGTATTGTTTCTTTTAAGCCATCTTCAAATGAATAGCTTGCTTTGAAGTTTGTAGTATTATAAAATTTATCTGCTTTTACCCAAAGTCGAGGCACATCTGCAGGTCTGTCTGGTAAATATTCTAACCCTAATTCTTGTTTATTCATTAGTTCTAAAACTTTTAACAACAACTCTTTCATAGTGTATTCTACACCAGTACCAATATTAAATGTTTTATAGTTGATGTTTGGATTGCCTATTAAATTAGCCAATGCACGTGCTGTATCTTTTACAAAAAAGAAATCGCGTGTAATTAAACCATCACCAAATATGATAGGTTTTTCATTATTTAAAATACGCACAATGCTACGTGGAATTATTTCGCCAGCATCGCCTTCGTAATGTGCTCGTGATCCATAATTATTAAAGATACGAAGTACTGTAGTATTTAACTTATAGCATTCGTTATAAGCATTGGTATAATGTTCGCCCACTAATTTGCTGGCACCATAAACGGTTAGAGGTGCCGTAGCTGCTTCTTCGGTAATAGGAAAAGAAGTAGTTCTTCCATAAATTTCAGAGGTAGAAATATAGAAGAAATGTTCGACGTTATTTTGTTTAGCTGCCTCTAACGCATTAAGTGTTCCTTCTGCATTTACTCTATGATTTTCGAATGGCGAATGAATAGAATGACGAACACCAAGGCAAGCCAGATGAAAAATATAGGAACAATTTTTTGCCGTTTCTATACAAAGTTGTTTATCTAAGATATCGCCTTTTACAAAGGTAAAATTTTGATTATTATTAGCTTGCGATAAATTATCTAAATTGCCATTCGCTAAATTATCCATTACGGTTACTTGATATCCAAGAGATAATAAGTGATCTGTAAGATGTGATCCGATAAAGCCAGCACCACCAGTTACGAGTATTTTTTTAGTTGACATTTTGTAATTCTATAATTTTATCAATAATAAAAACAGGTCGTTTGCGAGAAGCATCTAACGTTCGCCATAAATATTCTGCAATAATACCCAATCCGATATTTGTGATTCCAAAGCCTAATAATAAAATAGATGTTAGGGCTGGCCAACCAGAAGCTACATCATTATATAATAATTTTCTAGAAACAATATATAGCGTCCAAAAAATACCAATCATAAAAAATAAAATACCAACAAAAGAAACCAATCGTATAGGCGCATAAGAAAAGGCAACGAAAGAATCAATCATTAGTTTTATTTTTTTGGAAAATGTCCATTTTGATTTGCCAATTTTTCTATCATTTTTAGTGTAGTAAATTGTACTCTGTTTAAATCCAAATCCTAATATTTGCAAGAATATATTAGAATTTGCTTCTATATTTTTATTTAATTCCTCTTTAATACTTTTTGAAAAGCAAACAATATCAAAGCCCTTATCTGGAAAATCTTTATATGCAAATTTCTGCATTAATTTTGCATAACTTCTCGAAAAAATTGTCTCGAAAATTGAATTATTTGTTTGTGCTCTTGTAGCCCATACTATATCATATCCTTCATTACATTTATCATACAACTGATATATCAATTCCAATGGATCTTGCAAATCTGCATATGTAAATGTTACTAATTCTGAACTAGAATGCAATATTCCAGCTCTAAGGGCAGCATGAGATCCAAAATTCTTTGAAAAAGAAATAATCTTTGATTTAAACGACTTAATTTTTTGATTTTCAAGAATTTGTAAAGATGCGTCACTAGAACCATCATTTACAAATATTATCTCAATAGGAATTTCATTATTCTCATCAAAAAAAGAATTTAAAGTCGAAACTAAATGTGGTATTCCATCAGCCTCGTTATATATAGGAATTATTATACTTAAAGTTCTACTCATAATGATCTTGCAGGATTTCCAACTACCTTACTGTTGTCACTAATACTTTTTATTACATTACTCCCCATTCCAACCAAAACATTATCCCCTATCTCAATTCCATTAATAATATTTGAGCCGCTGCCAATATAGCAATTATTACCAATTTCAGTAAAACCTGCAATACAACAATTAGAACCTATTAGTGTATGATTGCCAATCTTTGAATCATGATGAATTACCGTGTTAGGTAGAATACAAATATTATCTCCCAAAATTGCATTTGAGGTTATTACTACCCCAGCTAGGATTAAACAATTTCTTCCGATTTTTACATTTTTTCCTATTTTTGCTGTAGAATGAATTAAGGTAATAAACCTATGTTCATCTATTTTTAAAGAATCTATTATCTCTTTACGATATTTGAATGACACTGGACTTCCTGGTACAGCCAAAATTCTTGCAGATGGATATTTACTAAAAGCAGCTCTATCTAAAACAGGATAATTTTGATCTACAGCTCCTTGTTTTTCTTTCATATCGTCAACAAAACCTATAAAATTATATTCTCCTTCTAAACAATCTAATGCTTCTAATCCATTACCATTATATGGGAAAATCAATAAATCTTGCATTAATATTTATTTATTACATCTATTACATGATTTACTTGTACGTCTGTTAATTCTGCAAACATGGGCAAAGATATACAATGTGCTGCTAAGTATTCTGAATTTGGAAAATCGCCTTCTTTATGATTTAGATGTGTATAGGCTTTTTGTAAATGACAAGGAACAGGATAATGAAATGCCGGTGTAATATTGTTATCATTTAGATATTGACAAAAAGCGTCTCTATTTTCTGTTGTTACAACAAATAGATGAAATACAGAATCTGCAAAATCTGGTTGATGTTGCATTTTTATTTTATCATTCTTTATTTCTGATAAATACCGATTAGCTATAGCACGTCTTCTGTTATTCCAATCTTCTAAGTATCTTAATTTTACGGTTAATGATGCTCCTTCTAATCCACCCATTCTATAATTATAGCCTATTTCATCATGGAAATAACGAACGGTCATACCATGATTTCGTAAGCTCTTTATATGGTTAGAATATGCTTCGTTATTGGTAGTAATGCCACCAGCTTCGCCACAAGCACCTAAATTTTTTCCTGGATAAAAACTAAAACAAGCCATTTCGCCAAAACCACCTACTGTTCTTCCTTTGTAGCGTGCACCTTGAGCTTGAGCGGCATCTTCTACCAAAAATAAATGATGCTTATCACAGATGGCTTTCACTGCATCAATATCAAAAGGTTGTCCGTATAAATGCACCCCAATAATTGCTTTTGTTTTGGGTGTAATTTTTTCTTCAATTTTAGTGGAATCCATTTCCCAAGTATCTGCTGTACAATCAACAAATACAGGTGTTGCACCAGCGTGAGAAACGCCCCAAGCGGTAGCTATAAAGGTATTTGCAGGTATGATAACTTCATCGCCAACACCTATTCCTAATGCTAACATGGCTAAGTGCAACGCTGTTGTGCCATTGCTTACGCCAAGTGCATATTTTGATTCTGTGTAATGCGCAAAATTGTTTTCAAATTCTTCTACAAACGTTCCGCCAGAAAAGGCAGTTTTTTCAAACACTTTTTCAAATAATTCAAATATTTCTGCTTTAACCTGTTGGTTTTGCCCTTTTAAGTCTAAACAAGGTATTTTTTCCATCTTATAACTCTATATTTTTTATAAATCTTGCTGGATTCCCTGCAACGATAGTATTGGCAGGCACATCTTTCGTTACAACTGCTCCAGCACCAATTAAAGCATTTTCTCCTATCGTAACACCACAAATAATTGTAACATTACTTCCAATTGATGCTCCTTTTTTAACAAAAGTTTCTACCAAATTCCAATCAGCATCTGTTTGTGGCGAGCCATCCATATTTGTTGCACGAGGAAACAAATCATTCGTAAACATTACACCATGACCTATAAAGCAATTATCTTCAATATGAACACCTTCGCATATAAATGTGTGAGAAGATATTTTGCAATTTTTGCCAATGGTTGCACCTTTTTGAATTTCTACAAATGCACCTACTTTGGAATTGTCATCAATAGAGCAATTATATGCGTTTACAAAATCAAATATTCTGACGTTTTCACCTACGGAAACTTTGTTTAATGATTTTTTAGGCGTATCTATAGTTAATAGTTCCATCGTTACAAAACTACTTCTTTTCCCTTATTTTTTATAGACTCTTGTGAAGCTTCAAGAACTTTAACTACATAAAGACCTGAATTATAGTCTGATGTAGGCAGTACTCCATTCTGTATTGACGATATAAAATCAGATGCCATCGCACTCAAGGCTTCCTTATTCTCTAATTTAGGGATATATACATCTCCTACCCGATAATCCACTAAGATTTTATTAGCATCATCATCATTTTTGATACTATAACCTGTATCATACACCCTTATCTTCTCAGATGGTTCTAAATCATTATATAGTATCATTTTCTTATCACCGCCTAATAGTAAAGTCCTTAGCTTTACAGGTGAAGTCCAAGAACAATTAAAATGGGCAATAAAATCTGATTGATAATTTACGGTAAGATATGCAATATTCTCTATTTTGTTACGTGTATGTGATATTCCTGTAGCATGAACACTATAGGGCTTGTCATCTATTAGAAAACTTAGAATGGAAATATCATGAGGAGCTAAATCCCAAAGCACATTCACATCGGGCTGAAATAACCCCAAATTAATTCTTGTAGAGTCAAAATATGTAGGCTTGCCAATTTCATTATTATCTATCATACTTCTCATCTTCTGTACGGCACTCGTATATAAGAAAGTATGATCTACCATAAGTACTAAGTTATTCCTAAGTGCTATATCTATAAGCTCTTCAGCCTCGCTTACTTTGCTGGTAAATGGCTTCTCTACTAACACATGTTTTCCATTCTGCAATGCCTTTTTTGCCAAATTATAATGGGTATGTACAGGAGTAGCGATAACCACGGCATCAATATTAGTATCAGCTATCACACCCTCGAAGTCTGTAGAAACTTCTACATCTTTATATATATTTTTAAAGTATTCCAATCTATTCAAGTTCATATCTACCAATGTAGATAGCCTTGAATTTTTAGCAGAATAAAAATTTCTAATCAAATTATTACCCCAATATCCGCACCCAATAATAGCAATATTCATACATTTGCAAATGTAATACTTTTGTTCACTTCATATAATAACCTATAAATAGATAATATTTATTTTAAAAAATCATATCAACTAACAACAAGTTTTTTTGTTACTTTAATAGTTTTATTACCATGATAACCATTTCTGATACAGCTAAAGAAAGAGTGTTGCAAATGCTCGAATCTGAAGATTACGACGAATCTTATTTTGTGAGAGTTTCTGTAACTCAGGGCGGCTGCTCGGGACTAGCCTATGACATGAAATTTGACAACAGCTCTTTGACTTCTGATGAAATATTTATGGATAAAGGCATAAAAATTGTAGTAGATGCCAAAAGCTTGCTCTACTTATTAGGTACAGAATTGGATTTTTCTGAAGGACTCAATGGCAAGGGCTTTTATTTCAATAATCCTAATGCTTCACGTACTTGCAGCTGTGGCGAAAGTTTCAGTCTATAGCTTACCCCACTTTATCATTACAGAATTTCCATATTCTCATATCTTCCCAAATTTTTGGTACGAGATTTGAGATAGATATTCCCGAAAACAAAAAAAACATGAAAAAATTTATTATCACAGTATTCGCAGCACTAGGCTTCACTTTCGCCACCAAAGCACAGGATCTTTCTGAAAGTCTCGCCAACGATGTCATCCAGTCTATCAATCTCAATGCACAAGATGCTTCAGAATTAAAGGCTATATATAAGTCCCGTATTGCCAATATTCAGAAAATTCAGACGGGCGAAGGTACTACACAACAGAAAAAACAAAAGGCTGCATTGGAATTAGCAGCTGCTGACAGTGAAATCAAAACGGCACTTCCTGCTGACAAATACGCTGCATATAAAGCTTATATGGCTAAAAAATCTCCTATATCTAACGGTGCTAATACGCCAAAAAATACAGTACCTACAGCACAACAAGCTGAGGCTTTCAAGCAAGCCTTGATGAAAGAAATGAATATTACCAGCGACCAAGCTGATAAGGTAATAAAAATGACACTAGAGCATAAAACTAAAGAAAAAGCTATAAAACAGTCTAATAAAGGAAATGCGCCCGCAATAAAAGCTGAAATGCAAAAATTAAATGTAGAGACAGTTACAAATCTGAGAACTGTACTTTCCGATGAGCAAATCCAAAAGCTATATCAATTACAACAACAATATAAATGATAATCAATATTGCTCATTTATTAGTATTTTTGAGAGCCGAAATATTTCGGCTCTTTTTTTTATGATTATATCTGGCAGACATCCGGTTACAGAAGCGATAGCTAAGAGCTTACCTGTAGAGAAAATTCTTTTACAAGCAGAGCTACAAGGTAGTTTTACAGAAATTATTCAACAAGCAAGGCAGGCAAATATTATAGTACAGTTTGTACCAAAAATAAAACTAGACAAATTAGTACATTCTATACATCAGGGCATCGTGGCTTTCACCTCTGAAGTTACATATCACGACCTACAGGAGACCATAGATGCTATTCAAGATTCTGGAAAAAATGGACTATACGTACTTTTTGACGGCGTTACTGATGTGCGCAACCTCGGTGCTATAGCCAGAACTGCCTATGGCATGGGTGTTGATGCCCTTATCCTTCCTACTACGCATAGTGCTCCTATCAATGATGTAGCCATAAAAACGTCAGCTAGTGCCTTACAGCATATCAAGATATGTAAGTCTCATAATATTACTACTACTATCAAAGACTTAAAGGCTAACAATATTTTTGTAATCGGTATTGATGCCTATTCCGAGAAACCTGTGAGTAACATTCCGAAAGATATATCCCTAGCCATCGTTATAGGAGATGAAAATAAAGGCATTTCACCACAGGTAAGGAAATTATTGAATGACGAATATAAGATTCCTATACAGAATGGCTTAGATTCCTTTAATGTATCTGTAGCTACGGCTATTACGCTGTATGAAGTTACAAAATAAAAAAGGACACTATTTTGTAGTGTCCTCGCATATATAAAATCTAATGGTTGTAGCATTAATCTGGCTTCTCGTCAAGAAACTTATTACGAGTAATATCTGTTTCTAAAGCAACATCTTCGGTATGTAATTTGGTGATACTAAACTTAGAACTTAGTGGCTGTGAGGAGTAAGGCGTATTCAAAAACTGTATTCTTTTGCGCTGAAATGCGGGCTCATGTTCCATAGCTTCAATATACGCAGGGTCACTACTTTTTTCCACATTCACCTTCTTACGCAACCATTCTTTATCCACAGATAAATTTGTATTTTCATGATACTCACCGCCCTCTTCTTCTTTTTTTTCTTTTTCTTTATTATCAAAAAGTGTTATAGGCTGCACAGGAATATTCTCTTTCACTATATTTGAAGATGTAGGCTGCTGTGATGCTGAAGAAGAATAGGTATTAGAGGACTGTACTCCAAGATTATGTACTATCTTTTCTGTAGCGGAATATTTCTCTACTTTCTTGTTCATCCCTGTATTAAATCCTGTAGCAATAAGTGTTACAGACACCTCATCTTGCAAACTATCATCACTTAGTACGCCCCATATTACTTCTGTATTGTTTCCGGCAGAATTTTGAACGTATTCGGTAATTTGGGTGATTTCATCTAGCGTTATTTCCTGTGCTCCTGATGAGATATACAGTAATATTCCTCTTGCTCCGTAGATGTCATTATCATTTAGCAGTGGAGAGTTAAGGGCATTCTCTATTGCCTGTGATGCTCTATTCTGGCCTGAGGCCTTACCTATGCCCATGATAGCGACACCACTATTGAGCATGACCGTTTTTACGTCCTCAAAGTCCACATTGATAAGACCTGGTTTAGTGATAATTTCAGAAATGCCCTTTGCCGCTGTAGCCACTATGTCATCTGCCTGATTAAAAGCTTCTGTAAAAGACAGATTTCCATATATTTCTCTCACCTTATCATTGGATATAATGATAAGAGAGTCAATATTTTCTCTCAAATCTTCTATACCCTGAGCTGCTTTATCTTTTTTAGATTTTCCTTCAAAAGAGAAAGGCTCTGTAATAATAGCGACGGTAAGTATGCCTAATTCTTTGGCAATTTTTGCAACTACGGGGGCACCGCCCGTACCTGTACCTCCGCCCATACCAGCGGTTACAAACACCATCTGCGTGCCATTCATTAGCAAACTACGGATTTCGTCCTCAGATTCTATGGTAGCCTTCTTCCCTACTTCTGGCTTTGCACCAGCACCACGGCCTCCTGTAAGATTAGGTCCTAGTGTAATTTTAGTAGGCACCGTACTATTCTCCAATGCTTGTTGGTCTGTATTGCATACAATAAAATTAACACCATTAATGCCTTTTTGAAACATATAGTTTACCGCATTACTACCACCACCACCTACGCCTATCACCTTTATCATGGACTCATTGGCAGGACTAATCTCAAATATCATTGTATTCCTTAATTTAAATCTTCAAAGTCTTCTTCCAAATCTTTCTGAAACCACATCATAATCTTCTTTTTCCATCCCATTATCGCACCCTCCTGACTAGATTCAGTATTTGGATTAAGACCCAAAGTTATCTTTTTAGCCTTAGGTTTGATATTTTTGATTTCCACATCCACAACGTTATCCACAGAATTTTCTTCTTTACTCACTTCTGCTGTTGGCTTTATTTCTTTCATTGCCTTCAATATCAAGCCTATACCTGTGGCATAGATAGGATTATCTGTATCCTTAATTTTTGAAGGAGCTAAATACTCGTTGGGCAGTCCCTTTCTAGTTTCTAATCCTGTCACCAATTCAGTAAGCTGTATGATATGTCTGAGCTGCGATCCTCCACCGGTAAGTACTATTCCTGCAATGATACGCTTAGAAAAGTCACTAGATTTTATTTCATATAACACATTTTCCAGTATCTCTTCTACTCTAGCCTGAATTATATAGGCTAGATTCTTGAAAGATATTTCCTTAGGTTGCCTATCACGAAGTCCTGGAATAGATACTATTTCATTCTCCATTGCATCAGTAGCTACTGCCGCACCGTATTGTTTCTTCACATCTTCAGCCTGCTCTCTCATGATAACACACCCCTGTTTGATATCTTCTGTAATCGCTTCTCCTGCCCAAGGTATTACAGCAGTATGCCTAATTATCCCATCCTCAAAGATGGCTATATCTGTAGTTCCGCCACCTATATCTACCAATACCACACCTGCTTCCATCTCATCGGGGGTAAGTGTAGAGGCGGCAGATGCTAAGGGTTGCAGATATATATCGGCTACTTCCAGCCCTGCTCTTTCTATACTCCTTTTGATATTATTGATACAATTCGATGCACCTGTAATCACATGAAAGTTGCCTTCCAATCTATTGCCCAACATACCTACGGGATCTTTGATACCACTCATGTTATCTACGATAAAATCCTGAGGTACTATCTCCACTATCTTTTCCCCTGGAGGCAATGACAAGCATCGCATATCTTCTATCAACTTTTTGATGTCGCTCTCAGAGATTTCTTGATCTTCGCTCTTACGCATCAATATACCTCTATGGCGGAGGCTACGTATATGCTGTCCAGCAATACCTACATACACCTTTTTGAATGGTATTCCCGACTGTCTTTCTGCCTCTTCTACTGCAAGCTTTATAGCATCTACAGTTTTATCAATATTGATAACGTTGGCGCGACGAACACCATAAGAAGGGCTATTACCGATGCCTAAGATTTCTATCTTATTATTTTCTGTTTTTCTAGCTACAATGGCTGCCACCTTAGTTGTACCTATGTCTATAGCTTGTATAATCATATCTTTCATATTTTAATATTTGTATTTATATTATGCAGTTTCTTTACTACCACCTGATTGCCGTATTTCAGATTTACAGACTGTATAGAGTCCCATCCTATATATGTAAGACCTTCTTTATAGAAGACCCTTAATTTCTTAAACTGTTCTTTCATATCCTCTGTAGCTAATATGATTTCAAAGTCTGCCAATTTTGGTATGGCTACGATGTCTCCATTATTTTCTATATCATACTGTCCCAATTCTACATGTACAAAGTCGTCACTATTCGCCATCGTAAGCATAGAAAATACTCTTTTGAGCGAAGCAGATTGTATAGTATCTCTTTCTGTAAAGGGTTCGGTAACATTTCCGGTAACAAGGGGAACCTTGGCCGTGTACTGTAGGGAGACCGGTATCTTATAGCCTTGCTCATCGAGGTAAAATGTCTGTCCCGAAAGTGTGAAGACTCTTGCTATAGGCTTACGCTGTGTAATGTGGATATTGAGTTCATTTTTGTTATCAAAGAAAGCCTCGGCATCTTTTACCTGCGGTATATTTCTAATTTCCGATTCTACATTTTTGAGGTCTTCTGCCAGCATTTGCTTGCCGCTCACGGGGTATCTTTCTTTTAGATAATCCAATATGTATTCTCTAGTAAAAAAATAATTACCCTGTATAGCGTCCAAGGTTATATGTATATCTTCTACCGTGCCTCTTTCTCTGCGAATCTTTGCCGTAGTAATAAGTATGACAAAAGCCGTAAAAAACGTCAACATGGAGGTTTTGATGAGAATATTACGGGTGGTCTTATTCATATTACGAAAAAAACTTATTTTTTGTTAATAACTTCTTTTATTTTATCCACAAATGTGTCTATATCGCCAGCACCTACAGTAAGTAGTACATCGAGGTCCAAGCCCTCCAACACTGCTAGTAGCTGTGCTTTTGTAGTCATAATTTTATGCTCATTATCTATTGCATCATAGATAAGTTTGCTTGTAACCCCTTCGATAGGAAGTTCACGCGCTGGATATATTTCTACCACTATGGGGACATCTACTTTCGATAGTGAAGCACCGAATTCCAAAGCCAAATCTTGCGTTCTAGAGAATAAGTGTGGTTGGAATACTGCCGTAATTTTGCGGTCTCCATATAGCGAACGTGCTGAGGCTATACAGGCATCCAATTCTCTAGGATGATGGGCATAGTCATCAATATATACGGCATGTTCTGTTTTGAGATGTGTCTCGAATCTCCTTCTTATACCTCTAAAAGTAGCCAATGCTTCCTTTATAGCTTCTTCAGCGACACCTATCTGTAGTGCGAGAGCGGTGGCGCCTAGTGCATTTTCTACATTATGCCTGCCGGCATAGCTGCAACATACATCCTTTATTACGCCTTTAGGATGATGAATATCAAAGATATTTTTACCATCCTCGGTGCGGAGGTTTTTTATATAAAAATCTGCATTATCATTATCCAAAGCATACGTAAGGACATTCAACTCTCCTTTTACCACGTCACGAGGCACACTGTCGTGTAATACTAATGTGCCGCCATCACGAATATTATTTATAAATGCCGAAAAGCTATCTTTTATAGCCTGAAAATTGCCGTATATATCCAAATGATCGGTATCTACACTAGTAATCAATGCCACATTAGGGTGCAGATGCATAAATGACCTGTCGAATTCATCTGCCTCCGCTACGGCGTAAGTACTTCCATCTATATAATTGGATTGGTAATTTATACACACCCCTCCTAGGAATGCTGCTACATCCAATTTTGCTGTTTGCAAAATATAGCTTGTAATTGCAGAGGTAGAAGTTTTGCCATGAGATCCTGCTATGCATATATTATACATACTATTAGCAATCCAACCCAGTACTTGTGCTCTTTTGTGCAGATTATAGTTATTATCCTTATAATAATTGAACTGCAAATGATCTGTGGGTATTGCTGGCGTAAATACGACTAAATCTGCATCTTTCATTGCTGTATCAAGGCTATCTACAAAGGTGATTTGTATCCCTTCACTTTGTAGTTCTCCGGTAAGAACCGTAGGCGTTTTGTCATATCCGGCGACTATTTTTCCATGCGTATTAAAAAATCTGGCCAAAGCACTCATGCCTATACCGCCAATGCCTAAAAAATATACTTTATGTATCTTGCTAATATCCATCTTACTTTTCCAAAATATTGATTATCTGTGCAACAATGTCTTCATGAGCTTTCGGCTTTGCCAACGCATATATCTGTGCAGACATATTTAATTGTAAATTTTCATCCTCAAGCAGCTTAAATATTGTAGGAATGAGTTCATTGTGAGCATTGCTATCCTTGACCATTATGGCTGCATTCCTTTCTGCCAAGGCCATAGCATTATGGGTTTGGTGGTCTTCAGCGACATTGGGAGAAGGTATAAGGATGACGGGCTTTGCTACAATACAAAGTTCAGATATAGATAGCGCACCTGCACGACTTACTATCACATCAGCAGCGGCATAGCATATATTCATATCTTTTATGAATTCAAAAATTTTTATAGTTTTAGGGACATCTCCTAGTGTATCTATTATTTGACTATAATAGAGCTTCCCAGTTTGCCATATCAGCCTTACTCCCTTTTCTGCAAATAAATGGAGATGAGGCATAATACTTTCATTAATAGTTCTAGCACCTAAGCTGCCTCCCATCACAAAGACAGTTTTGATATTATCCTCCCATCCTAGACTTTGCAGTGCTATATCTTTTTGTGGTAGAGAAGTAATACTTTCCCTCACAGGATTGCCCGTATAAATAATCTTGTCCTTTGGAAAAAATCTATCCATACCGCCATACGCTACAAATATCTTCTTTGCGAAACGAGATAGAATTTTGTTGGTAATACCGGGATAAAAATTCTGTTCCTGAATCACTGTAGGCACACGCTGAATTGCTGCCATAAACAATGTAGGCCCACTGGCAAATCCTCCTACACCTACGACTATATCAGGGTGATATTTTCGGATAATAGAAAAAGCCCTCCATAGGCTTTTGAGCAACTTAAAAGGAAAAAGAAAGTTTTCTAATATCTTCCCTCTTTGGAATCCTACCACATCCAACCCTATAATATCATAGCCTGCTGTAGGTACTTTCTCCATTTCCATACGACCACTAGCTCCTACAAAAAGAATATTGGCATGAGGAATAGATTTCTTTAGCGTATCGGCAATAGCTACAGCAGGAAAGATATGTCCTCCTGTGCCTCCTCCAGAAATAATGATATTATAAGTACTAGATTTAGACATTTAATTCTTGTGATTTTGAAGACTTTGACACTTTTACTTCCTCATGAAAAGTTCCCCCTTCTTCTACATATCTACTTACAGACAGTATTATCCCAACAGCTATACTATTAAACCATATTGAAGTTCCGCCCATACTTAAAAACGGCAAGGTAAGACCCGTAACTGGCAGTAATCCCACGGCTACTGCCATATTAATAAATGCCTGTAGTACTAGACTCACTCCCAGGCCAAGTGCCATCAAGGCTCCAAATACTTTTTTACTATTTTTTACTATAATTACTACTCTGTAAAACAACCATAAATATATAAATAATACGCATATTCCTCCCAAAAGTCCATACTCCTCAATGATTGTGGCATAGATATAGTCGCAATATGCCTCCGGCAAAAAATTACACTGCGTACTTTTGCCTGGCGCAAAACGCAACATGCCCCCCTTGGCTATAGCAATATTTGCCTGCTTAACCTGATAGATAGGCTCACCATTTTCACCATGAATAAATCCTTCTATTCTAGCTTCCCAAGTATGGAATCTACTTTTCTCCTTCATAAAATAGGACAAGGCTACTATAGATAATATCATAAATATTCCCGAAAGCACTGTCAACCCTAAATATCTGGAGCTTACCCTACCTAAAAACATGATTATAAATGCAGTAGCAAATAGTATCAATGCTCCCGACATATTTTCGAACATGATTAATGCACATATCAATGCTATAGGCAATATGACAGGCAAGAAACCATCTTTGAAACTTTTCATCACGCCTTGTTTCTTAGAAATTGTTCGAGAGGTGTACATAATCAATGCTAGCTTTGCAAAATCCGAAGACTGGAATGACAAATTGATGACAGGGAGCGTAATCCATCTTTTGGCTTCGTTAATTTCATTGCCAAAGGCTAATGTATAAATCAGCAGAGGAATAGAAAATATCATCGCCAACTGCGCTATTCGCGAGTAATACCTATGGTCGAGACGATGTACGGCATAGATAATAAATACTCCAAACACTAGAATAAATAGGTGTTTGAAAAGATAATATTCTGTATTACCTCCTTGATAACGATAAGCAAGTTGTCGTGCCGAACTATATACAGACAATAATGACATTGCTGATAATACGGCTATTATCATCCATATCTGCCTATCGCCCTTGGCTCTCTCCAAAAAATAGCCTAACATCTCTACGGTATTTGACTATATTATAAATTGCGTACTGCCCTAGAGAACTGTCTGCCTCTGTCTTCATAGTTCTGAAACAAGTCAAAACTTGCACATGCAGGAGAGAGCAAAACAGCATTGCCCTTTTCTGCTATATTAAAGGCATGTTCTACAGCCGCTTCGGCACTCTGTGTATCTATAATCAGCCCTACATCATCCTTGAACGCCTCATGAATTTTTTCGTTGTCTTTCCCGAGGCATACGATGGCTTTCACTTTATTGCGGACTAATTCCTTTAGCACTGTATAGTCATTGCCTTTATCCACTCCACCGACAATCCATATTGTCTGATTCTGCATAGATTCTAAGGCATACCATGCTGAATTTACGTTAGTAGCTTTGGAGTCGTTGATAAAGTCCACCCCTCTTACGGTAGCTACAAATTCCATTCTATGCGCTATGCTCTTGAAGTCATGAAGACTTTCTCTGATGCTATCTTTGCGCACGCCCACTAATTTTGCTACAATGCCTGCCGCCATTGAGTTGTAGGTATTGTGGATACCTGTGAGACCTAAGTCATTAGTAATCATTTCTATAGTATTTTTATCGTGATGAAAAATTATTTTGTCATTATCTGTATGCGCCACACAACCTTCTATATGTTGTAAGCCAAATGAAAGTTTTTGGACTTGGGTATTTGCGAGGCTCAAATATTTTACAGTATTAGAATCATCGTGAGAGTATATGAGATAATCTGACGAAGTCTGAGCCTGTGCTATTCGGAACTTTGATTTTATATAGTATTCCAATCTGTAATCATACCTATCCAGATGGTCTTCGGTGATATTGGTAATTACTGCAATATCAGGTCTGAAAGAGGTGCAGCCATCCAACTGAAAACTGCTTACTTCTACTACAAAGTATTCGGGGGTTGCTGTGGCTACTGCTGCTGCAAAACTTTCTCCAATATTCCCACATAATACGGTATCTATATCCGCCTTTTTGAGCAGATGATATATCAATGAAGTAGTGGTGGTTTTGCCATTACTTCCTGTAATGGCTATGACCTTGCTTTGTGTATGTCTGGCAGCAAATTCTATCTCGGATATAATTTCTATACCTTTGGCTTTAGCCTCTAGTAATAAAGCAGCCTTGTCGGGAATACCGGGACTTTTGATAATGATATCCGCACTTAGAATTTCGGATGCACTATGTGTGCCTTCTTCATAAGGCAAGCCCAATTCTTTCAAATGCTGCTTATATTTTTCTTGTACTACTCCTTTGTCAGAAAGAAATAGCCTATAGCCCATTTTCTGTGCCAGCTTAGCGGCACCCACGCCACTCTCTGCTAATCCTAATATGGCTACTTTCTTTTGCATCATCTGATTTTGAGGGTAAGTATGGAAAGTATCGCTAGAAGGATACCTATGATGATAAACCGCATGACAATTTTTGCTTCGTGGTAGCCTAATTTTTGAAAGTGATGGTGTAAAGGTGACATCAAGAATATACGCCTTCCTTCACCAAATTTTTTCTTTGTATATTTAAAATACGCAACCTGTAGCACTACAGAAAGATTCTCAGCGAAGAATATTCCACATAGTATAGGTATGAGTAGTTCTTTCCTTACTATTATAGCAATTGTAGCTATGAGTCCTCCTAACATCAAGCTGCCTGTATCACCCATGAACACCTGTGCCGGAAAGGTATTGTACCACAAAAATCCTATACAAGCACCGACGGCAGCAGCACATACGATGACCATCTCACCACTCTCCGGAATATATAAGATATTGAGGTAGTCAGAAAAGATATAGTTACCAGATACATAAGCAAAAATTCCCAGTGTAAGCAGAATTACCGCAGATGTACCTGTCGCCAAGCCATCAATACCATCTGTAAGGTTAGAGGCATTGGAAACTGCTGTAATGATAAATATTACTATTGGGATAAAAATTAGCCATGCCCACTTTTCGTAATCTTCAATAATTGGCGATAGGATTATAGCATAATCCAAAAGGTTATCCTTCAGAAATGGAATATTGGTAGCTAATGACTTTGAATCATGTGAAACAAATCTATCGTCCATCCTCACGCCTATACTATCATATAGCTTTATAGAAGTATAGGATTCACTGATGGGATTGCGCCAATTCACATTTCCATCTTGGATATTATAACTATAAACATGATTAAAGTCTCGTATGCGAACATCCGGATGAAAATACAAGGTCAACGCCACGATAAGACCTAGTACTATCTGTGCCATAATCTTGAATCTTCCTTGAAGCCCTTCTTTATCTTTTTTGAATACTTTGATATAGTCATCAATAAATCCAATGCCACCCATCCACACTACGGATACCAATGACAGCAGCACATATACATTATTCAGTTTGGCAAATAAAAGAATAGGTATAAGTATGGCAGCAATGATAATCACACCGCCCATGGTAGGTGTGCCTTTTTTTTCCATCTGCCCCTGTAGTCCCAAGTCTCTTACACTTTCTCCTATCTGCATTATTCTCAGCTTCTTGATAATACCTCTACCGATAATCATGGAGATAATCAGGGATAGTAATGCTGCCAAAGATGCTCTGAAGGTGATAAACTTAAACAGTCCCGCACCGGTGATGTCGAAGTTCTGCTCTAGATATGTAAAAATGTGGTATAACATTATCTATTCATTTCTTTAAATGTTTCTACAATTATTTTCCTATCATCGAAAGGGTATTTTATGCCTTTAATCTCCTGATAGTCTTCATGACCTTTGCCGGCAATGAGTATGATATCTTTCTCCGCAGCGATAGTTACGGCAGTGCGAATGGCCTCTCTCCTATCTACAATACATAGCAATTTTGCTTTATGCTGTGGCTGTACCCCCTCTTTCATAGCATCTATTATTGCTTGAGGTTCTTCATAGCGAGGATTATCGGAGGTAATAATGCACTTACTGCTATATGCTGCAGCTATCATGCCCATAAGGGGTCTTTTAGCTACATCTCTGTTGCCGCCACAGCCTAATACCGTAATAATCTTTTGCTTTCCTTTATTGATATCGAGAATGGTGTCTAGGACATTTTTGAGGGCATCTGGGGTATGTGCATAGTCCACGATGGCTACAATTTTTTCCGAAGGAGAATATTCTACTTCAAATCTTCCATCTGTAGCCGGGAGATTGCTAATAAGTCGCAAGGCTTCTACCTCATCAATGCCCAGCTCTATAGCTACGGCATATACTGCTGCTATATTATAGGCATTGAATTTTCCTAAAATCCTAGTATAAACCTCGTGTTTATTGATTTGTAAAAACAAACCATCGAAAGAGTTTTCCAATATCTTCACATGAATGTCTGCTATCGTATGCATAGCATATCTTATAGCCTTGCCCTTACAATTTTGGAGCATCACATTGCCTCTCTTATCATCTACATTTACTAAAGCAAAGGCATTGGCAGATACGTTGTCAAAAAGTTTCTTTTTAGCCTTTAGATATCCATCGAAAGTGCCGTGGTAGTCAAGGTGGTCATGTGTGATATTGGTAAATACTACTCCATCAAATTGCAGGCCTGCTATGCGATCTTGGTCTATGGCATGAGAGCTACATTCCATAAAAGCATGGGTACATCCTTTTTGTACCATCACAGAGAGAAGGTTATTTATCTGCCATGCGTCACCTGTGGTGTGGGTAGCGGTATAGGCTTCTTCTCGAATGATATTGCGAATAGTGGATAACAGCCCACACTTACTCCCATTCATAGTAAATAAGCGATAGAGCATAGTGGCGATAGAAGTCTTGCCATTGGTACCTGTAACGCCTACCAATACCAATTTGGAGGATGGATGGTCAAAATAGTTGCACGACATAATACCATAGGCATATCTGCTGTCTTCTACTTTTATATAAGTAATATCTTCGTGTAAAATATCAAAATACTGCCCTACTACTACTTTTACCCCTTTTGCAATGGCATCTTTGATATATGAATGACCGTCACTATTAGTACCTTTTATCGCTACAAAAATATCGTCTGATGCCACCTTCCTATTGTCGGAAGATATGGACATGATGTGCTGCTGCACATTCCCTTGAAGTATGCTGTATGATAGTCCTGCTAATATGTGTGCCAGTATCTTCATTAGCTTAGAGATATTTGAATTATGGTACCTTTTATTATTTTTTGACCGGCAGGAACGGACTGTTCTTTGACCTTTCCTCTACCAAAAAATTTCACTTTCAGCCCTACATTTTCTAATACATAGAGTGCGTCATCCAAGGTCATACCTTTTACATTAGGCATTAGATTTTCATTTACTACTATCGGCTTTCCTTGTAGTGTAGCGTTATTAATTTTTGCTAGGATATAGCCATTGTGCTCCGGCAGCTGAGGGGTAAAAGAAAAGAGCTTGGCATATTGCATGAGTGTAGGATAATCGGCAACTACAGGCGCATAAGGGATATATTTTTTGGCTTCGGCAATATTTATAACTTGCTGATTTGCTGGTGATGTAGCCATGATGTAATCAGAAATCCTCCTAAATACTGGTGCGGCTATTGCACCTCCTGTATTGGCAAATCCTTTGGGTCCATAGATAACTACTATTACGGTATAAGCAGGACTTTCTGCCGGAAAGTAGCCACAGAACATGGCTTGATTTTTATTTTGGTAGCCTATCTTGGGAATATTTATTTTGGCAGTACCCGTCTTGCCGGCTATAGAATATTTTGGGGTATAAATTTTATGAGCAGTGCCATGTTCATTTTTCACTACATCTTCCAGCAGTATTTTTGCGCTATTTATGGCTTTTATATCCGCTATAGGCATATTGCTTACTTGCGGCGGAAAGTTTTTAATAATTCTGCCATTATCCAATATCTTGTCTACCAGGCGAGGCTGTACACGATAACCATCATTAGCTACTGCATTATAAAATGTAAGCAACTGTAAGGGTGTAAGCATATTTTCATAGCCATGTGCTTTCCAAGGCAATGACAGCTTGCTCCATCCCTCTATTTTGCTCATCGTAGGCATAGGCTCCCCATTGAGGTCTATTTCTGCTTTTTGATCTAATCCAAACCTTACCAAGTTTTTATAAAATTTCTTTTTTTCGTTTTTATAATATTTCAAAGCGAACCTCACCACGGCAGTATTTGATGACATAGCAAAGGCATCTTTTGCAGTATAGTAGCCATTCACTTTATGGTCATCAATAATAGTTTTGCCATATAATGACATTGTACCATTGGTAATTTTTATTGTATCATCCTCATTGATATATCTGTCATCAAAGAGCGACAAGTAGGTGGCCAGCTTGAATGTAGAGCCAGGTTCTGATGCTAAGCCTATGGCATAGTTATATTTTTCGGTGTAGGTACTATCTTTATCTGCACCAAGATTGGCAATGGCTTTAATAGCACCTGTTTTGGTTTCCATTACAACGGCACAACCAAAATCTGCTTTTGATATTTTCAGGGCATCATATAATGCATCTTCTGTTACATCTTGAATATTTACATCTATTGTAGTGTAAATATCTTTGCCATTCTCGGGCTCTATGGCGTTCTCTGTAAATATGGGCATCCATACACCACCGGCAATTTTTTGTTTGAGAATTTTCCCATTACGACCGCATAAGTAATCGTTATAGTATTCTTCCAAACCTACGTCTTCTGCATTTTTCCTACTATAGCCTATAGTTCGCAAGGCTAGTATTCCATAAGGATTTTTACGTTTCTGAAGTGTTTCCACTATCAGACCTCCTTTGAATTTTCCTTCTCTGAATAGTGGCCATGACTTAGCATCCTTCATGGTGAAATAATCCACTTTACTCTGAAGCAGATAGTACCGACGCTTCTTAGCTCGTGCCCAATAGAATTCTTTCTTATAGCTGTTGCTACTTTTGTCACCAAAGACCTTTGATGCCATTATTGCCAATGAGTCCACATTTTCTTCAAATAAATCATTGGTCATAGCAGAAGATCCAAAGTCTATATGCAAATTGAAATAGGGCAATGATGTAGCCAGCAGTCTGTCATCAGATGAGAAAATATTTCCTCTTTCTGCTGGCATAGCGAAGGTTCTGATATTGACACTATCTGCCAAATCTTTCCAATATCCATTTTTATAGTGTTGTATTTGATAGATTTTGCCTACTATCAAAAACATACATATCACTAGGACACCTGAGAGCAAGTATATTCTGTATAATATGTTAGTTTTTATATTCATTGGCTTTTACTACTATCTTTTTTGAAGGTTCTTTCAAGGTACTGATACCCACTTCCACCAATTTTTCCTCCAAAGCCGACTGCTTACTTTTGAGCATCAAATCTGACTTTACGGATGTATATTCCCATCTCAATTCTTTTATCTCTTTCTCTTTCTTATTTATGTCTCTTATTAATCCTTCGGCATGGTGACTGTTATAAACGTGTACTATACCTATGCCTAGAAGAAATACAGCATATAGTGCTATCTGCATGACCTTGGACTCTTGCACCCACCCAGATAGTCCAAGTATCTGCAATACCTTGTCTGCGATATTCTTATTTTCTTCTTGTTGTATTTCGCTCATATTTTTTCGGCTACTCTTAGTTTTGCACTACGTGCTCTATTATTATGTTTTATCTCTTCTTCTGTGGGGAGTATGGGTTTTTTTGATAATGATTTATATGGAAGCGAAAAATTGCCATATAGGTCTTTTTCAATCACACCTGCAACATTTCCGGTTTTGATAAGA
This sequence comes from Chitinophagales bacterium, assembly GCA_044227665.1. Classification (GTDB taxonomy): domain Bacteria; phylum Bacteroidota; class Bacteroidia; order Chitinophagales; family JADIYW01; genus JBGAWK01. Next base: position 51,316 of record JBGAWK010000011.1, read on the forward strand.
TTTTTCACCGGTCTATCTTCCAATGAATGATAGCTGAGCACTACCAGCCTACCGCCATGACATAATATAGGATGTAGCTGTGACAACATTTCTTCCAAGGATGCTATCTCATCATTCACTTCTATACGTAATGCTTGGAATACCTGTGCTAGGTATTTATTTCTTTTTCCATAGGCAAAGTTTTCTGCCACCTGCACTAACTCACCCGTATTTTGGAATGGCTTTATCATGCGCCTTTCTTGTATGGCTTTGGCCAAATTCCCTGCATTAGTTATCTCACCATAGCTATACCACAACTCCGCAAGCTCTTTTACTTCGTAAGTATTCAAGATCTCCGCTGCTGTCTTACCTTGCTTGCTCATGCGCATATCTAGAGGTGCATCATAGCGTATAGAAAAACCTTTCTCTGCATTATCCAATTGATATGATGACACGCCCAAGTCCGCCAATATGCCATGTACTTGAGCTACGCCGTTTAGCCTCAAGAATCTTTCTATATGCCTATAGTTTACTTGAATGAGTGCAAACCTGTGGTCTTGTATCGAATTATGCCCCGCATCAGGGTCGGCATCAAAAGCATAAAGCCTCCCTTCGGGGCTTAATCTTTCCAAAATAGCCCTGCTGTGACCTCCGCCCCCAAATGTCAAGTCCGCATACACCCCCGATCTATCTGTAATCAGATTATCAATGCACTCTTTTAACATAACAGGAACATGATACATATACTATCAGCTATTAAATCCTCCCATTACACGAGCAGCCATCTCAGAAAAATTGTCAGGTGCCTTATCTACCTTGCTATTGTAAACGTCCTTAGGCCAAATCTCTATATTCTGTCCAAATGCCAAAATGACAACATCCTCTTTCATTTTAATTTCATCTTGTAATCGCTTAGGCACTAGCAATCTGTCGCTACTATCTAATTCTACTTGTACTACTGCACGATAGAAGTATCGTTGGAATTCCCGATTTTCAGGTACGAAATAATTTAGAGCATCAATCTTTGCTGCTACTTCTTTCCATTTTTCTATTGGATACAGATTGAGGCATCCTGTATCTAAGCCTTTATTTAGAACGTAGAGTCTCCTGCTGGCTTCGGGAACTTGACGGAGCAAGTCAGAAGGTAGGCGCACACGCCCCTTCGCATCCATTTTTACCTCATATTGTCCCGCCAGTGAATACATCTGTCATTGATTTTTGAACAAATCTCAATTTCAAAAGTAAAAGTAGTGCATTTTTTGACACTTTTACCCACCAGTAAGGCAATAATCACCACTAGTTCCCACTTTTTATGCACAATAAAACGACAATAATCTGTGGATTATAGGTTAATAAAATGTTTATAACATATATATTATAATGATTTACAGAAAATTAAATTGAATCATAAATAATAAAATGCTGTGGATATTCATCTCGTACCCCAATATGGACATAAGTCGGATATATGATTCGGATTTTATATAAAAAAATTAGGGCGAATGCAATGCATTCGCCCTAATAAAATCTGATAAAATGACAGATATTACATCATTCCGCCCATTCCGCCCGGCATTCCACCGCCTGGCATTGCTGGTGCTTCTTTTTCTACTTTCTCTGTAACTGCACATTCTGTAGTAAGAATCATACTAGCGATAGAGGCGGCGTTTTCTAAAGCTACACGCGTAACTTTTGTAGGGTCTATTACACCTGCCTTATATAGGTCTTCATAAGTCTCAGTACGGGCGTTATAGCCATAATCTTTTTTTCCATTTTTTACATTATGCACTACAATAGAGCCTTCTACTCCAGCATTTTCAGCAATCTGACGCAGTGGAGCTTCTAAAGCAATCTTAATGATATCAATACCTACTTGCTCATCTTCGTTAGCACCTTTGAGTTTATCTAAAGTAGATATAGTACGAATCAATGCTACACCACCGCCAGGAATTGTTCCTTCTTCTACTGCTGCACGAGTTGCATGTAAAGCGTCGTCCACTCTGTCTTTCTTTTCTTTCATTTCTACTTCTGTAGCTGCACCTACGTACAATACTGCCACACCGCCGCTCAATTTGGCTAGACGTTCTTGTAATTTCTCTCTATCATAGTCAGATGTTGTGGTTTCTATCTGTGCTTTGATTTCTTTGATACGTCCTGAAATAGCATCTTTTTTACCTGAGCCATTAATAATTGTGGTATTGTCTTTGTCTATAATTACTTTTTCAGCTACCCCTAATTGATCTATCTGTGTGTCGTCTAACTTGTATCCCAATTCTTCAGAAATTACCGTTCCACCTGTAAGAATAGCTATATCTTGCAGCATAGCTTTTCTCCTGTCTCCAAAGCCAGGAGCTTTTACTGCTGCAACTTTTAATGAGCCTCTAAGTCTGTTAACTACTAATGTAGCCAAAGCTTCACTTTCTACATCTTCAGCTATTATCAGAAGTCCTCTGCCTGTTTGAACTACTTTTTCCAGTATAGGCAAAAGGTCTTTCATGGATGACACTTTCTTATCATAAATTAGTATGAAAGGTTTTTCCATTTCACACTCCATTTTTTCAGCATTTGTAACAAAGTATGGAGAGAGATACCCTCTATCGAACTGCATACCTTCTACTACTTTGACTTCGGTTTCTGTACCTTTGGCTTCTTCTACGGTGATTACACCTTCAGTAGAAACTTTTTCCATAGCCATAGCTATTAGCTTACCAATTTCCTCATCATTATTAGCTGATACTGTAGCTACTTGCTGGATTTTGTTAAAATCTTTGCCCACTTTTACAGATAAATTTCTCAACTCTCCCACTACTGAAGAAACGGCTTTGTCTATACCTCTTTTAAGATCCATAGGGTTTGCACCAGCGACTATGCTTTTAAGGCCTGGGCCTATAATAGCTTGCGCCAACACTGTAGCGGTAGTAGTGCCGTCACCAGCGATGTCATTAGTTTTGGAAGCTACATCTTTTACTAGTTGTGCCCCCATATTCTCGAATGGGTCTTCCAATTCTATTTCTTTAGCAACTGTTACCCCATCTTTGGTAATAGCCGGGGCACCAAATTTTTTCTCTATAATTACATTTCTGCCCTTTGGACCTAAAGTAACTTTTACTGCATTTGCCAATGCATCCACGCCTGCTTTCAATTTGTCACGTGAATCTGTTCCGTACTTTACAACTTTTGATGCCATACTTTATTCTTTTTATTCTTATTAGTTATTAAATTAATTTAGATAATTGCCAAAATGTCCGACTCTCTCATTATAAGAAAATCATCACCTTCAATATTTATTTCTGTTCCGCTGTATTTACCATATAGAACAGTATCGCCAACTTTGACAGTTAATGGCTCATCTTTTTTGCCAACACCTACTGCCATTACCGTACCTTTCTGCGGTTTTTCTTTAGCCGTATCCGGTATAATGATACCACTTTTGGTTTTCACTTCTGCTTCTGCAGCTTTCACAACTACTCTGTCTGCCAGAGGAGTAATTTTTACGCTATTTTTTCCCATATTTAATCTTGATTTGTTGCTTACATATAGCATTAAGTATGCCAATAGAAAAAAAACACAATTTTGACAATTTTCAATATTTAAACATGACAAATTTTCAGGAGGTTTTTTTTATGATGTTTTTTTAAATAAAAAAATATGTCTATATTTGCACTCGCTTTTGAAGAGCAGGTTCGGTAGTTCAGTTGGTTAGAATACGTGCCTGTCACGCACGGGGTCGCGGGTTCGAGTCCCGTCCGGACCGCAAAAAAGGGAGTTTTACTCCCTTTTTTTATTGAATAAAAAGTAATAAAAACTCATTTTCAAAATATCATATATTTATAATTTCAATCATTTGTATATTAAAAAAATAAATAAATATTTCCCACATCCCAAAACCTAAACTATTTACCTGCCTGTTATCCAAACTTAAATAAGTTTACATAATAAAAAGCAAATACTTTATACAGCTTCTTTTTTATTTACTATTTTTCCTAAATTTGCAGTTGGGGACTCCTATTAAATATGACAACGAAAAGAAAGAAGAATA
>JBGAWK010000120.1:0-1244 GCA_044227665.1 Chitinophagales bacterium
TTCGTGGGTGGTAATGCATGAGGATCATCCAATTGCTTCTATTTTCATGGTGTTTGATGCATTTTCTGTATATTATTTATTTGGAGGTTTTGAAGAAGAATACAGAGATTCTGGTGCTATGACTGCCCTGCTGTGGAAGGCTATACAATTTTCAAAAGCTAAAAAATTGCCCCTCAATTTTGAAGGGAGTATGCACAAAGGCATAGAAAAATTCTTTAGAAGCTTTGGCGCAAGGCTTACTCCAGTACATTTTATTTGGAAATAGTATTTTTTTACCACGTCATTTCGACGACGAAGGAGGAGAAATCCCTCTACTGTTACTCGTCATTTCAACCGAGGCACGAGGGAGAAATCCCTTAACCGTTTCGGTGTTTACTTTTTGAGACCTCTCCCTGTGGTCGAGGTGACGGCGTTGCAGTGTGGATTGACGGTGTTGTAGACGGTATGCTGGTACTTTTTACCACGTCATTTCGACGACGAAGGAGGAGAAATCCCTCTGCAATACCCTGTCATTCCGACCGAGGCACGAGGGAGAAATCTCTTTATTTTTTAACCACAAATTTTATAAAACAAATCCTTCCACTCAGGATTAGACTGATTAATCAAATTATCCTTCTTTTCTCTTCTCCATTTTTTTATTTCTTTCTCTCGGGCTATAGCCATTACAATATCAGGTAAAAACTCATAATAAACCAAAAAATATAAATTATATCTGTATGAAAAACTTTTAGTATTCTTATTGTCTTTATGTTGATTGATTCGAGAAATTAAATTGGATGTAACGCCAATATAAATAGTAGTTTTGTTTTTGTTTGTTAGTATATAAACATACCCACCTTTTTGCATTTTTTGAATAAATTTACTACTGTCTTATCGAATTTCATAATACACCCGTCATTTCGACGACGAAGGAGGAGAAATCCCTCTGCTGTTACTCGTCATTTCGACCGAGGCACGAGGGAGAAATCTCTTTATTACTCAGTATTATCCTTTTTGAGACCTCTCCCTGCGGTCGAGGTGACGGCGTTGCAGTACGGTTTGGTGGTACTTTTTACCACGTCAATTCGACGACGAAGGAGAAGAAATCTCTCTACTGTTACTCGTCATTTCGACTGAGGCACGAAGGAGAAATCTCTTTACCGTTTCGGTGGTTACCTATTGAGACCTCTCCCTGTGGTCGAGGTGACGGCGTTGCAGTATAGATTGACGGTGTTGCAGATGGTATGCTGGTACTTTTTACCACG
>JBGAWK010000121.1:0-329 GCA_044227665.1 Chitinophagales bacterium
TTTGCTACCCTGTCCAATACTAGATGGATATGTTTTTCGATTGCTTTTTGTAGTTCTGTTTCTGCTGGTGCACTTAGTAACTCATACTCATAACCCGTGCGTTGTTTGCCCCCAACTACCTGTATATATTCGTATTCTTGCAATGTTTTAAAATAAATCTGTATGCTCCTCGGTGTTAATTTCAAATACTTTTTTATATCGCTTACTTTAAATTTAGTTTCCTCACTTTGTTCGGAATGACGGTATTCTTTACGGGATTCCTCACTGCGTTCGGAATGACGGAATGAATAGATTATAGTTCGTTTATCTTGTCTATTCTTCGCTGATGA
>JBGAWK010000121.1:339-1102 GCA_044227665.1 Chitinophagales bacterium
TGTTACTTCTATCTTTCCAACAATTATTTTTAGTTTTTCATAAAAGTTTCTTACTGCTCCGTTTAATTCATCGCTCTTTCTAAATAATACATCTTGCAAATACATAAATCCATTTTCTACATCACTAGGCGTTGATTCTATATACATTTCGCCGCTGTCTTTTTCTACTAATTGCTCTCGTTGGTATTGGTGATAAAACGTGATGGCTTCAATAAAACTTAATAAAATCGGCAACATCCTTCTTTGTGTTTTTATGCGATCTGGCAAGTCTATTAGTGGTGCATACGGATTTATTACTTTGATGGGCTCTAGACATTTTTGTATCTTTTGTAGTTTGTTTCTTATCTCGTCTTCTTTGTAACTATCAATTAATCCTGCTCGTTTCAGCTTTTGGTAATGCATGACTTTTTCGTCTTGCGCTGCGCTATCGTCTAAATAAATCAGGATGCTGCGGTTTGCATTATCTTCGTAAATAGACTCTTGGGTGGTGCAGGTGATGACGCTTACTGGTCCTTCGACTACAAGTGTTATCGTTTCTAGTTTTCCGTCTTTGCCTTTGCGGGTGATGGTTTTGCTTATCTTCTTCTCACTTTGCAGCTCTCGGATTGGAAACAGTGCCGTTAATGCACCTTCTAAGTCCTTTACGATAAATACTTTTCCGCTGATTTCATTTCTCTTAAAATAATAAAAGGCATTGCCTGTAAACTGTGTCTGTTCTTTCTTGTCTTCTTCAGGAATACACCTTGCCACCATATCCATTAAG
>JBGAWK010000122.1:0-1036 GCA_044227665.1 Chitinophagales bacterium
CAGGCCTAGCGCCTCGCCACGACGCAGCCCGACGACCGCGAGGACGCGGAACAGCGCACCGAAGTCAGAGCGCTCAGCCTTGATCGCGGCGAGCGCCGATGTCACGGCCGCGGCTTCGGGCGGGCGAATCTCGGGGCGGGCACCACTGGGCTGCTTGGCGCGTGCCACGGTGTTCTCCGGCCACCAACCGAGCCGCTCCCCAGCCGCCCGCAGCTTGGCCTCAAGCGCCTCGCTCGCCTCACGGCGGGTGCGGCCCGAGGCGCCCACCTTGAGCCGCTTCCCCGTCAACGGGTCGGCGGGCAACGTCACCCGAGCCGTCCACGGGTTCTTTTTGTTGCTCGTTTTGATCATTTGCATGGGGCTCTCCAAAAGAAGTTGGGACACCTTTGGGACACCTCAGGTCCCTCGACGCCCGCGCGAGGATTACAACGGGCTAGGGACAGTCGTGGCGTGCAGGCCGTCTACCAGGTCGTTTGTGTCGCTTTGGGCCCCAAGTGGTAAGGTCTCGGACCCCATTGCGGGACGTGGCTCAGTTGGTAGAGCATCACCTTGCCAAGGCGAACACCGACGCCCTTCGATCGGCGCCGATCTCGCCCGAACTGGCTCTAGCTGGCCTTTTGTCTACCGGATTCGGGCCGATCCGCGCCAGTCGCCACAGTCGGTGGCGAAAGTGGGACACCATTTGGGACACCAAAGTGCCCAGCAAAACGGCAAGCGGCGGAGTCGTGGGAAGGGGTGCAAATGCACAGCGCAATAGAAACGGCCCCCGGAGCTCCAACTCCGAGGGCCGCCAAGCGAAGGAGGCCGGAACGGCCAGCAACGCGAAGAGGTCGCCGAATCTATCAGCCGCCAACTCGGACGTGCGTGATCGAGTCGCCCTGAACGCGAGATCACGAGGCCTTTGCCGGGCCTCGTGATCTCGAAGTGTTTCCCACCCTGCATCGGTCGCAAGGGTGAGCCTGCTCGCCGGCGTCTCGTGTCAACCAAACCAGCCAGCAACAAGCTGAGCCCCATCGGGACCTGTTAGCGCAGGTCT
>JBGAWK010000123.1:0-1029 GCA_044227665.1 Chitinophagales bacterium
TATCTCCGAGCTTGATTGGCCTTTCACCCCTACCCTCAAGTCATCCCAGCGGTTTTCAACCCACATGGGTTCGGTCCTCCACCGCCTGTTACGGCGGCTTCAACCTGCTCAAGGGTAGATCGCCACGGCTTCGGGTCTACCCCCACGTACGAATTCGCCCTTATCAGACTCGCTTTCGCTTTGGCTCCGGCCCTGAAGGCCTTAACCATGCACGTGAGGAGTAACTCGCCGGATCATAATGCAAAAGGCACGCCGTCAGGCTGTCCGAAGACAACCCTCCGACCGCTTGTCAGCACACGGTTTCAGGATCTGTTTCACTCGCCACCTGGCGTGCTTTTCACCTTTCCCTCACGGTACTAGTGCACTATCGGTCATCGAGGAGTATTTAGGCTTGGAGGGTGGTCCCCCCTGATTCGCGCAAGATTCCACGTGCCCCGCGCTACTCGGGATACCACTAGGGGCCGTACGCGTCTAGTTACCGGGCTTTCACCGTCTCTGGCGGGCCATTCCAGGCCGCTTCACTCTGGCGTCGTGCATCCCATGTCGTGGTCCCACAACCCCGCAGGAGCAAGCTCCCACGGTTTGGCCTTTTCCCCGTTCGCTCACCGCTACTTGGAGAATCTCGGTTGATTTCTGTTCCTCCGGGTACTGAGATGTTTCAGTTCTCCGGGTTGGCTCCCTTTCGGGTGACAAGCCTCGCGGCCTGCCGGGTTTCCCCATTCGGACATTCCGGGATCACAGTTCGTGTGCAACTCCCCCGGACTTATCGCAGCTTACCACGTCCTTCATCGCCTCTCGATGCCAAGGCATCCACCGTGTGCCTTATTGCGTTTGATCTCAATTCGTTTGTTGTTCGGTGTTGATTCCTCACACCCTGCGCACGCCTTGCGGCCATGCGCAGCACATCCATCATCTCAATTGTCAAAGAGCGAAAGACAAATGACGTGAACCAGAGGGCCGAAGTGCGGGCGAATCTCGAGATCTTTCGAGCCGCCGAAGCGGGCCTACTCGATGCTCCAGAAAGGAGGT
>JBGAWK010000124.1:0-1002 GCA_044227665.1 Chitinophagales bacterium
TTATAAATTTAGCTTCAGGTAACCGGGACGGACGGAAATCTATTCCCCAGCCTTCGCAAATACCTGCTCGTTGTAAGCAAGCCTAAAAGACGACACGACAACCATAAACAAGACAACTAAACAATCGACCTTTGACATCCTGACCAGACTTTTCAAACGACTTTAACTCGGCAGACAATTTCGCTGTAACTAGATGCAGACCAGCAGACCAACTTGGCAACTCACAAGCCGACACAAGAAAGAATTAAAACACCCCACCGCACAAAAAAATTGAATTTGCCACCGCACATTTAGCACATTTGGTTTTGCCCGACACACAAGCCAACCCTTCGCAAAACCAAAAGAGCTAAATTTTCCCACCGCACAGACCGACAATAAAAAGTAGAACATGAACAAAAAGGACTTATCAGAAGCCGACATAAAAGAGAAGTTTATCACTCCTTCCGTGACAAAGGCGGGTTGGGACGAACACACTCAACTTGGACGTGAAATATTTTTTACTGACGGACGCATTTATGTAAAGGGAAAAATTACAGCAAGAGGAAAACGGAAATTTGCGGACTACATTCTGTTTTACAAACCAAACGTTCCTATTGCAATTATTGAGGCAAAAGACAACAACCATTCTGTAAAAGCTGGAATTCAACAGGCATTAGGTTACGCCAACACGTTGGACATTCCTTTTGTGTTTAGTAGCAACGGAGACGGCTTTTATTTCCACGATAAGACCGTTACAAGCGGAAACATTGAAACCGAACTTTCAAATGACGAATTCCCAAGTCCTGAAGAACTTTGGGAGAAATACAAAAAATACAAAGGCATAGAAGACAAAGAAGTTGAAAGTGTTGTTTCAACTGACTATTTTTTAGACGGCTCTGGTCGTTCCCCAAGATATTACCAACAAATTGCCATTAACAGAACCATTGAAGCAGTTGCGAAAAAGCAAGACAGAATTCTTTTGGTAATGGCGACAGGAACAGGAAAAACCTATACCGCATTTCA
>JBGAWK010000012.1:0-54093 GCA_044227665.1 Chitinophagales bacterium
AACTTTTGGGCTACAGCAAATGGGAGAACTTTGAAAAGGTAATTGAAAAGGCAAAAGATGCTTGCAAAAATGCGGGAGAAGAAATTTTCAATCATTTTCCTGATGTCGGGAAAACGATACCAATGCCTAAAGGTGCAGAAAAAGAGATAGACGACATTTTACTAACTCGTTATGCTTGTTACTTAATAGGTCAAAACGGCGATAGTCGGAAAGAAGAAATATCCTTTGCACAAAATTACTTTGCTGTTCAAACACGCAGAGCAGAGTTAGTAGAAAAACGATTGTTGGAATATGAAAGAGTTAAGGCAAGAGAAAAACTAAGTCAAACAGAAAAACAACTTTCAGGCATTTTATACGAAAGAGGAGTTGATGGGCAAGGCTTTGCATTAATCCGCTCAAAAGGAGACCAGGCTTTATTCCGACTTTCTACCGTACAACTTAAAAAGAAGCTGGGAGTTCCTGACAGTCGTCCTGTGGCAGATTTTTTGCCAACTATCAGCATAAAAGCCAAAGATTTAGCTGCTGAAATGACAGGCTTGAATGTTCAGGCAAAAGATTTAAAAGGACAAGGCAAAATAGAAAAAGAGCACATTGATAATAATTTGGCGGTAAGGGAAATGCTTGCCAACAGAGGAATTGTCCCTGAAAATTTACCACCTGTAGAAGATGTTAAAAAATTGGAGAGAAAGTTAAGTGCAGACGAGAGAAAACTACTTTCCGAAACCACAAAGAAAAAGAAATAATGAGACTAAAGCACTATCAGGAAAAGGTTTTAAAGGAACTCGCAGCATATTTGAGTGCTTTGGCTGATGCTAAAAAAGAGTTTGAGGAAATTGCCGAACTCAAACCGCATTTGGCAAAGCATATCAATTTCCCGAAAGAGGCTTGGGAAAAGGCAACAGGTCGTTTGGCCTACAGTTCTATCCTCAACGGATTAGACGAGCCATTACCTGATATTTATTTGAAAGTGCCAACCGGTGGCGGTAAAACTTTGATGGCTTGCCATGCCATAGACAATATCCAAAAAACCTATCTCAATAAACAAACAGGATTGATTTTGTGGGTTGTGCCGTCCACGCAAATTTACCGACAAACTATTTCGGCACTTAAAAATCGAGAGCATCCATACCGCCAAGTTTTGGATATTTCGAGTGGTGGTAGAACGCTTATCAAGGAAAAAACAGAAATGTTTAATCGCCTTGATGTGGAAGAAAATTTGGTGGTGCTGATGTTAATGCTTCCATCTGCTAACCGTCAAAACAAGGAAACGCTGAAAGTATTCAGGGACCAAGGCGGATTTACCGACTTTTTCCCTCGTGAAGATGATTTTGAAGGACATAAAAAGCTGAAAGAACTCATTCCGAATTTGGATTGCTTCACTACTGAAATGGAAGTGTTCGGAACGCAAATAAAAACTTCGCTCGGTAATACTTTAAAGGTTTTGCGTCCGCTTGTGGTAATTGATGAAGGACACCGTGCCTATGGAGAAAACGCACGAAATACAATCCACAATTTCAATCCGTCTTTTATTCTTGAACTTTCTGCCACACCACCACCCAATAGCAACGAGTTGGTAAAAATCACAGGTCGGGAATTGCACGAAGAAGAAATGATAAAGTTGGACATTCACCTGACCAACAAAACCAGTTTGGATTGGCAAGACACTTTATTGGCAAGTTTTGAAAAACGAAATGATTTAGAGAAGAAAGCCAAAGAATATGAGGGAAACACAGGTGAATATATCCGTCCGATTTGCTTAATTCAAGTTGAAAGAACAGGAAAAGACCAGCGAGAAAATAAATACATTCATGCAGAAGATGCCAAAGAATATTTAATCAAAAAATGTAATGTTCCTGAAAGTCATATTGCCATCAAATCGAGCGAGAAAGACGACATTGAAGGTATTGACTTGTTCGCCAATGATTGTGAAATACGCTACATCATAACTAAGCAAGCCTTGCAAGAGGGTTGGGATTGTTCATTTGCTTATGTGCTTACAGTGCTTACCAATCCATCATCTGCAACAGGAATCACGCAATTAGTAGGTCGAATATTAAGACAGCCCTTTGCTCGAAAAACCAAAATACAGGATTTGGACGAGTGTTATGTTTACACGTTCCGACAAAACGCAAGCACGCTGGTAAGAGACATTAAATTAGGTTTGGAAGAAGAAGGATTAGGCGACATTGCAGGAAGAATTGTAAGTGATGATGCAGGAACGGACACGGGAGGTTTAAAAGACCGTGTAATGCAATACCGTTTGGGGTTTAAAAAATTTGAGGGGAAAATATACTTGCCTAAATTCGTCATTCAGGAGAAAGAAAGTTGGCGGGATATGATTTTTGAAATTGATATTCTCAGCGAAATAGATTGGGAAAGTATCCATATTGATGAAATCAAAAATCTCTCACTCCAAAACAAGCGAAACCAAGAACAAGAAATTGCTTTGGGATTGAGTGATGAAGAAAAAGAATTACTAAAAGAAACAGGCAGAGCGGAAAAATCAGGCACTCTGGAAATTGACGTAGTATTTTTGACAAGACAGATAACGGAAATTATTCCGAACCCTTGGCATTGTTTCCAAATCGGAGAAAAAGCAATTCAACTACTTTTGGAAAAATATGAACGTGATATAGTTTCAGCCAATTTTGTTTTTATCATTGAGGAACTTAAAAAAATTTTAGAAAAGGAACGAAACCGTTTATCTGAACAGGTTTTTAGAAAAATGGTTGCCGACAAAAAACTATGCTTCTTCCTGATTACAGACAAAGGGGGATTTGAATTGCCATCAAGAATAAAAGTAAAGAGCAACAAACAGTTGGTGCGTAACGACAACACCCCAATTCAAAAATCTCTCTTTGACTATGTTCCCGAAGAAAACATCAACGACCTTGAAAAATCTGTTGCCATTTACCTTGACGAGCAAGAAAAATTATTGTGGTGGTATCGCAATATGAGCAGACAGGATTACCACATACAAGGTTGGAAACGAAACAAAATATATCCTGACTTCCTTGCAGCAGACAGGCAAGAAGAAAAGGACGATTACGGAACGGTATATGTTTTGGAAACAAAAGGTATTCACCTCAAAAATGAGGACACCAAATACAAACAAGACGTATTTGCACTTTGCAACGAATTGGGAGCAAAGAAAGCCTGGAAAGAACTCTTTGACGAATTTCCAGACCACGACTTTGAATTTCAAGTGGTTTTTGAGGACGAATGGCAGAATAAGATTAACGAACTCATGGAATAAATAAAGCAGTGCCACTACCGTTAGACGAAATAGAAGATGGGTATAAATTTCAGCAAATAATTGCTGAATATTTTCGCAGTTTGAAATCGGAGAAACACGATTTTCATATTGCCGATATACACGTAGAGGACAATGGAGTTGGTGGTGATGATGGTTGCGATATTTTAGTTGAATTTCATTTTGAAGATGTAATCGGTCGCCATTGTCATAGGTGGATTATCGAATGTAAATCACAAAAAAAGGCGGTTAGCTTGGGAGATATTAGCACGAATAATCTTGAAAGTATTTTGAAAGCTAAATCTGCAAATGGATACTTGCTAATTTGTAAGAATGATGCAACTGCCAAATTGAAAAGAATTTTCTCTGAATTAAATTCTAATGGAACAAGCAAGTATGTTATTTGGAATGGTGGTGAATTATGGCATAGATTAATAAAGAGATTAAGTTTACTTCAAGCATTTTTTCCTGACTATTATCGGGTTAATTTCCTAAATAATAACGCACAGATAGATTATGACGAGTTAGTAAAAAGGTTTGAAGAAAAATTAAAGTCCAACGAAAAAGAATGAAAGCATTTGTATCATATTCATTTCGAGACAGCGAGTTATATATAATAACTTTGCTATTTGAACAGCTACGCAAATCAGGCTACGTAGTTGAGACAACTGCTTTTAACTATTCAAACCTAAATTATTCTAACAGCTTAAAAATTCAAAGTTCAGACATTTTCATTGGCATTATAACTAATGACAGTAATAGTATTAATCACGTAATCAATGAATGGAATGTTGCAAAACAAAATAACGTCAATAATATTTTAATAATAGAAGACGGTGTAAATGTTCAGGACCCAAGTAGTTTAAATTTCATTCGCTTCAATCGACAAAATCCAACATCCGCAATAAATAAACTTTTCAATATAAATACACCAACAAAACAAACGACCAAAAAGCCTAATTCGGATGTTGAAGATGCTTTAGTTGCAGGAGGAATAATTGTTGGAATTGCTGCTTTGATAGCATTGTTATCAGGAGGAAAGAAATAAGCCTATGCACAGGTGTAAGCACATACCACAGCCCCCCAAAGCTCCCCCCAAAGCCAAAGCTGTGGTAAGAGATTCTACCTCTACCACCCAAGAAAAATTATTTTTTAAAATCTTCTTCCTTTCTAAATATTTTAAAAATGCCAACCCACAAACCGACACAAGAATATTCGGATAGTGGATTATATTACTCAATATTGAGAAGAGTTGTAGATATGGACGACAAGAACGCCAAAGAATGGATAGCAGTCCTAGTAATTTGAAATACTATCCCAACCTAAACTTTCTTCGTTTTTAGGCGGCTCTTTAGGCGGCTTAGAGATTCTGCTTTTATGCCTAGCATAGATGCTAGTTGATGCTGTGGTACGCGTAGCAGCAGGTAAGGCCTTTCTTCCATGATTTTTATAAATCTTTCTTCGGAATTGAGCATGATGTAGTCCTCCAAGGCGTTGATGACTTTGAATAGCTGCTGCTCCAATACGGTGATGATAGACTGTGCAATTTCTATGTCTATCTTAGATTTTTCTTTCAGCATATCATAGTTGAGAGCGGCTACTACGCTGTCTTCTATAGCCTGGTAGCTTACACGGGACACTTGCTTACAAAGCAGACTGTGGTAGGATGCCATAATCTCTTTGTCTGTCATAAACCACAAGGTGTTCTCCGTTTCATCTTTTTGGAAATAACAGCGAAACATGCCCTCTATCACAAAAAGTATCCTATTGTCGTACCTGCCTTCTGTGATGATAATATCCTTTTTTTTTACGTTCAAGATTTCTATATAAGAACTTAACTCTAGGATGGTGCCATAGCTCAATTCCGGGAAGGTAACTTTGAACTGTTGTGCTATGGAAAGCAAATCTTTTTGATATTCCTCTTTAGTCAAAATACGGTTATTTCACTCTCAAATATACAATACTTTTAGTACTTTTTGGATATATTGCCCTAAAGTATTCGAGGGCATCATTTTGTATTTTCATTAAGGAGTAGTATCATTACATCATAGATAACAGCGATGGATTTTTTGCTTACATCTGCATATTCTCCTGCTGGAGATCAGCCAGAAGCTATAGCTGCATTGGCAGAAGGTATTCTTAATGGGTATCCACATCAGGTACTATTAGGCGTTACAGGTTCGGGCAAAACATTTACTATCGCCAATGTGATAGAGAAGGTTCAGAGACCTACGCTAGTACTTTCACACAATAAGACGTTGGTGGCGCAACTCTACGCAGAATTTAAGGAGTTTTTTCCTCATAATGCCGTAGAGTATTTTGTGTCCTACTACGACTATTATCAGCCGGAAGCCTATCTGCCTACCACAGATACCTATATAGAGAAAGACTTATCTATTAATGACGAAATAGAGAAACTGCGCCTGAGTACTACTACCTCTCTTATGAGTGGTCGAAGGGATGTGATAGTAGTGGCTTCTGTATCCTGCATTTACGGCTTGGGCAACCCCAAGGAGCTGAAAGAACGCATCATCAGGCTGCATGTGGGGCAGCAGATATCCCGCAATACGCTTTTATATGAATTGGTATCTAATCTCTATGCCAGAAGTACATTGGATGTACAGCGAGGACAGTTTCGGGTCGTAGGCGACACGATAGATATTGTGCTGCCTTATGCCGACTATGGATATAGGGTGACATTATGGGGTGATGATATCGAAGCCTTAGAAAAAATTGATGCTATAACACTTCAATCTATTGAATCCGTACAAGATATAGCCATATATCCCGCCGATATTTATGTGCCGCCAAAGGATATACAACATAGCGTGATAGATGCTATCATACATGAACTCCAAGGTCAGAAGGCATACTTTGCGGATAGCGGAAAGGTTATGGAAGCGAAAAGGTTGGAAGAACGGGTGCAATTCGATATAGAAATGATAAAAGAATTGGGCTACTGCTCGGGGGTAGAGAATTATTCCCGCTATTTTGACCGTCGTCAGCCTGGGGAGCGTCCTTTTTGTCTGTTAGACTACTTTCCAGAAGACTATTTGCTGGTCGTAGATGAAAGTCATGTCACCTTGCCACAGGTAGAGGGTATGTCCGGGGGAGATAAATCTCGCAAGCAGAACCTTGTAGAATATGGCTTCCGACTGCCATCAGCTATGGATAATCGCCCTTTGAAGTTTTATGAATTCCAGCAGTTGGTACATCAGGCTATATATGTAAGTGCTACGCCCGGAGATTATGAGTTGCAACTCACGGAAGGGGAGTTTGTGGAACAGGTGGTAAGACCTACAGGGCTCTTGGACCCACCAATATCGGTAAGACCTAGTACCAATCAGATAGATGACTTATTACATGAAATCAAATTGCGTATAAAAAGCTCAGAACGTGTGTTGGTAACAACCCTTACCAAAAGAATGGCGGAAGAATTGTCTAAATATATAACTAAACTTGGAATATTATGTAAATATATACACTCCGATGTAGATACTATGGAGCGTATGGAAATCATACAAGACTTGCGATTGGGTAATTTTGATGTGCTCATAGGCGTAAATCTGCTTCGTGAGGGGCTGGACATTCCTGAAGTTTCCCTCGTAGCCATCTTGGATGCTGATAAAGAAGGCTTCCTCCGCAATGTGCGCTCTTTGACGCAGACATCAGGGCGTGCTGCCCGTAATGCAAATGGATTGGTAATCATGTATGCCGACCGTATCACCCATTCAATGCAGAAAACTATAGATGAAACTAACCGTCGTAGGGAGAAGCAATTGGCATTCAATATACGACACAATATAACGCCTACTACAGTATTTAAGTCGAGAGAAGATATATTGCAAAGAGCCTCTATCTTAGATATAAGAGGATCAGCTAAGCCTACCTCCCAAGATGAGGAAAATTATTACCTCACCACCGTTGCGGAGCCCCAAGCCATCTATAATGAAGCCGATTTGGATAAAAAAATAGAAATAGTGAAAAAAGCTATGCAAAAAGCGGCACAAAAGATGGATTTTTTGGAAGCGGCAAGATTACGCGATCAGATGTATGAATTGCAAAAAAATAAAAATGAATTTAAAAAGTAAATATTTAGAATATATACTGCCTGCAATATTGATTTTTTCTTTTGCCTGTAAGAAAAAGGAAACAAGCAGTCATTATATATGGCAGGATGAAAGCCTGTTTGCCCAACTCACCCCATATTTGGAATCTGCTGCTGAGCGCAGTCAAAGGCAGGACTCTTTGCAGGTGAGCATGACAGCTATAGAGATTTTGGTCATAGACACTTCCCGAATAGATACCTTGGAAATTTTTGGATGGGAGGAAAAAAGTATCTTTAACCGCAAAGATAGCGTATGGTATGAGCGCCCAATACATGTGGGTGCATTTCAGGCGTATTGTATAGCACAAGAAAGAGGCTTTAGTATAATAAAGTATTCCAGCCATGATTTAAGTACAGATTCTTCCGTAGCCTCAATGAAATCCATGATGCCTCACGAAATTTCAGAGAAATTTATCGCTGTCAGCGATAGTGTCCAATCTGCACGCATAGAATATTTATATACAAAAAATAAGGTGAAGTGGGAAATGCATAGCAAAGGTGCATACTTTCCGGGATATTAATTTAGGCTTTAGTCATAAGGGTATTGAAAATATAGGATATGCCAAATATTATCCATACCCATAATGTTGTCTTTCCATAAAAATACATTATAGCTACCAACAACGCCATGGTGAATATAAATTTTATGCTGATAGCTAAAAGGGTTGCAACTGCTTTCTTCTTAGGTTGTGTGGGACTAAAAAATAATATGGATTGTACCACAGCAAATATAATAAATCCAGAAATTGCTATGATATACGTATAATGTATATTTTTATTTAAAATGAAATAGCAAAGTAGGAATAGAGCTATATAAAAAAATAAGCCAAGTATTCCTTTGCGTAAAGACTGCATCTTACAAATGTAATAATACGAAGTCCATAAGCTCCTTGATGTGCTTGGCACTGAAGTCAAAATTTACTCCGGCAGTTTTGTACATTTCCGGTATAGAAACGGTGTTGCCTAGGGTGAGAGCTGCTACATAATCTTCTATAGCCTTTTCGGGCTGGGTATGATAATTTTTCCATAACCCTATAGCGCCTAATTGTGCAATGCCATACTCTATATAATAGAAAGGCATTTCGAAGATATGTAGCTGACGATGCCATAAATGGGTGCGGTAAATATCATAGTTGTCCCAGTCTAGGGCAGGGAAATAGGTCTTGTGCAAGTCTAGCCAGTAGGATAAGGTCTTATCTATATTCCAATCTTTTTCAGTATATATCCAGTGCTGGAATTTATCCACGACTGCTATCCACGGTAATATCAATATCACAGACTCTAATTGCTGCCTTATGGCTCTCTTATGGTCTTCGGGCGTATAGAATTTGTCCCAGTGAGCCATAGATAGCAACTCCATACCCATGGATGCTAACTCTGCTGTCTCGGAGGGTATCTCTGTATCGAAGCTATAGGGCAGATCATGCATAAGGATAGAATGTACGGCATGTCCAGCTTCGTGTATCATCGTATGAACATCGCTCTGCGTACCGGCACCATTCATGAATACAAAAGGCACGCCTGTTTCAGGTAATGTCATATTATATCCGCCAGGGCTCTTGCCTTTTCGAGACTCTAAATCTAGGTGTCTCATGTGATGCATAGTAGCCATACACTGTGCAAAAAATGGAGCCGTCTTATCGAGGACTTCTATGGTCTTGTCTATAAGTTCGGATATTTGTCTATAAGGTTTTAGAGGCTGTAAGCCGGCAATATCTACTTCCAAATCGTAAGGACGAAGTTTTTCTAAGCCGAGGTTTTCTTTTCTCTCATTGTAGATTTTGGTGGCAATGGGTACCACTACTTCCAAAACAGATTGATGAAAATTGGCGCAATCGTCAACAGTATAGTCAAAGCGATGGAGCGATTGCATTACATAATCCCTATAATTGTCAAAACCCGCATTTTTTGCTATTTGCTTGCGCAAATCATACATCTCGACAAAGAGTCTATTTATACTGTCTTTATCTTTCAGTCTTCTATTACAGATTTTTTCAAATACTTGCTGGCGTAGAGGTCTGTCTTGCTGTTGCAAAAACGTAGAAGCCTGTGCTAAGGTGTATTCTTTGTCATCTACCTCTATGGACATATCACCAATAATTTCGGCATAATCGCGAGACTTCAACTGTAGTTGGGTGATGAGTGGCAGACTCTTCTCTCGGTACAGATTAAAATCATTTTTTAGGTTTCTAAAGAAAATATTAAATCTAGACCCTTCTAGTTCTTGCCAATACCCACTCTCTATAATTTTATTATCCCAAAGGTTGCCGTGATATAAGAGTTTGGGTTCTATTTCATTGACATATAATTCAAAATCTTTGGTGTATTTTTCGTCATGATTGTAACAACTTTGTCTTATATAACGCCAACGTGCATCCTCTTCAATGATACATACAAATTCAGAACGCAAACTTAGGAAGTGTAGTAAGTCCTCTTTGGTATGGATGAAAAAGTCGTCTAATCTTTTTACATAGGGTTCTATGTCTTCCCAACTTTCTATAGTGAAACTGGAAGGAAAGTCAATTCTAGGACGTGGATGTATTTGTAAAGGTTGAATTTTTGTATGTAAGACTGTCATGTATATTATTCCGCTATAAGTTCTTCCGAAATTGTAAATCCTGCACTAT
This sequence comes from Chitinophagales bacterium, assembly GCA_044227665.1. GTDB lineage: Bacteria > Bacteroidota > Bacteroidia > Chitinophagales > JADIYW01 > JBGAWK01. The sequence continues at coordinate 9,989 of JBGAWK010000012.1, forward strand.
CCAATATATGAAACCATTTGATAAGCTTTTTTATATCACTAATATTTACTTTATCTCTATCGTAATTGGGAAGAATTTCTGACATATATTTTTTCAAAGAATTATTGTCAGCATTTCCTTCTGGTGGTGGCGTTTCACTTATCTTGTCTCTCATTATGTCGAATACTACACCTAATAGGGTGCTTTCTCCATCGTCGGTATAGATAGAAATATTTTCTAAGGGCGAAAACATGTGTAAACGCGAAGGGTAGAATTTCTTTTGGCTACCATCTAATTCCGATAAGATAAGTCCATCATTTCTTTGAGTTACTAGCTTCTTTAGTCCTGGCGTCCCTGATACTGATACGATATGTTTTAGATTTGACATAGCAATTTTTTTGAGCATCAAAGGTATCAATTTTTCACCGTAAAATAGCAACTATATCATCAAAATCATGACCGTGTTTTAATAAATTTATAGGTAAATCTATGGTTGGAAGCGTCCGAGAATATTATTACATATACGCCTGAGGGTAAATTGCTAATGTCTATTCCTGATGATAAATATGCTGTATTTGTGCATACTGCTTGCCCCTGAATATCTAAGATATGATAGGTAATTTTTTCTTTAGGAGCTGCTAGGAAAAATGAAATCTGATGCTGGATTGGGAAATAATCTGTAGGGACTTGCCATATATTTTCTGTAGAAGTGGTCGTAAATACCTTCAAAATAATTTTGTCTTTCCACTGTGGTACCATTGTCGGCATACTGGTGTTGCGTCACGGAAATATTGTCAGATAGTAAGATGCTATCTACTAATTGAATAGCCGGAGTACTTTTAGGGTAATACCATGAGTTGATTTTATAAAACGAAGTTTTGTTATTCCAATTTCCGTGTTCTATTGCAGCGTAGATATTTTTTTATAGTAGATTGGGTCTGAGATAAAATATCTGTAACAAGTTCTGAAATAAGCAGTTTCTTCATACATCATACCGTGTAAGGGTAGTGCCATCAGGTTGCCGTGAGATGGCAGGAATTTTTTTCCCATCAAAATAAAATCTTAATAATGTGCCGGCAGGGAAGTCTGTGAGCCAAAATCGCTTAAATACCGTTGGTATTTCTGTAGAAAATAAGATATATTCATAGGTTCTGTCTGTGGTGCCTAAAGGATTATTGACCCTGCCATGAAGGATAGAATCTGTACAATTAGTGCCATCACAACCATCTTTATTCATCCCTGTCCTGTCATAAGATTCATACAAACGGCTGATGATTCTATCAGAGGATAGGTGCTTCTTGCAGCAAATATTGACCATAGGATGACCAAAAGCTTATTAAAAAAATAGTAGAGTAACTTTTTTATCATGCAATCAGAATCATAAAAAATAAGGGAAAATTATTTATACATGATGATATGGCAATCCATGAATGATGGTATAAGCTCTATACAGTTGTTCCATGAACATCAATCGAATAATCTGATGGGAAAAGGTCATGGCGGAGAAGGATATGGTCGCATTAGCTCTATCATAAATATTTTTGTCAAAACCATAAGCCCCACCTATTACAAAGACTATCCTTTTATGATGTATCTGCCAATCACTAATTTTGGAAGCAAATTTTTCAGAGCTATATTGCGTACCTCTTTCATCTAATAGAATTACGAAGTCCTGTTCTTGAATTCTTGCGTTCAGGTATTCTGCTTCTTGTTTTTTAATCAAATCCGCATGTTGAAGTTTACTGTCTTTAATTACCGAAATATCGAATTCCACCCACCTCCCAAGTCGCTTTGTATAGTCTTCTATGCCTTGCTGTACATAGGGGAATGTGGTCTTGCCTACGATGAACAGAGAAATTTTCATAACGCTAAATTTAGGGTTATTTGAAGATTTTCATAAATCTTCGAGGATTATCTTCGTGCATAATATCATATAAAACAGTAAATATTTCTTCAGCATTGGGCTTGCAAAAATAGTCGCCATCAGACCCAAAGGCAGCGCGATGTGGTGCGGCAGAAATACATATAGGCTCTCTGTCTAAGTAGCGAAATACAGATTGCTTCTCTATCACTTGCTGCATCATGTAGGCGGTTCCACCCCCTGGGACATCTTCATCTAGGAATACTACCCGGTTGGTTTTTTGTATAGATTTTCCTATTAGGTGGTGTTTGTCGAAAGGTAATAAGGTTTGCACATCTATAAGTTCTATACTTATGCCTACAGATTGTGTAAGTTGTAATGCTTCCTGTGCTATGCGTACACAGCTGCCATAGGTGACGAGTGTAATATCTGTACCTTCCTGTAATATTTCGGGTACTCCCAAAGGTATAGTATATTCCCCAGGGTTAGAGGGTATCTTCTCTTTTAGGCGATAGCCATTAAGGCATTCGATGACTAGCGCAGGCTCATCGCTGCGCAATAGCAGATTGTAGAAGCCGGCAGCTTGTGTCATATTGCGAGGTACACAAATATGCATACCCCTTAAAGCACCTAATAACATGCTTATAGGAGATCCGGTATGCCATATACCTTCCAGTCTATGTCCGCGTGTACGCACGATGAGCGGTGCTTTCTGACCGCCTTTAGTGCGGTAGGCAAGAGATGCTAAGTCGTCGGATAATGGCTGTAAGCCGTATAGCATATAGTCTAAATATTGTATCTCTGCTATTGGTCTGAATCCTCGCATGGATAATCCGATACCTTCACCTATGATACTCGCTTCCCGTATGCCTGTGTCGTAAATTCTGTCTATAGAATATTTGGCTTGCAAGCCCGAAAATGCCTGATTTACATCACCGATTTTGCCTACATCTTCACCAAAGGCTACTAGATTAGGGTCACGAGAGAAATTGGCATCAAAACATAAGTTTAAAATTTGATAGCCACTTAAATACTTAGGCATGTCAGGATATTCTACTGCGACTATAGGAGCGTGATGTGGTGCTAGTAATGAATCTGTATGTAGATAGGAATTGAAACGTTCTCTATTGATAGATAGTTGCTCCCAATACCACTCTTGAAGTTGTTCCGTACTGTTGCTTATCATTTCATTTCTGATTACAATTAGTACATGTGCTGCGGCTCTGAGTAAATCCCTGCGCATGGGGTCTATCGTATTCTGCAACTCTTCGATAATGTTATTCAACTGCTCTCTATATGTAGAATCTGCGCCTATTTGCTCTATTAGGGCTATCAGTCCCTTCATCTCATTGTTTATAGGAATATGGAAATGATTCCATGCTGATTTTTTTGCTTCAAAGGCTATGTTTTTTGCTTCTTTTTCATAAATATCCAAATCTTCGGGCTTTGCAATGCCACAATGTTCTATCCATTTACGCATTTGAGTGAGGCAATCATGCTCTTTCTCCCACGATAAACGCTCTACAGACTTATAACGCTCATGAGATCCAGAGGTAGAATGACCCTGTGGTTGTGTGAGCTCTTCAATATGGAAGAGCGCGGGGGAATGGGTGATACGCATTTTGGCTATTGCATCTCTATATGTTTTTACAAGTGCGGGATAATCCCAGCCTTTAACCACATATATGTCATAGCCTACGCCATTTTCGTTTCTTTTGAATCCCTTCAGAACTTCAGATATGCTTCCTTTTGTCGTCTGCAATTCTTTGGGTACAGATATGCCATAGCCATCGTCCCAAACATTCACGGCAAGAGGTACCTGATTCACCCCCGCGGCATTGATGACTTCCCAAAAGATTCCCTCTGAGGTGCTTGCATCTCCTATGGTTACGAAACATACCTCATTGCCCTTGTCGGAAAATTGTGTGTCGCCGAGAATATTCTGTAATCTTCTATATTTTTTTGAGGCTGATGCTAGACCATAGGCTCTAGTCATCTGAGACGCAGTAGGAGAGTTGTCCGCGGCACTATTCTTTTGGTCTTTTAGGGGCTTCCAGGTGCCGTCGGGATAAAGGTTGCGTGTGGCAAAGTGATTATTCATCTGTCTGCCAGCAGAGTGTGGGTCTGCTTCCAATTCAGGGTTGGCATACAGCTGTGCAAATAATTGCTCTGGAGTAACCATGCCTGTCGCTAAAGCAAAAGTCTGGTCTCTATAATATCCGGCACGAAAGTCACCATTGCGGAAGGCTTTAGCCATAGCAATTTGAGGTATCTCTTTACCGTCGCCAAATATGCCGAATTTTGCTTTTCCGGTAAGGACTTCTTTCCTTCCTAGTAGGCTAATCTCTCTGCTGAGACATGCCAATTTGTAATCTTCTATCACCTCCTGCCGGAAATTCTCATAACTCATGAGATGTTCTATACGTGCTGATGGCAATTCTACAATTGACATGTTTGTTTTATTTTTAATCTTGTTAATATAAAGTTAAAACAAAATCCATTACAATATTATGGCATAATTTTGGAATGTATTCACGTAAAAATATTTACTTATGAAAAAAATACTAACATCTATTGCTGCTATTTTGTTGATAGGATTTGGCGTACAAGCACAAACTACAGGAGCACCGGAAGTAACTCCAGCTCCGTCTAAGATGAAATTTGACAAGACGGAACACAGCTTCGGTTCATTGCCACAAGGAAAGCCCGTAACTTATGAGTTTGAATTCTTAAATACAGGCGCATCTCCCGTAGAAATAGAGTCTGTAAAGGCTGCTTGTGGTTGTACTACTCCAGATTGGACTAAAGAGGCTATTGCCCCAGGACAAAAAGGTAAAGTATCTGCCCAGTACAATATGGCTCGCGAAGGAGCCTTCAGAAAGTCTGTAACGGTAAAAACTAAAGAAGGGGAGACGGTGATTCTATATATCTCAGGGGAAGCAGTGCCTGCGAATAATAGTGTAGATGCTCCAGCACCTTCTATTATTACTCCTTCAGGACAATAGTAGTTTTGGTTTAAAACATCATAAAGGGGCTTTGTGCCCCTTTTTTTTTATATGCATCTATATATCAAAAATACGGCAAAAGGTAGGGGCATATTCTGCGACACGCCCATAGCGCAAGGTGATGAAATAGAAATTTGTCCTGTAATAGTGTGTCCCTCACAAGATAGAGAGCTTCTAGATCGTACTGAATTATATAACTACTATTTTCTATGGGGTGAAGACCATAGCCTTACCGCTATAGCACTAGGATATGGATCTCTTTATAATCATAGCTATAGGCCTAATGCGCAATATGAATGTTATTATGAAGAACAATATATTAGGGTTATTGCTCTTCATAATATTCTAGCTAATACAGAAATTACTATTAATTACAACTATTATGCTGATAGCCAAGATAAACTGTGGTTTGAAGTGCATGAATGAATATTAAAATTCAATTAAATCCCCCTCATGTAAAAACATGACATTAGGTGAAATAGTTACATTTGTGAAATAAAAAACTATGGAAACTACAAACGGCTCTAAAGTTTCTGGCGGAATGGGAAAGAAGATTATTTTTCCTATCGTATTGCTCTTGCTCATTGGCGGCTCTGCCTATTATGCGTACACTAAGTACCAATATAATAAGACACATATTGATACGGATAATGCACAAATTGATGCGGATATAAGTCCGGTAATTATTCGGATTCCGGGATATATAAAAGATATTAGGGTTGCTGAATTTTCCAAGGTCAATGCTGGAGATATATTGCTGCTCATTGATGATAGTGAATACCAATTGAGAGTAAAGCAGGCGCAATCAGGTATTGTCGCTTCCGAAGCTCAGGTAAGTGTAGCACAGACAGGAGTAGGCGTAACAGAAGCAGGTTCTGCTGCTGCGTATGCCAATATAGAGAGTATGAAGCAAAATTTAGCTTCTGCCCAAGAGCAAATTAATGGGGCTAGGATTAAGTATGATGCGGTACAAAAAGAGTATGAGCGCTTTGCCAATCTATTATCACAGGAAGCTACTACACAGCAGACCTTTGATAGAATAAAGGCGGAACGTGACGGCGCAAAAGTAGCATTGGATGTAGCAAAAAATCAGTATGAGGTTCTCCGCAAACAGATACTGGCGGCAGAAAAGCAAGCATATATTTCCAGCAGGCAAATAAATACTTCTCAAAGTCAGGTGGCGGCTGCTAATACAGGGGTAGCAGCCAGAGGCGTAGATTTAGATTTGGCTAGAACGAATTTGGGATATACTATCGTAAAATCTCCAATTAGTGGTATCGTTTCAAAGAAATCAGTGCAAATTGGACAGTATGTACAACCGGGAACTCCAGCATTTGCAGTAGTGAATGATTCTACAATTTCCGTGATTGCGAATTTCAAGGAAACCCAAATAGAAAAATTGGCGGCAGGACAAAAGGTGAAGATAAAAATTGATGCATTTCCTAACAAGGAATTGGATGGTAGTGTAGAGGGATTTTCTCCTGCTACAGGAGCAAAATTTTCCTTACTACCCCCTGATAATGCTACAGGAAACTATACCAAGGTGGTACAAAGAGTACCTGTAAGGATAAAAATGAATATTCCGGCGGAAATGCGTTCTAAGTTAGTGCCAGGCATGAGCGTTCATGTATCTGTAATCGTAGGATAATATATGGTTGTAGAAAATATCTACGAAAGATGGATGATTACCATCACGGTAATCTTGGCTTCGCTATTGGAACTCATAGATACTACCATAGTGAATGTATCTCTATTTCAGATGATGGGCAATTTAGGGGCTACATTGTCTGAAGCTAGCTGGATAGTAACAGGTTATGGTATTGCCAATGTGGTGGTATTGCCGATGTCGGCATGGTTGGCGGTACGTTTTGGTAGAAAAAACTACCTCCTTGCCTCCATTATCATATTTACTTTGGCATCTTTTGCCTGTGGTAATGCTACCAGTATCACGGAATTGATAGTGTTCCGTATCATACAAGGTCTTGCAGGGGGTGGATTGCTTACTACAGCCCAAACGATATTGGCAGAATCATGGCCCAAGGAGCAGCTAGGTATGGCAATGGCAATGTTTGGTCTTGGTGTGGTGGTAGGCCCTACTGTAGGTCCTACGATAGGAGGTTATATTACAGACAATTTCTCATGGCCTTGGATATTTTATGTAAATATTCCAGTGGGAATATTAGCCACACTATTGGTAATCAGATATATAAAGGCATCTAAGCCAGAAAAAGAGAAATCCGTGGATTGGTTAGGCATAATATTACTGGCATTCGGTATAGGGAGTCTGCAATATATTTTGGAGAAAGGAGATAGCAAGGAATGGTTTGAAGATAGGACTATTGCTCTACTCACATTAGGTTCTGTATTATCGCTTATTTCATTCTGCTGGCGTGAGCTTACAATTCCTAATCCTATCATTAATTTAAGAATATTGAAAGACAGAGACTTGAGTTTGGGATTAGTAAATTCCTTTATCTTGGGTTTTGGGCTTTATGCATCAGTATTTGTGTTGCCTATATTGTGTCAAAATCTTTTGGGCATGACTCCGTATCAGACGGGGCTTATGCTTTTTCCAGGTGGGCTGGTTACTATATTTATGATGCCTTTTGTGGGCATATTGCTGAAGAATAATTTCTCTCCACATATTTTAGCAGTATTTGGGATAATTCTATGTTTTTGGTTCTGCTATGACTTATCTATGACTACTTCAATATCAGGAGAACATGATTTCTTTTGGCCTTTAATTATTAGAGGGATAAGCTTAAGTTTACTTTTTGTGCCTCTATCTTCATTGAGCCTTAGTAGTCTTACAGGTAAAGCCATAGGTGAAGGTTCTGCCCTCAATAATATGTCGAGACAATTGGGAGGAGCCTTTGGTATAGCTATTGTCACCACTATTATCAATAAAAGAGTGGCATTGCATTATAGTCATTTGGTAGAAAACGTAAATCAGTATAATCCTGCAATGCAAGAAAGATTGATGACTTATGTACAAGGGTTTATGTCTAAAGGCTATGATTATGCTACTGCGCAGAAATTAGCGCTGAAAGCGATAGACGGACTTTCTTTGCGGGAAACTTATGTACTTTCATATACTGATGTATTCTATTTGGTAGGCCTCATTATGTTTATAGCGATTCCTTTTATTCTTATGCATACCTATAGGAAGAATTATAATCTGCCCATGGATGCACACTAATTAATTTGGCTTATGCGCTGGATATATAGAGGAATATTGGCATGTGCAACCTGTGTAGTCATTATAATTTCTATAGTTGCACTAAAATTTTTCACCTTAGGTAAGAAAGCAGAACAGTCCACATTCGATTCCTATTTATTACAGGGCATAGGAGGTGCGGATAGCGCATCTGTCCAATTAACTTTTTTAGGTACTTCCTCTTTTATTTTTGAAAATGATAAAGATGCCATCCTCATAGATCCTTTTTTTAGTAATCCCTCCTTGCTCCGACCTACTCATAAAAAAAAATGGGAAGATATAGTAAGTAAGCATACGATTAGAAAATTGTCGCTTATTGCAATTACACATGGTCACTATGATCATTGCTATGATTTGACTACTCTATTGCCATACTGCTCTTCTGATATACAAATTGTAGGGGATATGGGTATATATAATCAATTGTTTCCTGTCGTAAAAGAATATAAATTTGTAAAAATTCAGTCTCAAGAGTCAGAGTGGATATATTCTAGGGATAGTAGTTTTAGGGTTAAATCCTTTCCTTCCCAACATCTTCCGCACTTGGGTACTTTGGAATTCTTGGCAGGAACGTATTTGCACCCTGTGGAAGAGATTCCTTCGGCATTGTTCCAATGGAAAAAATGTGGTTGCTATAACTATATGATAGATATTTTAGAAGATGATATTCCTATAAAAAGAAGCGTACTCATTGGAGGTACTGTACATGAGGAGGTACTGGAAAAAATGAATGAAGAGCATAAGAAATTTCCTGTTTCTATGCTGATGCATATCATGTGGAAGCAATCCCTTAATATTTCGCAAATTGAATATATACAGGAGCTTTGGCATCCTAAAGATGTGGTTCTTTTTCATTGGAATAATTTTTTTACGAGTTTAGATAGACCCTTGCAATACTTCAGAAGCAGTAAATTGCCAGAGACATTAGGCGTCCTGAGAAAAGAAAATGTACCTGCAAAAGTGATGATGCCCTTTACGTATGTATATATCAAATAAAAGTGCTTGCCTCTTCTTTTCTTGTATTAATATTAAAGCTAATTAAATCTACAAATGTCTTTAATAGCATAAAGAGTGCCGTAATGCCAAGATTAGCATATACCTGTGAATTGGATTTGTCTAAGATAAACTTATATAGGAAGAAACCACCTACAATAACTACATGTAGCAATATAGTCCGAATATCAAAAAACGCCATTCGTAAACTAATATCTCTAGCTAAATATTTTTTTGGAAATAAGTATCCAAAGATAAAATATACAATATGCGTAGATAGAAATATTAATAAGTTGATATTGAGCCATTCATTGCTGAAGGACATAGCCTGAAATATATATTTACTTTGCTCTTGGGGTACAAGCTGAAATCCTATGAAGGTAAATAGAAATATAGCATAAAAAAGCAACACAAAAAGCTTAATTGCTCCATATCCTATGATCTTAGTGATTTTTTGCCATATAGTATTAAATCCCTTGCGAGCAAATAGCATCTCCATCATCTCAAAGAATACTATGAAAATACTATCTATCCAAAAAGAAAATAGCAGCATAAAAAAGGGAAGACCTTTTTCTGCAAAAAAATAAAAAGCCAAAATATTTGCGCTTATTATGGCTGCAACATGCGGATGAAGGAAGCTATTTTTACTATTTATAGACAAATTAAATGCAAGCTATTTTTACAGCTAGTAAATATATTACTTAATAGACATTTATAATAATAGAAATGTGTGGTGATATTAGGGGGTCGAAAAAATTAGATTTTTTTATAATCTTTTATAAGTACTCAAAAATATGGCACCCATATTTTTGTGTGGCGGTACATAATCCAAGAATCTGCTATAGGTTTTTTCGGTATCGGCGGAATTTTGTTTCCTGCAATATTATTTTTAGTATTCAATTATGGAAATGTATCGCAAGCTGGTGCAGGTATTCCTATGGCTACTGATATAGCCTTTGCCCTAGCTATATTGTCGCTGCTTGGAAAAAGAGTGCCACTTTTACTAAAAGTTTTTCTTACAGCTCTAGCCATCATTGATGATTTATGTGCTATACTTATTATTGCATTTTTCTATACAAAGACCTTAAAGAATACTGATTAATATGTAACCGTGAGATAGTATTTTATTCTATGTAAATATAAAGATACCAGTTGGATTGCTTTATACCTAACAGTTACACGTACACTCTATTATTAAACTTTATCGCCCAAATCTGTAATAGTATGCCAATTTGTTTTCTTTACCTTGGAACAAATCTTGGATGATCTTTCTACCTTGAGTAGAGAATGTGATGCCGTTTCCACCAAATCCTAGAACAAAATAACAGTTTTTGTACTCTGGACTTTCACCAATATATGGTAAACCATCTTTTGTAATGCCAAAGGCTCCACCCCATGAAATATCTTCAGTATATTGTATGTCAGGTATAGTCTTTTTTAATTTTTTAATGAGTTTTTTGCTTTTTTGTTCTTTTATATTCTGCTGTAGCATAGAGCCTGAGTAAGAAGAGTCTTCTCCTCCAATGAGAAATCTGCCATCATCTGTGGTGCGCATATACAAGTAAGGATTATTCGTATCCCATATTAATATATCTTTATATACAGCGTATAATTCTGGGTTAGGTTCGCTCACAGAAGCATAAGTATATAGTAAATCTGCGACCTTCTCATTCAATAGATTAAGGCTCTCAAATCCTGTACAGAAAATAATTTTATGAGCATAAATTTTATGACCTTCTTCTGTAAGAACATGAGGATTTTTATTCTTTGTGACAATTTTTCTAATTGTGGTTTGGTCATATATTTTCATGCCCTTTTGTGCGTTTTTTGATATAAGCTCATGAGCCAATTTATAAGCATCCACACTTGCCGCTACGTCGCTCAGTATTGCACCATAGCTTTTAATGCCATAATTTTGTAGTACTTCTTTAGCTTCTAACCATGTTACTCCTAAAGAATATTTTTTACGTATCTCATATTCTTTATAAAGATTTTGCGATGCCCGCCAACTATGAGCTATATATAAGGATTTTTTCATCTCGAAACCACAATCTATTTTGTTTTTCCTTATAATATTCTGTAATTCCTTTATAGATTTCACACCTTCTTTATAGCATAATGCTGCACCTTCTTCACCTATTTTCTTACTTAGCTTATATAGTGGTTCATCTATCTCGTATTGTAGCATGCTAGTAGTAGCACTAGTACTCCCTTGTCCTACATCCCTGCTATCTATCAATACTACTTTATGACCCATACTCACAAGTACATCACTAATGAGTGCACCTGTAATTCCGGCACCTACTACTAATATTTCTGTGGTTAAATCATCTTTTAGAGATGGATAGGTGTATAAAAGACCATTTTTTAATAACCAAAACGACTCAAATGTCCTTAGTCTCATAATGTTATTTTATTAATACTATGATTTGAAATATTGTCTAAGTTGCCAAGCCATCTTTTCATGGGATTGCATAAGTTCTGTAAGCATATCGGCAGTACCTTTGTCTTTGTAGGTGTCTTCACATTTGTCTATGGTATCTCGAAGTGATCTAACTATTAATTCATGATCGTCCAATAACTCTATAACCATAGCATCGGGGGTAGGATTTTTCGTGGGCTGCTCTTTGAGTGAGGAATATTTTGCAAATTCACTTGATGTACCAATCGCTATTCCGCCTAATGTAGAGATTCTTTCTGCTACGTCATCTATGGCCTGCTCTATCAGTGTATATTGCTCTTCAAATAATTTATGAAATTGCATGAAGTCCGGGCCATTAAGATTCCAATGAAATTTTCTTAATTTTATATATATTATATTGCCGTCTGCTAATACATTGTTTAGTAATGTATTAATTTTCTTTAGGTTAGTGGCGCTTATGCCGATGTTAGGTGTTCTCATTTTTTTTAATTTTTATGATGACAAATCTATGTAGCTAACTAAGATTATTGCTTACACCATTTGCATATAATGTTGTAGAATAAGAATGTATTAGGGGAGTAGTTTCTGTGTAAAAAGGAAATTGCCGAGTATAAAATCTATAATCTTTTATAAGTACTCAAAAATATGGCACCCATATTTTTGTGTGGCGGTACATAATCCAAGAATCTGCTATAGGTTTTTTCGGTATCGGCGGCAAAAGTTTTGTCTAATTCTCCCCACAAGCTTCTCCAGTATAATTGGTCAGAAGTGGCGAGTAGGGTGCTCATGTGTTCTAGTAGCGTATTGTTTACGGTATAGGTGCCAATTTGCTTGGAAGCTATAATGCTCACCTCGTCAGTTCTTTTAATAACTTCCGCAATATTGTGATAGGCACCACAAGATCCCAAGTATACAATATGTGTACCATTTTGGATATTTCTAATGGTATTCATGGCATAGTAACTATGTCCTCGGTGTACTACTACTGCAGGAACGATTTGTAAGGACTTGAAATATTCTAATAAAAGGGCCTGTCCTTCGTATTCATATTTTGGTTTGTTACAAAGTATGATTACAGTATATTTACCTTTCTTGACTAGAGCTGTTATAATCGAGTCTCCACTCATTTGCCATCCTTTGGATTGGAATTCTTTGATGAAATGCTCATAAGAGACCTCTCCATCTTCATCATCGAAGAAGAAATGCATTTGATATATAGTATCTCCTGTTGCCACTAAATCTTGAACTCTGATGTAGTCCACAGGCATGATAGCATATTTTTTAAGACTTGTAGAGTCAACATTATCTTTGAGTGGAATTTTTTGTTGTAAGATGTTTAACAAAAGCCCATATAGTTTTACTTTATCTTCTCTATGAAAGGCTTGATTGTTGATGTATTCTTTGGCAAGATATTCTTCAAATAAATTTAGATAAGTGGTATCATCAATACTACCAAAGGTGTCAGCAACATTTACAGCATCTTCGAGTCCATTCTCATCGGTAGCCAAGGTGAAGATAAAGCGTTGGAAAAGCATTTTAGCTTGTTCCTTGCTCATAGTGTTTAAAAACTTATTTAGTGCATTATATCCGGAGCATAATTTTATAAATGTTCTAAATTTATTGAAGCGCACATTTTCCATTAGTTGATAACCAGAAGTGCCATTCATACGTATGAGCATGCGCTCGAACAGACCATTAAAAGTAGAAGTAAATATTTCTTCAGGACTATATACAATGAGCGTGTAGAGTTGCTCTGCACTCATGGTACTTACCGGTGCAAATCGTATAGTGCTGTCCTGAATGTCATGCATATCATTCACATCGCGTACCCATTCGAGAGATTTTACTTTTAGTTCATCTTGAATATCTTTGATGGCAATGGGGTCGGGACGCAAGCTGAGATCTATGAGTGCGGAAAGATATTGTTGTGGGGTGTTTTTTAGTTTATAAATGTTATTAGCAATTATATTGCTATCAGCGTACAGATAATCTGAGAGAATATACATGTGTGTCTCATTGCCGTATTTTTTATATATCTCGTAAATAGTTTTTACAATGGTATCGTTGCTTTTTAGGATAAAGCTGTTGATGTAATTTTTGGAAGCAAAGTATTTTTTCAATGTTACTGGAGAGATTTTGGCAGCAGCATCTATGATATGTTGGGCATAAGGTTGTTTGTAATAATTATTGAATTGTTTCAATACGTCGGCGGGATAGTCATACAAGGCATTTACGAGGAAGGTATCTGCAATAGCCAACTCTTTGAAGTAATTGATATTTTCTATAGACAGTTTTTTTTGGCTTAGTAAAAATTGAAAGAGGTGCTCTTCGGAATTTTTATTCTTTATCAAATCTATTGTATGGAATAATATAGGAGAATAGTAATCTACATATTTATAATTAGAATTGTCAATATTCAGAAGTCTGTCGTACAATGCCATAAGTAAATCATACTTGGTTTTGTCGCTACTGCCATAAATATCTATAGTACTTTGGATACTGTCAATATATAGGAAGTAGGTATTATTGGCTTTTTGGGTAAGTTCGGGCGTGGAGAGTCTTATATTTTTATCTTGAAAGCCATCGTACTTGTCGAAGGCAACTTGACGCTCATCTATCCATTGATGTATATATTTTCGAGATTGCTCATTATATTGACTAAAATTAATTTGAGCATACAAAGAAGAGGTGCTCAATGTCAATAGTAGTATGAATATATACTTTTGCATAAATTATCGGATATTCAAGAGATGATAATATGCGGTAGTGAGTTGTGCATATATATTTTTATCGGGAGGAATATAATCATAGAAATATGGATTGTTGCCTACTTTTTGCTTTATTTTGCTCCAAAAATCCTGCCATACTATGGTGTTTCCCATTCTTATTTCTTCGTTGAGTTGTTTGAAGATGGGGTCATTGATGTACATAGTGCCGACATTTCTGTTGCAGAGTATCTGTGCCGTAGGTGCTCGCGATAGTGCTACTTGCTGTACATGGTATCCTCCGCAAGACCCATCTAGTATCAATAGGGTTTCTGGGGGAATTCTGTTAAATGTTTTTAGCGTATGTGTAGATAGCCCTCTGTGTACTACAATGCTAGGTGAGACTTGCTCATGGTGGAAATAGTTTTCTATATCTTCGATGCCTTTATCGCCACTCACGGGTTTGTTGGCATATAATTCTATTTTTTTCCCATAGAGCGACGAAATTTTTACATACGTTATTTTGTCTTCAATATTCCAATCGGATTTACTTTTTTGGTAAGTCTTAATAAAATTATTGTATGAACTGATGCCATCTTCATCATTGTAGAAGTAATACTGTTGTACATTAGTCATATTTTGGTTAAATATGGCAAAATTGGATATGGTAGCATATTCTGGCAGTGCATATTGCTTACCTACGTAGTACGACCAATACTCCTCGCTCATCTTCCTGCCTAGGAATCCTGCTAATATGGTGTAAGCAGCAAGGGATTTGGTATCATGAGTCTTTTCAGCAGATTCATATCCTTCTTTTGTCTTTTTTTCAAAATAATTGAGCAAGGCTTCATTGCGTGAGTAGTATATTATTTCTGCGGTCTGTATCATAGAGTCCAAATGATAAGAAAATGTGGCAGGGTAAATCTTGCTGAAAACTTTGACAAGGTGCTCTCCGTTAATATTTTGTAGCAGTTCTTGTTCTAAACCATAAAAAGCACATTTTCTATAAAAAGTTTCCCATTTATAATAGTTCATTTTTTCCAAAAATATTACCTTGTCAGGTACTGAATTTTGCCAAGCGACAAACATCTTTTTGAAAGTATTATAAATAATCTCCTCTTCCCCTAAAATCATGTATATATACAGTTGCTCAGCAGTCAACTTCGACAATGTTTTTTCTTCTGCTAAGTCTGTGTTCTCGGAAATATTATAGGTGCGTATAAATTTTAGGGCTTTTGCAGTCAAATCCTGTTCAATACTATACTTGCCCAAGGATTTTGATTTCACTAAATTATTAATGAGGCGTGGAATATAAAGATTAGGGTCTTGTGTGATAGCATCTGCCTCCATAATGTCCATATTTTTATGAACGATATCCTCTAGTAATAGATAAGCCTTGCTAAGGGCTCCAGCATCCTGATGTATGGCGAAAAGCTCTGCAATAGTACTATCTTTCAGGTATTTTAATAGGGCATTTATCTTATGCTGTGGGTTGATAATAAAATTCTTTGCTGTAAGGGGTGCCTCTTTGCAAATCTCTTTAAGGATATCCATACCGTAGGGCAGCAATACGAAACTATCAGCTTTGTACGAAAATTCTAGGGGATAAAGGCAGGCGGTATGCATGAGAATCTCCTTGCCAAAAGTTTTCTTGCCTGTGCTGTTCAGATGGTCTAATACCCACTCCGGATTATTGTAAAGGAATATTTTATCCTTTTCGATATCAGGTAGCACAAAATCATGTTTTGTGATAATAAATTTGGGCAATTTAGGCTTGGGGATTTCAGCGACTATTTTAGGAGCAGTCAAAGTTCCGTAATTCAATGTTGTCATATTTTTGGTAGGAGTAATTTTATCCCAGGCATTTGTGCTAAACAAGGATAAAACACTATCGCGATAGAACAATGGTTGTACGCGATCCAATAGCGACTTATAAAGAGTAATATGGTGTGATTGTAGAATATCTTCTGAGAGAGGAAGTGTTCTGCTTTGTCGCAACCAACTAATATACTTGGTCAACTCTTTATTATCCATGTTATTTTGATTGAATACTAAAAAGTAGAAAAGTGTGCCGGCATCTGATGTAGAAAGTTCTTCTAAATCCCAATGTCGAATATCTGAATTTCGGTATATCCTTATTTTACGTATATAGCGCTCAGAAAGCTCCGTGTATTTTTCATCTGTAGAAGTATAGCAGTTAGTGCTAGTATTAATTTTGTAGTCTGTACATATTTTTAGGAGTGTTTTAAGGTCTTGGCCCATACTATGTGCTTCAGTATATTGGAGCGTATTATCCATAATCAAGGGGAGAAGATAATAGGCATTAGAACTGAATTTATACGAATTGTATATCTTTAATATTTGCCCAATTACGGTATCTTTAGAGGTCAAGCATAAAGTTCTTATATTGTTATTATAATGCAAAAATTGCTTGACATGAGAGGGGAATTGCTTTAGAGCGGCAATAATTTCATTCGATGAAGAATCTCCTATATATACCAACGCAGCATATTGTCTGATGATTTCTTTAGGTACATAGCAGGTAATATCTTTCAATAAATCTTCTGAAATAGAATGGGGTATCAAAGTTTTTACAATAGTGTAATCATCTGGCAGCCATTGTGCCACAATAGCAACTATTTCATCCTCATTATGCGTAAAAAGTAAGGCTCTATAACCTTCTAAAATATCGTAATACTGATCTCTACAATAGGGCTTATAATTTTTAGATTCTAATTGAAATAAAAAATTATTGAAATTAGCATAAATTTCGGCATTATTAAGAGTAGCACTATCCTCCTCTACTATTGAGTTTAAAGCATTCCTTATGCTGTCATTGAGATAAGGCTGAGAATGAAGTGAAAAAATATGATCTTTAACTTCTTTGCTGCCTATTGCTCTTGATTTTCCTGTAAAGAGAAAGCATAGTAAAATAGATATCCCTAATGTGGAATAAAATTTCATACTACACAAAGGTAGCAAAAACCGTTCGCTATAAGGATGCCTATAGTCAGATTAACAATATTTATATATAAAAAAATGTAATCTTTACAGGAAGTCTTTAGCCTTATGTACCTTTGCATTCATGGGTTTTGGGTATCCTTTATTTTTATTGGCGACACTTGCTGTGGCAATTCCTATACTCATTCATTTATTTAATTTCAGAAGATATAAAACTATATATTTTACCAATACCAAGCTCCTAAAAACTATAAAAGAACAGAAAAATAAGATTCAAAATTTAAAAGACAAGCTTATACTGCTTTTTCGCATACTTGCGATTCTATTTTTAGTATTGGCATTTGCACAGCCATTTCTAGGGAAAGATGATAGTGCAGTACATGGTAATAATGGCGTCGCAATATATATAGATAATTCTCCGAGTATGGGTCTTAAGAGACAGGGGCAAGAATTATTGGGACTGGCCAAGGCTAGGGCTAAGGAAATTGTGAATGTATATACAGGGACAGACAGATTTCTTTTGCTTACGAATGACCTTCATGGCGAACATCAACACTGGATGTCCAAGAGAGATATTATCTCCTACATAGAAAAAGTAACTATTTCACCCCACGCTATTCCGTTAGCCTCCATTACCTCTAAAATATCTTCATCACTTAGTGACATATCTGCTAAAGGCAAAAAAGGGTATCTTGTCAGTGATTTTCAACGATATGCTGTAAAAGACATACCGAAACTTCCCAAAGACATAAATATATTTTGGGTGCCGCTACAGACCAAAAATACGGATAATATATATATAGATTCTTGCTGGATGATAGACCCTGTAAGCAATCCCAATGCTGCTAAGCGACTTGCAATGCGCATAGTGAATACTTCCGATAAAGAGAAGGAAAACCTTAGGGTAACGCTAAAAATTGATGGGCAGGCTAAGTCTATAAATGAAATAGATATTACAGCCCACGGCAAGAAAATAGATACTTTTAGCTACAATGGGGGCGGACTGGGATGGCAAGATGGTGAATTCGTCTTTGATGATTATCCCGTTACTTTTGATGATAGGTTTTATTTTACACAAAAGGCAAATACAACCTATAAAGTGTTGACTATTGAAGATGTAGGCTCCTCATTAGCAATTTTCGCCATTTTCAATGGTGATCCAGCGATACAGATTTTCAGGAATCTCTCTTCGTCGGTAGATTTCTCTACGTTCTCAGAATATCAGCTTATAGTCCTCAATGAGGTTAATTCTATAAGTTCGGGTATGATAGTGGCACTAGACAAATATGTAGCACAGGGCGGCTCTCTTTTTGTTATACCATCAGCAAAAGGCGATATAAGTAGTATAAATGGGTTGCTTATGAACCTAGACGCAGGAAGATTGGGTCCTCTAAGCACCTTCTATGGTGAAGTTACTCATCTTAATATGCAAGAAGATATCATCAGTAATATTTTTGAGACAGCACCAAAAAACTTAGACTTGCCGAAGGTAAAACAATATTTTCCTATATTATCTTCATCACGAAGTAACGAACGTATGCTCATGCGTATGCAAAACGGGGCTTCTGTATTGTCTAAATTTTATACCAAAGGCGGTATCATATATCTGTCCTCTTTGCCCATGAGTACTAGCTTCTCAGATATCACCAAAAAAGCTATTTTTCCAGCAATAGTGTATAATTTTGCGGTATTTCATAAGGATATGGACAATTTATACCAAGTCATAGGGGATAATAAGCCTATAGCTATAGAAGGTAATTTTTCACATACGGAACAGCAAATAAAGGTAAAGTCTATTACCTCGGAATTCGTACCATATATGCGCCCACAAGGACAGCAGTCGTTACTATTTATAGATGACGGAGTAAGCAACGCAGGTAATTATGATATCGTAAGACAGGATGAATTGCTGAAGAAAGTTGCCTATAACTATGGGGTGCAAGAGTCGGATATGCAATTTTCATCACCGAAAGACATCAAAAAACTAGCAAGTACTTTAGGTGTAAATGTGATAAATAATGCAAGTATGGCAGTGAGTGCCAGCAGTTCAGGAAAGATGATGACGCTATGGAAGATTATGTTGATCATGGCATTTTTATGTTTCCTTGCGGAGATGGCTATACAGAAGTGGAAGAATTGATTTTTGTGTAAAAAAATATATTTAATATTCGTGCCGCCCCAAAGTATATTGCTATATTTGCCCAAACAATTGTATGGATATACTCATACGCAATGCAGTAGTCATAGATCCTAATTCGCCTTACAATCGGCAGCAAAAAGACATTTTGATAAAAGACGGTATCATCTCTCGAATAGATGATAGTATCCATGTGACAGATTGTGCTACGGTAGATGTGAGGGGTAAAAGTGTAACACCTGGATTTTGTGAACTGATGGCAGATTTTTGTGATCCCGGCAATGAGCATAGAGAAGATATATTTTCGGGTGTCGCTGCCGCCGCCGCCGGAGGCTACACTGCTGTATGCCTACTTCCCGATACGAATCCTATCTTGCAGAGTAAGACACAAGTGGAATATCTCTATAGTAAAGGCAAGCCATTGCCTGTACATATACTGCCCTATGGTGCTGTTTCCGAAGACCTTAAAGGCTATGCCCCTACAGAAATGCTGGATATGCGACATGCAGGAGCGATAGCTTTCACTGATGCACCACAACCTATTCATAATGATGCCGTATTACTACGTGCGCTGCAATATACACAGCCTATCCAAGCTACTATAGTAGATGTGCCTTATAGTAGAGCACTTACGGAAGCGGGACAAATAAATGAAGGTATTCAGAGCGTACTTTTGGGTATGAAAGGCATTAGCAACCTTGCCGAATATATACAAGTAGAGAGAGATATACGCATATTGGAATATACAGGCGGACATCTGCATTTGGCAGGTATATCTACCAAAGAGAGCCTCAATTCCATACGTAAAGCTAAAGCAGCAGGATTGCAACTCACAGCCTCTACCTATGTACATCTCTTGGCACTCAATGAAAATACAGTAAAAGACTTTGACACTAACCTCAAAGTTATGCCACCCCTTAGACATGAAGAAGATGTAATGGCACTGAAAGCAGCCATAGGAGATGGCACTTTGGACTGTTTTGCTTCCCAGCATATTCCGTGGGATCTGGAGAGTAAGAGATTGGAATTTGACTTGGCAGCCTTTGGAATTATAGGCTTGGAAACAGCCTTTGGCTTAGCCAATAGCATGTTTCATTCCACTCTTACCAATGAGAAGATTGTAGAGCTATTCTCTATAAACCCACGCAAAGTATTGCAGATGAATCCCGTATGTATTCATGAGGGGCATAAAGCAGAATTGACTTTCGTGGATTTTACTAGAGACTGGGTGTTTTCTGAAAAAAATATTTTATCAAAATCCAAAAACACTCCCTTTATTGGTACAAGGATGAAAGGGAAAGTCTTGGGTATTTACAATAAAAGTCAATTGGTGTGGCATGAGCGAATCAGTTGATAAAAGTCCTTCCAATAGTATTATTATTTTCCTTGCAGCAATCTTTGGTGCGATACCATATTTTGCCGCAAAGCTTCTTTTTATACCTGATGCGAAACACGAGAATCCATTATTTGATGTTATTACAGGAATTCTATCTATATCTTTTACAATAATATTTTCACAGCTTATAATCAAAAAAAGAGATAGTGTTACTACATTCAAGACCCTATTCCTACCAGGTTGGGCGGCATCTTTTATTTTCTGTATTATTAGTATTATTATTATTTATATTTATTTTAATATCTATAAAGAATCTACGCCACCCAAAGCATATTTCCTCATCATGTTGATGAAATTTAATGCTTTAGGAATGATAATATCCTCAATTTTGGCATTTATATTAAAAACTAAATAATGGATATAAGTGTATTAATACCATTCTATAATGAAGAGGAATCCCTGCCTGAGTTATTTGCATGGATAAAAAGGATAATGCAAGAAAATAATTTTAGCTATGAAATTATTGCGCTTAATGATGGAAGTACTGATAAGTCTTGGGAAGTGATAAAGCATATTTCTACTGGAGATATCAATATTAAAGGGATAAGTTTCCAAAGGAATCATGGCAAGTCCGCTGCTTTATATGAAGGTTTTGCGGCAGCAAAAGGTGATGTTGTCATTACTATGGATGCTGATTTGCAAGATAGCCCTGACGAAATTCCAGAATTGTATGCCATGATTATGAAAGACAATTATGATTTGGTAAGTGGCTGGAAGAAAAAGAGATATGATAATACCTTGACAAAAAATTTGCCTTCTAAATTATATAACTATACCAATAGAAAGATAAGTGGTATAGAGCTAAACGACATGAATTGTGGGCTGAAAGCCTACAAAAATGAGGTGGTAAAATCAATAGAAGTATATGGCGAGATGCATAGATTTATTCCTGTATTGGCAAAAAATGCCGGCTATACCAATATCGGCGAAAAGGTAGTACAACATCAAGCCCGCAAATATGGAGTAAGCAAGTTTGGCTGGGATAGATTTATAAATGGCTTTTTGGATTTACTTACTATCACATTCCTGTCGAGATTTGGCAAGCGTCCTATGCATTTCTTTGGCACTATGGGAATACTGAGCTTTTTTATAGGTTTCTTAATATTGATGTATCTATCTATTACTAAAGCGTTTTGGAATGTTACAGGCATGACGACACGACCCTTGTTTTATTTCGGTATCCTGGCAATTATAGTAGGAATGCAGCTATTTGTGGGGGGATTTGTAGGAGAGCTGGTAAGTAGGAACAGCAGCGAACGCAACCATTATCGCATAGGTGAGAAGATAAGGCTATAGATACGTAGCTGCGCGTCTAAGTCTATCATTTATAGCTCTACCAAGCCCATCTTCGGGAAGTAGCTCCGCTTCTATATATGCAATGTCGGGCATGGCATCCAAGGCTCTCATATAGGCAAATAGATGTATGGCTGCTTCTGAGGGATTTCTATCGGGGGATAAATCCAAGTGATAGTTGTAGATAGGAGTTTTGCCAAAAGTCAGATACCCTACGGAATTGCGATTTCTTGATATTTTTATATTTTCTTTTAGAAATAAAGGCTTTCGCGGTGCATAATGACTATCCAATTGTCCAGGTGATTTAGGATTGGACGATGATGTAATAACAAGTTCTACTTTTCCTGCTACTTTTTCTATGTCTTCGATGCTAAGCCCTCCCAATCTGTGAACGATTATTTTTCCATCGGCTTCACTAATAATAGTAGATTCTATGCCTATACCGCTTTTGCCCCCATCAATTATATAGGGAATTTCGTTGCCTAACTGGTGCTGTACATGCATAGCTGAGGTGGGGCTTATGTAGCCAAAAGTATTGGCACTGGGAGCGGCAAGAGGAAAGGACAGCGATTCCAAGAGCTTACGCATAAGAGGATGTGAAGGAATACGTATAGCTACATTTGGGAGTCCTGAACTTACAATATCAGGAATGATATCGTTTTTTGAAAGTAGATAAGTGATAGGGCCTGGACTGTATTCTGCCATTATTCGTTCTACGAGCGGAGGAATACTATCTACATATTTTGATAATACATTCGCATTGGGAATATGAACTATGAGCGGATTAAAGAGCGGTCTTCTTTTTACTCTAAATATTTTTACAACGGCAGAGGGGTCTAAAGCATTGGCTGCAAGCCCATACACTGTCTCGGTGGGTACGGCTACAACTTCTCCTGTCTCTAGTAATTGTGCTGCAAGTGCGAGGTCTCTGCCGATTTCTGCCATGTAGCAAAGGTAGTTACATAATAGCATTGCGGAGGCTTTTGCAGCTATTTTCACTGTATTTTTATATTTTTATTGCATGATTTTTTGCCGAAGGCTTATAGGTATTATTGCTATTATTGCTTTCTTACCTTCGCTAGCGCAGGATAATCATTGGATATTGGAAAATTACTATGGCATAGGTCATAATGTAAAAGAGAAATTGACATCGAAAGATAATCCAGCACAGATGTATGAATTTTCTTTCAGTAAGCATGCCGATGGCTCTAAGTTATGGCACAGTTCTATGCGAATGCCTGAAGTAGGTGGCATGATAGCATTTGTAGTTCCTTCCTATACTTCGGTAGTAGGAAAGGGTATAGGCATAGGGGGAAATGCTAAATTTTGGCTTTGGCGTACACCCGTTGTCAATGGCTATCTAAGAATAGGAGGTGGGCTAGGATATGTGTCGGAGACTTACAGCGACAACCCACAAAATAGCTTGGCATCTACACATTTTAATATCTTTGGGCAAATACGAATAGGTGCAGATTGGAGACTCTCCAAGCACTTGGAATTGGTGACTGCTGCCAATTATAATCACTTTTCAAATGCGGGAATTTCATATCCCAATTCAGGCATAGATATGTTTTTGGCAACTATAGGACTTAGATATTCTTGGCAGGATGTAATGGATTTCCCCCGACCTTTTACTAAAGTTGAGAACTCGGAAAGAAAGCATGAATACAATATCAGATATGGAGTAGGAATCAGAGAGACATACAAAGGAAGCCCACAGAAATATGTAGTCCAAATGATAGGCATTGGATATGCCTATTATATAAAACCTGCTAATAAACTTACAGCACAATTAATAGTGGAATTGGATAATCATATCGGTAATAATCTAAGTGGGGACAAAGTGCCTTTGAAATTACCTTTATATATCTCTGACGAAATATTGGTAGGGAAAATAGGTGCTAGTTTTGGTATTGGTACATATATCTATTATGCTGGGGGCACTCCCAAAGCTAATCTACTGCTATTACGTCTTGGGGTAAATTATTATTTTGCGCAAATGAAATTAAAATCCAATCATAGGATACAATTTTATTCAGGAGCATTCATTAAGGCACACTCATGGAATGCAAATTTGCTCGAAATTAGTATGGGAATGGACTTCAGATGATATTAGAATTGTGCATTTTGGGGTGTACGTGGGAATGGTATCACATCTCTAATATTTCCCATGCCTGTTACAAAAAGTACCAATCTTTCAAATCCTAATCCAAAGCCACTATGAGGAACAGAGCCAAATCTTCGCGTATCTAGATACCACCAAATATCTTGTTCTTGGATACCTACCTCCCGAATTCTTTGTGCTAATTTAGCATAGTCGTCTTCTCTCTGTGAGCCACCAATTATCTCACCTATACCGGGGAACAATACATCCATGGCATTTACAGTTTTGCCATCCTCATTTTGCTTCATGTAGAAAGCTTTTATAGCTTTGGGGTAATGGGTAATAATCACAGGTTTTTTAAAGTGTTTCTCTACAAGATAGCGCTCATGCTCACTTTGTAGGTCAGTACCCCAGGCAATAGGATATTTGAATTGTTTTTTCTTGAAAGGCTTAGATTCTAATAATATTTCTATAGCTTCGCTATAAGAAATTCTTACGAAGTCATTGTTGGTGACAAATTCCAACTTGTTCAATAATCCCAATTCACTCCTATCTTCCTGCTTTTTGGAAGCCTCCTCTTCTGCATATCGTTTATCTAAAAATGCCAAATCTTCTGAACAGTTTTCTAAAACGTATGTAATAAGATATTTCAAAAAATCTTCTGCCAAATCCATATTGTCATTCAAGTCAAAAAATGCAATCTCGGGTTCTATCATCCAAAATTCGGCTAAATGTCGTGCTGTATTAGAGTTTTCGGCACGGAAGGTTGGACCGAAGGTGTAGATTTTTGAGAGTCCCATCGCCCCTAATTCACCCTCGAGCTGTCCCGAAACAGTAAGATTTGTTTCTTTGCCAAAGAAATCTTCTTTATAGTTTATATTGCCGTCTTCGGCTAGTGGAGCCAGATTTGGAGAGAAAGTAGATACGCGAAACATTTCTCCTGCACCCTCGCAGTCCGATCCTGTGATGATTGGCGAATGCCAATAGAAGAATCCATTGCTATCGAAATATTTGTGTACGGCAAAGGCTAGAACATGTCTTATTCTGAATATGGCACCGAAAGTTTGTGTTCTAGGTCTAAGATGAGCGATTTCTCTCAGAAACTCTAAGGAATGTTTTTTGGGTTGTAATGGATATAGTTCTGGGTCAGCAGTACCATAAACTTTTATTTCAGTTACCGACAATTCTATGTGCTGTCCTTTCCCTAAAGATTCTATTACAGTTCCCGTGAGTGCTATTCCTGATCCGGTGGTTGCTAAGCTAAGTAACTCAGATGAAATTGTATCAGGTTCAATTACTGCTTGCAATGTATTGGCACAGGTGCCGTCAGCCAAGGTGATAAAGGTGACATTCTTACTCTCTCTCTTAGTGCGTACCCAACCGTTAATGGTAATTTGCTTGCCAATAGGCAGCGACTGGAAAAGCTTTTTAATATCCATTTTTTGCATAAATGCAAAAGTACATAATAAAGATTAAGAGAGTTTTATTAAACTGGTTTTGTGATTTTTAAGGATAATATTTAGGCTCTATTGGGCTAGTCTTTTTAAATGAGTAAAATATTTTTTGTACCAAATTGGATTCATACAGGGTCTTTCAATATATATATAGAATAAGAAAGATAAAATTACTATGATTGTTAAATTAAAAAATAAAAACAGAATAAATGAATAAATATTAGCTTGAAATAGATGGAGTTTTCTAAATAAAATATTTATGAATCCAATTATAGGCAAATGGATGAGATATATGGAATAGCACATACCTCCTATGGTTGTTATAATTTTATTTTGAAATATTACTTTTACTCTCCCATGTATTATATGGTAATATGAAAAAAATATTAGAGATATAAATAATAACATTCCTAAATTTTTACCAATATACTTCCAAAAAGTAATCGGTATCAAAAAGTAAAGCAAAATAATTATCCAATTTTTAAGCTTAAGATTAGTGTTGTATTTATTGTCTAAATATAAATCAGCCAATAAATAACCTACGAGAAAATAATTAATATGGTTTAATAAAATAATATATTTAAATGTGTAATAATTACATGTGATTGAAAAGAAAAATATAGTAAAAACTAATAAAAATCTTCTAGTTTTTTTATTTAAGATAAAAATCTTCGTAAGTAATGGTGTTAAAATATAAAATTGTATTTCTAATTCTAAACTCCAAGCCACACCATTTAATAAAGGTTCTTCTCCTGGAAAAAATAAAAAATGCAGATAAAAAATAGAAGCAAAATAATGTTCAAAAACCTCAATGATATTGAATTTTTTTATGATTATAAAAACGAATAACATGATTGTCATTATTATAATATAAGGAGGTTCCAATCTTGTAAGTCGTCTCATGTAGAAATTCTTCAGATTAATTATTCCATTATTATTCATTGCTTTTATGAAAGGTAACGCTAAAATAAAACCACTAATTACGAAGAATAATAATACACCGCTACTACCTAATGCGAAATTATCTAATATAAAATCAACAAAAGGAAGAGTAATATTTGAATTAATATTATACCTAAAATTACAGAGTATATGAAACCATACAACAAAAAAAATTGCAAAAAACCTTAATCCGTCAATTTGTGCTATGTATTCTTTCCCACTTATTATCCTTCTTAAATTTGAGAGATTAATCATGTCTAATTTTTTGTAAAATTACTAAAAAGGGTCTAAAAATATTTACATTTGCAATATTAAAGTAATAGATATGAGCATCATCCCTGTGTTGGATTTGTCACAGTTTCTTGCTGGCAATGAGGAGCAAAGAAATAAGTTTGTTAAGGATTTAGGTAAAGCCTATGAGGAAATTGGGTTTGCCGCTATTGAGAATCATGGTATATCCCAAGAACTGATTGATAAATTTTATGATCAAGTGGAGTTATTCTTTGCGATGCCGGTAGCACAAAAAGAAAAGTACGAGATACCTGAGTATGCAGGACAGCGAGGATATACTGCATTTGGTCGTGAAAAAGCTAAACAAAGCGAAGTTGCCGACTTGAAAGAGTTTTGGCAAGTAGGGCAATATGTAGAAGGAGAGATTATGTCCAAAGAGGATTATCCTGACAATATTGAGGTAAGGGAATTGCCTGAATTTAATGCTCTAGGCAAAGAATTATATAAAAGTTTTGAAAATACGGGAAGACATCTATTGCGAGCTATAGCATTGTATTTGCAATTAGAGGAAAACTATTTTGATGCCAAAATTCATAATGGTAACAGTATATTGAGGGCTATACATTATCCTCCCATCACTAAAGAACCAAATTCTGCTATAAGGTCTGAGCAACATGAAGATATTAATTTAATTACTTTATTAGTAGGGGCATCTGCTGATGGCTTACAAGTATTGGACAGAGATAATGTGTGGCATTATGCTACCGCCGCACCGGGGCAGATTGTAGTAAATGTAGGGGATATGTTGCAGAGATTATGTAATAATGTGTTACGCTCTACTACACACAGAGTCGTAAATCCACCGAGAGAACTATGGCATACTCGCAGATACTCTATACCATTCTTTTTGCATCCACGTTCCGAGATGCGTTTGGATTGCTTGCCTCATTGTTGTACTGAGGATAATCCTATACATTACGCTCCAATTTCCGCAGGATCGTATTTAGATGAGAGGTTGCGGGAAATAGGATTGAAGAAATAGGAATTCCGAATTGTTTTTTAGTAATTTATACTTTAATATACCTATAGTTTTACTTAGGGCTTTTTATGAGAAATATTATGAGGGAAGGTATATTTATCAAACATCATACCCATTTGATATAATTTTATTACCCTCTCTAATACTTTGTTTTTTATTATTTTCAATAGTATATAGTAAATATAAAATTAGTAAAGGAGATATAGATTATAGATATTTTTATAGGTTATTGCTATTGAAAATTACTTTTGGAATATTAATGGCATTAATATATATATATATATATGGCTATGGAGATTCGTTTGCATATTGGAATGATGCATGTGATATTGGTAGGACGTATTATTCTAATATGAGTCTATTGCCATATATTTTAAAGGCTGATGCCTCAGAACTAAATACGACAATTTTGGCAGGACTTATACATCCAATCATGAATGTAAGAGAGAACCTATTTATTACTAAGATATTTTCGTTCGTTATGCCTATTGCGGGCTTTTCTTATATTTCAGGTACTTTAATCATTGCTTTTTTTACAACTTTTGGTAATTGGAAATTATATCAAGCATTTAGGATAGTATATAATGATATCCATCTACAAAAGGTTATTTTTTTTCTTGTTCTAGTGATTCCTTCATGTGTTTTATGGGGTTCAGGATTGCTTAAAGATGCTGTGAGTTATTCTTTAATAGGATGGCTTACCTATCCTCTTATTGATATTGTGGTTAGAAATAGGTTTCGCATAAGTTATTTTTTTTATATTTTTGTATCTGTTTACATGATATATAACCTGAAGAAATATATACTATTTGCATATATTCCTTCAGTTGTTTTGTTATTGATTAATTATAAATTAAAAGGCATAAATACATATATACGTAAAATTTTATACTTAATTGTACTTGGGAGTATTATAGGAGGTATATTTATTTTACAGAGTCAAATTGATGAAATGATGGGGCAATTTGCTATTGATAAGATAATTGAGACAGCAGGATCTCTTAATTATAACTTATCAAATATTGAATCGGGATCACAATTTTCTTTAGGCATTCCTATAAGTACTTCTTTATCTGGCATGATAACTATATTTCCTTTTGCTGTTTTCGCTACATTATTTAGACCATTTTTGTGGGAAGTTCATAATATAGTTTCACTAGCATCTGCCATAGAGAGTTTGTTCTTTTTGTTTTTTACAATTTATGTTGTAAAAAAAGTATCATTAAGAAAATTTATTTCAAATATTCTTAATGATGGAATGGTGCAATTCTGTCTCATGTATTCGATTTTTTTTTCTTATGCAGTTGGTTTCTCCACATCGAATTTTGGATCCTTGGTGAGATATAAAATCCCTATGATGCCTTTTTATCTTATGGGAATATTTATAATATATTACAACGAAGTAATTTCCAAGGGTAAGCCTTCAAGATTAGTAGACTTCTTTAATGGAAAAAAATCTAAATAGTTTAGTCAAAATTATTGCTGACTGTAGTACTTACATTACTGAAGTATGCAAGAAAAATGGCAACTTACAGGTTGTTACTAAGAGCCTCAATAGTTTAGTTACCCAAATAGATATAGCTTCTGAGAATTTTCTTACGGATAAACTATCTAAATTTATCCCTGAAGCAACTTTTCTGACAGAAGAAAATACTATTGCTCAAAAGCAATCCCCACTTTATTGGATTATTGATCCAATAGATGGCACTACAAATTTTATACACGATGTTCCATTTTGGGGTGTGTCGGTAGCACTATACAAAGATGATACAATCGTAATGGGGGCAGTAGCAGATATTTCACATGGGGATATATATGCTGCGGCACTATGTGAAGGTGCCTATAAGAATGGCACTAAGATTTGCGTTTCACAAAGAAACAAACTTGCCGATGCACTTATCGCTACGGGTTTCCCTTATTATGATTTTGGCAAAAATGAAGATTATCTCAAAGCATTAAAGTTTCTAATGGAAAACACAAGGGGAATAAGAAGATGTGGTGCCGCATCTATAGATTTGTGCCTTACAGCCTCAGGAACTTTTGATGGATTCTTTGAATATGGACTTTCGCCATGGGATGTGGCAGCAGGAGCATTGATTGTGCAAGAAGCCGGGGGTGTTGTTTTTGACTTTTCCGAGAGGGATAATTGGCTTTATGGAAGGGAAATTATTGCATGTAACCCCCACATCGCTGATGAATTTATTTCAGTTATTTCCAATTCTTTTAAGTAGCAAATTTTGGCTTAGCTCAAGGCGGCTTTAATGAATCCCATAAATAAGGGATGTGGCGTTAAAACAGTACTCTTGTATTCTGGATGGAATTGTACTCCTACAAACCATTTATGGCTTGGGATTTCTATAATCTCTACCAATTGTGATTCTGGATTTATTCCTGTAGCTTTCATGCCATTTTTTTCAAAATCTGCTAAATATTCATTGTTAAACTCATATCTGTGGCGATGCCTTTCCCATATTAATGGGATCTTATATGCATGATGGACTTTTGAATTTTTATCAAGCGCACAAGGATAGGTGCCCAACCTCATAGTCCCCCCTTTTGCTTCTATCTTTTTTTGTTCCTCCATAATATCTATTACAGCATTTTTTGCTTTCTTATGAAATTCTCGAGATGTGGCATCTTTAATTCCTAATACATTTATAGCAAATTCTATCGTTGCACATTGCATACCCAAACATATCCCTAAAAAGGGGATATTGTTTTCTCGTACATACTGTATGGTAGCAATTTTTCCGTCTATTCCTCTATGACCAAAACCGGGAGCTACGATGATACCATCCATTTTGCCCAGTATATCATTGGTATTCTCATTATTAATATCCTGTGAATGAAGTGGGTGAATGTTTACCTTGGCAAAATGATAGGCACCAGCATGTGTGAGTGCTTCATAGATAGAAATATAGGCGTCTTTTAGCTCCACATACTTCCCTACTAAGGCTATATTTATCTCATGCTTGGGATGTTTGTATTTATTGACAAATCCCTTCCATGCTTTCATGTCCGGCTCTATAGTAGAATCTAGATGTAGCATTTCTACCACTAGGTCATCTAATTTTTCTTTTTGTAACATCAAGGGTACATCGTATATAGATGGTGCATCCATGGCTTCGATTACCGCCCTATGCTCTACATTACAGAAATCGGCAATTTTTCTTTTGCGTTCGATACCTAAATGATGTTCGGTTCTGCACACTAATATTTTGGGCTGTATCCCATAGGATTGTAGTTCTTTTACTGAGTGTTGTGTAGGCTTAGTTTTTAATTCTTTGGCCGCACCTAAGTATGGCACTAAGGTCAGGTGCATGGTAAGATAGTCTTCCTGAGGAAGCTGCCATTTCAGCTGTCTTATAGCTTCTATATAGGGTAGTGATTCTATGTCTCCTACGGTGCCACCAATCTCTGTGATGACGATATCAAAGTCATTGTTTTTGCCTAATAGAAGCATCCTTCTTTTTATCTCATCAGTAATGTGCGGAATTATCTGTACAGTTTTGCCTAGATAATCTCCTTTTCTCTCTCTACTTATCACATCCAAATAAATTCTTCCTGTCGTCACATTGTTGGATTGAGATGTAGGCGTATCCAAAAATCGCTCGTAATGCCCTAAGTCTAAATCGGTCTCAGCACCATCATCGGTAACATAGCATTCTCCATGCTCATAGGGATTCATTGTGCCCGGATCTACATTGATATAAGGGTCGAATTTTTGGATAGTAGTACGATATCCTCTAGCAATAAGTAGCCGCGCAAGTGAAGCAGCGAGTATCCCTTTTCCTAATGATGATGTTACCCCACCGGTAACGAAGATGTATTTTGCCATAACAGAACCAAAAAATGTTATGGAATGTAAATGTATTGTTTTTTATAGTTTCTACACATTAAGCATCTGTAATATTTTATCTACATCTTGTGGCGTATCTACGCCATAAGAATCATGGCTTGTTATTATTGTATTGATTGTCAGTCCATTATACATCCATTCTAATTGTTCTAAGTTTTCACTAAGAAGATATTTAGATTTAGTAAGATTTATATCTTGTATTATGCTGCTATGGAAACCATAGATTCCGATGTGCTTATAGAAACTCTCGGCATTATAGGGTATGGGGCTTCTTGAAAAATATAATGCTTCTCCATTGGACTTGCATACCACTTTTACAATATTGGGATTAATGAAGTCTTCGGCACTATCACACACGGAAACCGCTGTAGTAATTATATTTGGCAATAAATTACGTGCGATTTCATCTATAAGTTCTGAGGATATTAAAGGTTCGTCACCCTGAATATTTATAAATCCATCATATTTATCATCAGTATTTATATATTGAAAAGCTTCAAAGCATCTACTTGTACCTGATTCATGGTGTAATTTTGATAAAAGAATATGCTTTGTAAATGTTGAGGCGTGATTATAAATACTTTCACAATCAGTGATAATGTAGGTCTCAGCAAGCATTTTGGACTGAACTACTTGCTCATATACCCTTTGTAATAAAGACTTGCCATCTATCATAGCCAAGGGCTTGCCCGGAAATCGTACAGAATCATATCTGGAAGGAATAATACCTACAACATTCATTTTAGTATATGCAAAGTTTTATACTGCATAATTAGTATAAAATTTGTTAAGTTAAACACTTGTGGATAAAATGTAGACTTTTCGGAACGGATTATGATTGCATTTTTATCAAAATATTGAATTAAGATGAGAAAGATTTGGATAGTAATATGTATATGTTTAGGAAGTGTACTATATGCACAAACGAGCAAGCCCAAAGTCCATGAAGTAGAAGTGGGCGAAAGCTTATATTCTATAGCTAAAAAATACAAGGTAAGTGTAAAGGAGATATACAAAATCAATCCATCAATTTCGGATAGTACGATAATACCCGGGCAGTTGATAAAAATTCCTGTAACTACAGCCATTACTCCTTCAAAAACACCTTCTAATAATCCTGCTGTAAAATCTTCAATTCCTGTAAAAACCACGCCAACCACGCCTGTGAAGACGGTGCCTGCAACGAATACTGCCAAGTCTGTATATCACGAAGTAGAACAAGACCAGACGCTCTACTCTATAGCAAGAAAATATTCTGTGTCTGTAGAAGACTTGCAGAAATGGAATAGCCTCAAAGATGTAAATATTAAGCCAGGTACTAAATTGATTATTAGTCCAAACGGTCCGCTGAAATACGTAGAAGGAGAAAAGGAAGTAAAAACATTAAATCCCTCCCCCAAGCCTGTAAAAACAATAATTACTTATAATGATGTGCAAGATATGTATTACCAAAATTATTTGGATGCAAAATCTACAGGCAGAGATGATGTAATTGAAAGAGGTACTGCTGCTAAATTACAGACAGAAAATGCCATGATGGGTAATAACTACTTTGCGTTGCACAAAACAGCTACTATTGGATCCATTATTAAGGTAAAAAATCTAGTAAATAATAAATATTGCTTTGTAAAGGTGATAGGCAAATTGCCTGAAACTGGTGAAAATGAAAATATACTAATGCGAATTTCTGGTGCTGCCCAGAAAGATTTAGGCATCAACCTAGACAAATCCTATGTAGAACTACTATACTATCCGCTATAAATGTAGCGTATCTAATGTGAGCTCGGGATGAGAATTATAAAAGATGCAACATTTTAGGCTTTATTGTATAATTAACTGATAATAAATGATATAGATAAATATAATTCAAAATAAAATTATAGTACTCATAATCACTTATATATAGAAGCAGCAACCACAGCTGACCAAATAAAATGAGACAACATAGATGATAAAATATGGATAACCATACATCAATAAAAGAAGCAACTTGGAGTCAATTAGGAGCGAGTCTTGACATGCTTGAAAATGCAATTATAATGTGTCCTGACGAACATTGGGACACAGCATTAAATTTTTGGTATATTTCTTACCATTGCATTTTTTGGACTGACTATTACTTGACGACTGACCCCAACAAATTTGAACCACCGACACCGTATACTTTTTCAGAGTTTGATCCAATAGGAAAAAAGCCGGACAGAACTTACACAAAAACGGAATTGCTTTTATACTTAGGACATTGTAGCCAAAAAGCAAAACAACTAATTGCTGGACTAACGGTTGACAAATTAAGCAACCGCTGGGTTAACGACTACAAAAATTACTCGTTGCTTGAGATTTTATTCTACAACATCAGACATATTCAGCATCATTCTGCTCAGTTAAACTTGTTACTTAGACAAACCATCAACAACGCACCGACGTGGGTAAGTCAAGCAAGAAAACTGGGGGACTGAAAGAAGAGGCTCGTATTTCTACACTTCAAAAAATCATTGAACCCAGCTTTGGTGGACGACTGGAACTTAATATAAAAATGTAAACTGACGGATTTGAACGGAGGAAGAAAAACCGCCTAGGAGTTTTGTGTCAGTCCGTCAGACGTGCTAAATCTGAGCTTTGTGCTTCTGTTCAAGATAAACATTATGGGAACACTGGCGTACGCCGTCTTCCCATAATCCATCCCTAATATATTACTTTCTATAAAGCAAATCCATTTGATTGCTTCTTACTTCCTGATGTTGCGTAATCCAAACTTACGTTAGTTAATTTCTTTCGCGAGCTTTCTCTATAAGAGGCTTATTATGCTCGGCCTTAGCTTTTCTCTTGAATACTTCTAAGATAATGTCTGCAGTCTCCCCATTCGTGGTGAAAAATGAAAAGTTATCCATAATTCGGATATCATCTATCATCCTTCCGGATACATCCGCTTCTTTAGAGATTAAATCTAGAATGATTCTAGGATTGTAGCTGTCCTTTCGTCCTTTGCCCAAAAATAAACGAACTTTAGAATTATTTCTTCCGCCCTTTTTGTCTCTGAATTTCTCTTCAGATATTTGAATCTGTTTGTACGTTGTAGGGTTGAGATCATCTTTTACAAAATGCTTGATAAGGGATGCTATAGTAACAATAGGATCATTGTCTGCCATCACTTCTAAAGCGAAGGTCATGTACTCCTCATAATGTTCTGTGTTTACTATAGTCTCAATCTCTTCTTTAAGCCTTTGCTTCTTGATTTTTACCATCTCAAAAGCATCTGGTAATTTGAACTTTTGGATGGTGGCTTTACTTATCTTCTGTATAAAAGATAGTTTTCTTCTTTCTGAACTATCAATGATGGCAATAGACTTTCCGGATTTTCCTGCTCTACCAGTTCTACCTATTCTATGTACATAAGATTCGGGATCTTGGGGTAAGCTATAGTTAATCACATGGGTAAGATCTTGAATATCTATGCCACGTGCCGCTACGTCCGTAGCTACTAGTACACCATATTTGTTGGACTTAAATTGCTTTACGACTTTCTCTCTGAGATTTTGTGCTATGTCACCATGTAGGGCATCGGCATAGTAAGCCTTATCATTGAGGTGATTAGCGATTTCTATCACTTCTGCCTTGGTATTACAGAATATGATGCCATAAAAGTCTTCTTCTACGTCCAGTATTCTGCACAGAGCATCAAATCTATCTCTGGAAGGTACTTCCAGTACATATTGGTCTATAGTATCAGTAGTAAGCTCTTGTTTTTTTACGGCGACATGATCGTATTTGCCCATATACCTTTTGGCAAGCGATAGAATCCTGTCTGGCATCGTAGCCGAGAATAGAAGCATTTTTCTATCCTTATTACATTGATTGATGATTAGTTCTACATCGTCTAGGAAACCCATGTTCAGCATCTCATCTGCTTCATCGAGCACTACATAGCGAACTGCATCTAAGATCAGCTTCTTTCTTTCTATAAGATCTATTACCCTGCCCGGTGTACCTACAACTATATGTGTACCTTTTTCGAGTTCACGCATCTGCGAACTTATAGGGGCTCCACCATATACCGTAGTAATCCATATTCTTCTTTCGCCTTTGAAACTCTTAATTTCTTCTGCCACCTGCAAGGCAAGCTCTCTAGTAGGTGTGAGTACCAATGCTTGTACACCTCGTATCGAAGGGTCAAATTTATCCAAAATTGGCAAGCCGAATGCAGCTGTCTTTCCGGTTCCTGTCTGAGCCTGCCCTATAATGTCTTTATCCCCATTGAGGAGCAAAGGTATAGTGAAAGCTTGTATGGGTGTAGGAGTTTGGTATCCTTTCTTCTCGAGAGCCTCTATAATAGTTTCACTCAATCCCAACGCTCTAAATTCATTCATCCTAAATAATTTATTTTCTGCAAAGGTAGCCATAATACCCGCATCATTACATTAACAAATTGTACTTTGAAAATCTCCAGCTATTGTATAGACTTAGAGAGTGTCTCTATGCTGAATTCCTCTCCGCCTATATCCAATACTGTATTGCCTTCGTTGAGATATACCACTCTAGGTGGTGATGGGGTCTTGCCTAGTATTCTAAAAAAAGTACCTATATCTACAACAGTATAAGGGTAAGACGCTCCTGCATATTTGAAGAAAGCATCTATCTCTTTCTGTAGGTCTTCGCCTTTGGAATTGTTCTCACTCCAAAAAATAATGCGAACCTTTGGAAGCGATTTTTTCTTTGATAATTCGGTAAGGGCTTTGCACGCATCCATACAGTGGTCACACATCGTATTGAACACACACATTATAGTTTTCCCTTCATCTACATTGGTAATTTTACCATCACTAAATTGTGTATATCGTGCAAATTCGGATACGGCTCTTTTGATAGTAGGTGTCGAAAGCGTAGATTTTTTTACAGAGTCTTTTAATGATGCTTTAGGCATAGGGGTATTTCCTTTGCTCGGAAGGCTTGCAATAGTATCGTTATCTGTGCCAGGCGTAGAATTTTTTATAGGCGTAGCCTCTGAGGTTATGGCTTGTGATTCTGGCAAGGTATAGGTAAGAGTGGTGTCCACAGGGTCGCAACAGCAACTCATCTTATATTTCATCAAAATAAATGCAATAATGGCAGCAAGTATCAGAAAATGATAGCGATGCTTGCTGTCAGGTTTGGCTTTAGCTTTTACATATATGAAGATGATAATAATGATGCTGATGACATTTTTTATTATAGCTTCTAAGGGACTCATAGGGATTAGCTGCCCCATGCAGCCACAGTTGCCGGAATTCCCAAATTGGGCAATCTGTAAGCCTAGGTGTGCAATAAAAGCAAGGAGCAAGCCAATAGTTGCTGGGATGATAAATTTTTTAAAAAAATGATTGTGCAAAAAGCTTATACCCAAATACAATTCAAAAGCAATGATACCTCTAGCAAATATGGGTGCTATACACCAATTGGCAAATCCTAGATCTACTAATTGCTTTTCAAAGGCTTCTACTGGATATAATTTTGATATGGCTGATACAATAAATAATCCTGCAATGACAATACGCAATATCCAATGTAATAGTTTTGAATTCATATCTATGATTTAGAAAGTAAATGTAAATGCAATATTGGTGGGGAACAATAAAAGTATTGTTAAAGTTTTTCAAATTGTTAAAAGTGTCAATTATCTATGATAAATAATTGTCAAAAAAAATATGAATATTCGATATTTACGAATTATTATTATCTTTGCACCTCAAAATAGTAAGAAAGTTATGCTAATCATTGATGCAAGAGAAAACGATAGTTTAGACAAAGCATTGAAAGTCTATAAAAAGAAGTACGAAAAAGCAGGTATTATCAAAGAACTACGCAACAGACAGGCGTTTACTAAAAAGTCTGTAACACGTAGGTCAGAGATACTGAAGGCTTCCTACATAGAAACTATAAGGAAATCCGAAGATTAATTTTATTTGGTATATATTGTAAAAAAGCTAAGCCACTTGTGGCTTAGCTTTTTTCGTAATTATGCATCATTATTAAATTATTCTTGCCTATAGAGATACTACCTCTATAGTTGGCTCAATTAAAGCTATTTTTGTAAAATATCAAAAATGTTTTTATGATGATATCTATGACAGGCTTTGGCACAAGTACTTCCAAATTCAGACTTGGCTCTATGCAAATAGATATAAAGGC
This sequence comes from Chitinophagales bacterium, assembly GCA_044227665.1. Taxonomy (GTDB): domain Bacteria; phylum Bacteroidota; class Bacteroidia; order Chitinophagales; family JADIYW01; genus JBGAWK01. The sequence goes on from JBGAWK010000012.1 coordinate 47,752, forward strand.
TGTAAATAGTAAAGGCATGGAAATCTCGTTGCGGATACCGCAATGGCTTAAAGACAAAGAACTAGAACTGCGTAAACACCTTTCAGATAGGCTTATCAGGGGGAAGGTAGAATTTTCTATCTCGGAGATAGCTGTTCACAAAGAACCCGCTATTGATTGGAATGTCCTCAAAAGTTACATCTCTCAACTGAAAATTTTTCAACAGGAGAACGATATCAAAGATGCTAATATTCTATCTGCATTATTGCAGATGCAGGATGTACAAAATAGTGTAAGCGAAACTGCCAATGACGAAGAATATAATAGTATCATACATTCCTTAGAGGAAGCCCTACGGCAATTAATACAATTCAGGCTTACAGAAGGAAAAGCAATGGAGGACTATATCAAAGAAAGGATTTCAGCCATAGAGGTAATATATAGTAGAATCATTGAGGCAGAACCTGTGCGTACTGAGAAGGTGAAAAAGAAGCTATTATCAGGATTGCAGCATCTGATGCCAGAACTTATAGACAAAAATCGGCTGGAGCAGGAGATGATATTTTATGTAGAGAAATTAGATATACAAGAAGAACTTTCGAGGCTTAAATCCCATGTCGAATACTTCAAAGCAATAGTAGTGGATGATAAACCTGAGAAAGGAAAAAGGCTTGGATTTATAAGTCAGGAATTTTTGCGCGAAGCCAATACTATAGGGTCTAAAGCAAATGATGCTGAAATCCAACAACTTGTAGTGATGTTGAAGGACGAGATAGAAAAAATAAAAGAACAACTTAATAATGTATTGTAATGCCTGCCCATCCTAAAGTTATTATAATTACAGGGCCATCAGGAGGTGGTAAAACTACACTGGCAAAGTATGTGTTAGAAAAATTTCCCACCATACGACGTTCCGTATCTGCAACTACGCGCCCACCAAGAGAGGGGGAGATAGAAGGCAAAGATTACTATTACCTAAGTAATGCCGACTTTGAAAGTAAGCTTGCAGACAAAAAATTCTTGGAGTGGGAGCAGGTATATGAAGATATATTCTATGGAAGCCTTATCAGTGAAGTAGAAAGATTACAGACTAGTGGATATACCGTATTATTTGTATTAGATGTCATGGGTGCTATTAGAGTCAAGGATTATTACGGCATTCATGCACTTTCGATATTTATTAAGCCACCGTCACAAGAAATATTAGAAGTAAGACTGCGAAGCAGAGGCACAGACTCTGATGCCGCTATTCACAAACGCATGGCAAAAGCTACCTGGGAAATGCAATACGAGCCGAAATTTGATGCTATTCTTATCAACGACGAAATAAATAATAGTTATAGAGCGTTAAAATTTATGATTGAAGGTTTCTTGATGATGCGGGATGAATAATTTATGATATATTTATATAACTATTATGGCTATAGCTATCACTAAAGGGGTAAAAATTGCAGTAGAAACTTTCTATCAACCACAGTATTCTGATGTGAATAACGACGAATATATGTTTGCCTATAGGATTACTATTACCAACGATAGCACCCACACACTTCAGCTCATGTCACGGCACTGGTATATATATGAGTTGTTGCAGCCAATACGTGAGGTGATTGGCGAAGGTGTGGTAGGACAGCAGCCTATACTATATCCCGGGGAAAGTTACCAGTATATGTCGGGATGCAGCTTGAATAGTGAAATAGGTAAAATGCGGGGCGTCTATCAAATGCGTAGGCTCAATGATGGTCATTACTTTGAAGTTACCATTCCGGAGTTTGCACTACGTACACCACAGAAGGCAAATTAATAATAAGCTGTAATCACCACAATTGTATATTTCAATATACAAAATGCTGTGCTCATGGAATGTGTCTAATACATCGGTAGCATGTAATACCCTTTTGTGGATAAATACTAAGGCAAAATATTAATCGTTATTACTCTATATTTGTACTTGGCTTATGATGAGGAGTTGTATAAGAAATATTTGTTTTGTGGCTATTGCTCTGATGTATAGCATACAATGGGTGTCGGCACAAGAGAATGAATTCGGCATAATGGGCGGTGCTGCACAGTATTTAGGAGACCTCAACCCTAGGTTCTCTTTCAAGACTACAAGATATAACGCTTCTATGCTTTATCGCCACAATTTCAATTCGAGGATGGCATTTAAGCTCACCCTCAATTATGGGATGATAGCCGCTTCTGATAGCAAGATAAATACAAAAGACCCCTATAAATACCTAAGAAATTTAGACTTCAGCTCTCAAATTTTTGCCGTAGAAGGTACATACGAGATTAATTTCCTTCCGTATATTTTGGGAAGTAAAAAAAATAGATTCACACCCTATATGTATGCTGGGTTGGGAATGTTTTATTACAATCCTATCACTAACTACAATGGCTCGCGTATCAAGCTAGAGCAGGTAGGTACAGAAGGACAAAAAAACCAAAATATTGATGGAAAGAAAGGCTATTCCAATTATAGTGTGGCAATACCCTTTGGTGGAGGTTTTAAATTTGCATTAAATAATAACTGGAGCTTCATCGTTGACATCAGTAGCAGGCGTACATTTATTGATTATATGGATGATGTAAGCAAGGTATATCCCGACTTCAATGACGAAGGATTTGGTTATTACGATCCTGTCACTGGTGACAATATTGCGGAACTCATCTCTGACCGCTCCAATGAACTTACCTCCAATCCTATCGGCCGTATAAACCAGCAAAGAGGTACTAGTAAAGACAACGACAGATTTAATTTTTATTCTATAGGCATTACCTATACTATACGTACATCAAAATGTCCTACGTTTTAGTATTTTTGCACCACTTTGGGCGAACTACACTCACATAATATCACAAAAGATAGTATAGACTTGCAAAAACTACCCGTTCATATTGCCGTAATTATGGATGGCAATGGAAGATGGGCAAAGTCCAAAGGTAAGCACAGAATATTCGGTCATAAGAATGGCGTAAAAGCGGTAAGAGAGATTACTGAAGGCTGCGCCGAATTAGGCGTATCCCATCTTACACTTTACGCTTTCAGTACAGAGAACTGGAATCGCCCACAGACAGAAGTTTCTGCGCTCATGGATTTGTTATTAATTACAATAGGCAGAGAGGTGAAAACGTTAATGAAAAATAACATTCGTCTAAATGCTATTGGAGATACGGACTCCTTGCCCGAAAAAACACGCAAAGAACTTTTTAAAGCCATAGATACTACAAAGTCCAATACAAGGATGACCTTGACCTTGGCATTGAGTTATGGATCTCGTGCCGAGATAATCAGTGCAGTAAAAGATATAGTAGCAAAAGTACAGCAAGGAGAACTCTTATCAGCAGATATAGATGAATCTTGCTTGACGAGTCACCTATATACCTATGATATGCCAGACCCTGAATTACTGATACGTACCAGTGGAGAGCATCGTGTTAGTAATTTCTTGTTATGGCAGCTAGCTTATACGGAATTCTATTTTACCGATGTCTTTTGGCCCGATTTTGACAAAAACGAACTTTATAAAGCTATATTTGCCTTCCAAAACCGCGAGCGTCGTTTTGGGATGACTAGCGAACAAATAATAAGTGCATGAACCAAATCAAGTTATTGACATATATTCTAATTCTAATACCCTATTTTTCGTGGGCGCAATACAGCAATGACGGAATCATGCCCGAAGGTGACATCGTGGATTATAAGGCCCCGAAAACATATATCATCGGCGGGCTAGATATTCAGGGTGTAAAATTCTTGGACAAGAGCATCATAAAATCTATATCAGGATTATATATCAACCAAAAAGTGGATGTGCCAGGCGAAGATATCACCAAAGCTATAAAACAACTTTGGAAGCAAGGACTTTTTACCGACATAGAAATAGTGGCGGATAAAGTAGAAGGCGACAAAATATTCCTTACCGTACATCTTATAGAAAAACCTAGACTATCTACTATCTTATACAAGGGTATAAAAAAAGGTCAGGCTGACGACCTTAACAAAAAGCTGGAGAACTACAAAGGAAGACCTTTAAGCGAAGCACTAAAAAATACTATCTCTAATACGGTAAAAGATTTCTACGGCGAAAAAGGATTCCTGAAAACGACAGTAGGATTCTCAGAGATAAAAGATAGTAATGCGATAAATACAGCTACCCTGATGGTCGAAATAGATAAAGGCTACAAAGTAAAAGTAAATAATATCAATGTGACAGGTAATGAGGCCGTATCGGATGCCGAATTGCTGAAAGCCATGAAAGAGACCAAAGAGAAAACTAAATTTCAGATTTTTCTACCTGGCGATAAAAAAGTATTCAAAAAGCAACAGCTTAAAAATACCTTGTATAGCCTTGCCAATCTCAATTCTAATACGCTAAAGACGTTTTTCCAAGAACGTGTACATATAGGTATTTTTCACCCCTCTAAGTTCAATGAAGACAAATATGAGGTGGACAAACGCAGCCTCATAGATTACTATAATTCCAAAGGATACAGAGATGCCACACTAGTATCAGATACTGTTGTAGATGCCTACAATGGCAGGGACTTGGATATATATATATATGTAAACGAGGGAAGAAAATATTATTTTAGAAATCTCACCTTCAAAGGCAATGCTAAATATAAAACCGAGTATCTTGAAAAAATTTTAGGAATTAAGAAAGGCGACATTTACAATACACAATTGCTAAATACTCGCCTTAAAATGGATCCCAACAATACAGATATCTCTACCCTATATTATGACGATGGCTATCTGTTCTTCAATGCAGAGCCCATAGAGGTAGCGGTCACTGGCGACTCTATAGATGTAGAAATCAGAATTAATGAAGGACCGCAGGCCACTATCAAGAATGTAATCATCAGAGGTAACGACAAGACCAACGAGCACGTAATACGAAGAGAACTACGTACTATCCCGGGACAGAAATTTAGCCGTACAGACCTTATACGCTCGCAGCGCGAGATTGCGAACTTAGGCTACTTCGATGCGCAGGCTACACAGGTGAATCCTATACCTAATCCCAAAGATGGTACTGTAGATATAGAATATGTGGTAGCCGAAAAATCTGCCGACCAAATAGAGCTTTCAGCAGGGTGGGGAGGTAGTCAGGGTCTCTTTGGCACAGTAGGGCTCTCTTTCAATAATTTTTCCATAAAAAATATTGCTAAAAAGGGAGCATGGTCTCCACTTCCTACCGGTGACGGTCAGAAACTATCCTTACGGATACAGAGTAATGGCAAGCGCTATCAGACCTATAACTTCTCTTTTACCGAGCCTTGGCTTGGTGGCAAAAAACCCAATGCACTTAGTGTTTCAGCCTTTAGAACGAGATTTTCCACTATCAATAGTGATGGCACCAATGGAGTGCAACTATCTAATGGAATGTCGGTAGGGCTGGGAACAAGATTGAAATGGCCCGATGATTATTTCATCTTCCAAGGCTCTTTCAACTATCAAAATTATTATCTCAAAAACTTAGGACAGCGTATCTTTAGTGAGAACGCCAATATCACCAATGGAAATTTCAATAACCTGAATTTGAGACTTGTGCTATCTCGTAGTAGTGTAAGCGACCCTATGTATCCTACCAGTGGCTCTAATATCTCCTTGTCAGGACAGTTTACACCTCCATATTCAGCATTCAGGAAAGAGGGCTTCTACGCAGATACAGCACTTACTTTGGAAAAAAAATATAAATTCATAGAATACCACAAATGGAGATTTAATATAGAATGGTATCAAAATCTAGACAAAAAGCAAAAACTCGTGTTGAAATTTGCTGCGAAATTGGGATTCTTAGGCTATTACAATAAATTGGCAGGGCTGTCGCCATTTGAGAGATTTCAGGTAGGCGGTAACGGACTCAGCGGTGCTAACTTCCAGCTCTTTGGTAACGACATTATTGCACACCGTGGTTATGGCATATACTCTGATAATGGAGGCGATGCTATCTTCAATAAATTTACTTTAGAATTGCGCTATCCTTTCACACGCAGCCCGCAGGCTACGATTTATGGACATTTCTTTGCAGAAGCCGGCAATAGTTGGCGTACTTTCAAAGACTATAATCCATTCAAGTTGTATAAAAGTGCAGGTATAGGTATAAGGGCTTTCTTGCCCATGTTTGGACTTATAGGCTTCGACTACGGTATCCGATTCGACAATGCAGGCTATAGCGACCCAGATAATGTACTCAATACTACTAATGGTTTCTTGAATTATATAGGCAAAAACGGTACATTCAACTTTATATTAGGATTTGAACCAGATTGATACATTGGCACGCAATTTGAAATTGTTATATTTGAAAAAATAAATGATACCATGATACTCAAAAAATGGATATATATATG
>JBGAWK010000013.1:0-47116 GCA_044227665.1 Chitinophagales bacterium
ATAATTTTTATAAGTGCTCATGAGCTCGCCATAGCTCGGTTATATCAAGATAAAAAGAAGGATGATTTAAGATTTTTAGACGATACAAAATTTTCAATTCCCCTAACTCATCTGTGGGCTGTAAACCGAGTACTATTTAAAAACAAAAAAATCCTTACATTTGATACTACCACAGCGGCGGCGCTTATGCTTTTTGACAAAGAAGAATATGAACATCAGGGGATATGGAATTCAAATCCATTGGCGTATGTGCCCATCACGCAATGGGGAAGCTATACCACCCCTTCCGTGCAGACACGCAGTGACGGCGTAGCCCTAGTGCTATTTGTACAGCAAGGCTATGGCAGCGCCGGCGGCAGCTTCCGCATTTCCAGCCTACAGCAGCAGCATACCGGCATCGCCACCCCCGGACAGGACAACACCACCTCCCTAGCCTCCGTAACCCTCCCTACGTATGCCTATAGGTATGGATTTAATGGACAGGAAAGAGAAAATGAAATAAATCCTAGCGTTACTACTGCTCAATACTGGGAGTATGATGGTAGACTGGGAAGGAGATGGAATGTGGATCCTGTGCTATATCCTTGGAATGGTGGGTACACTTGTTTTGAGAATAATCCGATATTCTATGCAGATCCTAATGGAGATGATGCAAAAGATAGAGCCGAAAAATGGGCTAACAAACATAAAGATCAATTATATAGAGATTGTCCTGAATCAATGGAAGACTGTCCTGCGAGTATCAGTAGTAATATTAGTGAAAAAGACGGCGCATTATATGCTTCTGTAAAATTAAAGTCTAACATTTATGGTGCTTACGAGAAAACATTTGCACCCACATCTTTTGAGAAGTTTAAAGCTAAGAGATATGACAAGAAGATTACGGCACAAATACAAAAACTAAGTAAGGCAATAGAAGAGAAAGGAGAAAATGTTGAAGATTGGTTGGCAGAGAACTTAAAAGTGATGGGCGTAGGTGTAGAGGTTTCATCTAGGTCTATAGAAAAAAAAGATGCTAATGGTAATACAGCTTCATTCCAACTCCAAAACCAAACTAAGTTATATGCTACAGGAGATGAATCTAATGTAGATGCATTTATCGCCAATAATAGTTTCGTACAAGGAGAGGCAGGGCTTAAATATTCAGAGTCAATTAAGAAAGCTAAAAATGAAGTTTTTTTCTACTTTTTTGCCTCAAATTCAACAAATCAAAAGACTTCTTTTGGCAAAATTACTGGCGAAGGGCAGACTACAATTCAGCTTGTATGTGTAAAAGCGGTGGTGGCAGTAGGTAACAATAACAAGAAAGAAGTGAAGCTGGGACTAACAAATAATTTGAATATAGGCGTCAAGACTGTAGGCAAGGGAAAGGTTGGCCTCTTTGGTTTACAAAATCATATAGAATCATTGAGTACTTATAGACTTCCATAATTCATTTTAAATCAATTAAATTATGCGGTTTTTAAAATACGAATATCTTGTAGTGGTAGCTATCATTATTCTCACTATAGTAGGGTACGATAATTTAAGAATTGTTTATGGCAATACTTTTAATGTATTATTATCTAAGCATGTCATTATGTATGGTGTAGTGGGCGATATTATATTTGATAGAGACGTAGATGGTGATTATTATAGGTTCGACATCTTCTATAATATTGAAGGAAAACAATACAAGATATACAAGATAGCAGCTCCCAATGTTGTGCCGTTAAAATATAAGAAAGGCGATAAGATTAAGATAATGGTATCCAAGCGACATCCTGAATATGCAATGGTGTATGATCTTGACGATGTCACTACATTTTTAATTCTTGCTATTGCTTGGAGTTTTTTTAGTATATATTCTGTTGTTGATATGTATAGATATGAAAGAAAATATCAAAAAAGTATTAAAGAGAAACATAGTGAATAAACTATAAAAAAGCTAACAAATAATAACTCATACCCCCGCTGTCCTGAGTTTACCTTCGGTGCTACTTCGTGGTACACTTCAGGACTATAAAGAAGCCCAGCCGTAAACGAGTAAAACTGCCTCAAAACCATTCAGGAAATTGTCTGAACCATGATTCTTAGGATTAAAGGATGGGCAGGATTATAGAATTAAAATTCCCTAAAACTGTAAAACGGTACATGGCTGTAAAAATAGAACAGTTATAAAATCAAAAAATTTATAACTTAAACCAAAAAAAGCAGACAATGAAGCGATCAAAATTCACGGAGACACAGATACTAAAGATACTACAAGATCTGTCGTCAGGTACAAAAATCAGCGATTTAGCACGCAAGTACGGTATTAGCGAAGCCACTATATATGGATGGCGTTCGAGATATGGAGGCATGGAAATCACGGAGCTGCAACGACTCAGGGAGCTAGAAAGAGAAAACAGCCTATTGCGCAGAGCGGTATCGGACTTACAGTTAGACATCACGATATTAAAAGACATAAATTCAAAAAAGTGGTAGGGCTCGAGCACAAGAGAGCCTGTGTAGAATATGCCATAAAGACATATAAAATACGAAGTGCTCGAGCCTGCAAACTAATGTCTTACAGCAGAACCACACTATATTACAAGAAGAAGATGCCTGCCAAAGACCAAGCCATAAAAGAATTGATAGACAAGCATCTGAGATATAATTCAGGTAGGACAATTGTTACAGCACAGATACAACACCATCATCAAGGCATAAGTGCCAGTAAGATACGACGCGTATATACCCAGCAAGGGTACAGCCTATACCGGCGTATCAAAAGCAAACGGATAAAGAGATCCGCCAACCCCATCACCGTACCCTTAGCCGCCAATCAAGAATGGGCCATAGACTTCATGAGCGACGCCTTAAGTAATGGCAGAAGAATACGAACACTGAACATCATAGACCCATACAACAGAAAATGCCTAGGCATACATATACGCCACAACCTACCCACCACACAAGTCATCCAATACCTCACACAGATAATAGAAACCGTAGGCAAGCCTGCAAGTATCAGAACAGATAATGGACCGGAATTTACAAGCAAACAATTTCAATTATGGCTGCACCACAACAAGATTAAGTGGAACGCCATACAGCCAGGATGCCCCCAAGAAAATGCCATCATAGAACGCATGAATCGCACCTACAGAGAAGCCGTATTAGACGCCTCAGTATTCAAAGACCTAGCGCAAGCACAAAAGCTAACTGATGAATGGCTGAAATATTATAACGAACAAAGACCCCATCAATCCTTAAGCTACAAAACCCCCGACAATTATGCAGCATAATATCAGAATTGGAAACTCTTTTTCTATTTCTCTAAAAATGAGACAGCCCCAAAATAGGAAGCTGCCGTCCATTTTTAGTGCAAATCCTACTTGTTCGCTGTGGTTTCCAATCACCAGCCACGCAGGCAAAGACTTTGTAAAATTCAACCCTTTATTTTATATTTACAAACTGTCTAAAAAAACAGCCACCTTCAATAAGATAATCATGTACAATTGGACGATATTAGCAATCAAAAACATAAGTTTTATATAAATAAATATTACAAACATTAAAAAAAATAATATGAAAACAAAAACATTTTTTGCCGGCTTAATTATGTGGATTATAACATTTTCAGTTTACACACAAGACAAAATCATTAAAAAAAATCAAGAAATTCTTACTGGGAAAATAATAGAAGTAGGAATAGCTGAAATAAAATACAAAACATCTGACAATTTAAATGGACCTGATTACGTAATTACTAAAAATGATGTGTTATTAATTGTATATGAAAATGGAAAGATTGACAAAATTACTAGTGTTAAAGAAGATAAAAAGAAAAATTATATAGACTCCTCTTATTTTAAGTACAATAATTCGATATCCTTTGATTTAATTTCTCCAGCTTATAGTGATATATCATTAGCATATGAAAAAAGAGTGTTCAAAAAAACACTTATAGGGTTTAAAATACCGCTTACGCTTCATTATAGCAAAAATTTTACACCTGCAGGTTATCCTATTGTTGGATTAAATATTGATTCCTATTACCAATTTTTAACTGCTGTTTTTCCAAATATCTCTGTCATTTCGACAACACAGGACTCTGTATTGTTAAGATTCCGAGAGGCAAAACAGACTAAGGTATCAAATATTGGCTTCAGAACAGGGTTGCAAACAAAATTTTATTTTTCTCAGCCTAAAAAAATAAATTGGTTTATTGGACCTGAAATTATTTTGGGTTATTCTCAAGGTAAAATTGTGAAAGAAGTTAAAGATGAAGATTATTGGGTAGCTAAAGACGAATATTATTCCTCAAATTATAATAATAAAGTTCTGAAAGAGAACAGAAGTTATAATGAAATTTTTACTGCAAATAGATTTTTATTAGGGACACAATTTACTACCGGATTTGAATATAGACCAATGCCAAGGTTATCTCTTGGTATTGATATAGGTCTTGGGTATGCTGCGATTATAGATTTTGGAGACTTACAACACAAAAATTTTTATAGAGATGCCTATGGAAATTATTATATAGACTATGCAAATCCCCTAAGGTCTATATTTACATGGCGTGGAGCATTTAATTTAGGAATAAATTTCTAAGTATTATTTAGATACCTGTCAGGATAATATTGATATTAGGTAATTTATGAAGACTTCATTTGAGTTTTTTACATTTGGTCAACTGATGGAAGGGCTTCTACCTTGTAAACTTTAGATAAAAAGTCATATATTTAAGGGTGAAATAATATAATAGATGTATAGATACTTTGTTTTTTTAATAATAATTCTACTTCATATCTCTTGTGAAAAAGATAATACAGCAGATAAAATGAATATAAGCATATTGAGTTATAATGTGGCAGGGCTTCCAGAGGGCTTGTCCTCTTCACACCCCGCAACAAATACCGTGAAAATTAGTAAAAAACTGTATCCCTATCAGGTCATCCATGTGCAAGAAGACTTCTGCTATCATACCCAATTAAGTAGATATGACGACCATGCACATCGCACGCTTTCATCGGGGTGTGTACCTGGCGGCGACGGGTTAAATACTTTTTCTGACTTTGCTATTATCAATTTCAAGCGAGTGAATTGGAAAAATTGCCACGGCACAGATTGCCTTACACCTAAGGGATTTAGCTATAGTCAATTAATAATAAATGGACAGCATATTGACTTCTATAATGTCCATGCCAATGCCGGAACTGCCCCAGGAGATTTATTGGCAAGGCAAAAAAATATTAGACAGTTAGTAGATTTTATGCATACTAATACCGGAGAGAATGCCTGTCTTGTATTTGGAGACTTCAACTGCCGCTACACTCGTGATGATGATGATATTAGAAGGTTATTGGACGAAGGCTATGATGATGTGTGGCTGCAACTAGTACGCAATAACAGTATCCCCGAAAAAGGAGCTGCTGCTCTTACCGCATGTGACGATAAGAATCATCCAAATTGTGAAGTCGTAGATAAGGTGTTTTATAAAAGTGATGCAAGAGTAGAGATAGTACCATCTCTCTATCAACTGGATGATTCAACATTTTATGACAGTCGTGGCAACCCTTTGTCGGATCATTATCCTTTACGGGTGGATTTTACTTTTAATTTCAAATAGAAGTATCTTTAGTCACAAAATTTTGGAGTGTACATAGTAGGCATAAGCATATTTGTTGTATTTGTAACGGCACTTGTGAGTCCTATCCCATTCTTTATGGACAATATACTCACCTCCACTATTTGCCAACACTACTACCATGAGGGCTTTGGTACCCTTATTCTTCCTACGATCCTAGATGCAGGCCACCCACCACTTTTTTATATCTATCTTACGGTATTTTGGAAAATTTTTGGGATGTCAGTATGGTCATCTCATCTGGCTATGGCGCCCTTTATGTTCCTTTTCTTATGGTCTGTCTCTAAGATGGTTCCTTATGTAAAAGGAAGGAATATTGTAGGATTGTTCCCGCTCTTTGCAGGGCCTATATTGGCACAATTCACTATGCCTTCATACGATTTTGTCATGACAGCGATAAGTATCACCGCCTTAGTAGTCATACAACGACACAAAATTCCTTTATTTTATTTCCTCTTAGCTCTATTGTCATTATTATCCCTAAGAGGCGTAATTATAAGCTTTAGTATAGCCCTGTGCTACGGCTATATCTTTGATAAATTCAATAAAAAATTTGCACTATATGGGATGCTGAGCCTTATTCCGATTTTAGTGTGGCTTATCTATCATTACCAAATGACGGGTTGGTGCTTGGCATCTCCCAGTACGCACTGGCAATCGCAGCGCAACTTTGGTATCATACAGTATGTTATACCCAATTGCATAGGATTAGTACGATGCTTCACAGATAATGGTATGATGATAGTGAGCATAGTATTTTTGTTTTTTACTATAAAAAATAAGGATTATAAGTTTTTGATACTTATTATACTACTTACGACACTCAATGTAGCACCCTTAATGTTTACATCCAATCCTATATTGCAACGCTATTTGCTCTTAATTTATACCTTAATGATGATAAGGATAGTAGGATATTTTATTCAAGCATATCTTGGCAAATTAATGTTGTTAGTTCTAGGGATTATTCTCCTCAGCTCCAATGTTTTTTACTACACATATCATTCAAACTCTTGGGATACCAATGCATTGTATTTTAGATATTTCAGGGGATTTTCCGTAGTAGAAAATTTCCTCTCACGGCATAATATTTCAAAACGTGATTGTGCTGCTTCCTTTCCGGTTTTCAATGCCCATAAGCAAATTTATACGAATGGAGACACCCTACGTATGCAGGATGTTTTAGAAATTCCTTTGGGGACAACGCCGTATATTATATATTCCAATGCAAGTAATGCTTTTGAATATGAAAAGCTGAAGGAAGTAAAACGTAGATACTACAAATTGGAGCATATTGCTTTCTACCCTTTTTATTTTGATATATATAAAATAAAATCAATTAATTAAGTTAAAATATTTAATCTTTTTATTTATGATTAAAATGTGATAGTATTTCATTGGTAATGCAAGTAATATTGTTACATTTTCTTTTTGTTTATATCTTAGCGGTTGTGATTTCTGTTATCATCCCAGTCTATAATGAAGCTGGCAATATAGAGAAGCTTTATGAGCGACTTACTTCTGTGATGGAAAGTATAGGTGATGCCTATGAAATGTTGTTTGTAAATGATGGTAGCCAAGATAATACATTGAGCATCATCAAGAAATTTGCCCATGTTGACAACAATATCAAATACATAGATTTCAGTAGAAATTTTGGGCATCAGATAGCAGTTTTTGCAGGGCTAGAATACGCACATGGCGATTATATTGTAATTATTGATGCAGATCTTCAAGATCCTCCGGAACTCATTCATGAGTTGTATGCTAAGTGTAGAGAAGGTTATGATGTAGTCTATGCACAGAGAGAGTTTAGAGCAGGGGAGACCTATATGAAGAAAACTACTGCCAAATACTTTTACAAAGTATTAAAATATTTTTCTGATACAGAAATACCATTAGATACAGGAGATTTTCGTATCATGACCAGAAAGGTGGTGGATATAGTCTTAAATATGCCGGAATACAACAAATTTCTTAGGGGGCAAATAGCGTGGGTGGGATTTAGTCAGACAGGAGTAATCTATAATAGGGATAGTCGCTATGACGGAAAGTCAGGCTATCCTTATAGCAAGATGATAAGATTTGCTTTCGATGGTCTTACTGCCTTCTCGAATACTCCGTTGAAGGTAGCGACTTATCTTGGTTTTTTTGTTTCTTCAATTACTTTTGGCGTCTTATTATATACGCTATATATAAAATTTATTTTGGGCAGTGCGATACAAGGATGGACATCTACGATGATTGCCATCTTATTTTTAGGGGGTGTGCAATTGGTATGTATAGGTATTATAGGGGAATATCTGGGGCGAGTATTGGATAATGTACGCAATCGCCCACTCTATTTGGTCAGAGATAAAAATGTGTGAGGCAGACTAGTATGTACTTGCTAAGAGAAATCCTCTTGGAGGATTTTGGCAATATTTCTTTCTGCCAAAGCAGCTATGGTAAAGGCGGGATTGGAACAGGCACATACGCCAGGGATGAGTGTCCCATCGTTTACATATAAATTGGGGTATTCCGGTAGTCGTCCATACATATCGGTAGCCTGCCCTATGACACAGCCACCTAGAGGGTGGTAAGTTACATTGGTAGCAAATTGCCCTTTTAGAATAAGGCTGTCTATGTAAGAGCCGGGATTGGCAGCATTTACCTTTTCTGCCCATAGCTTGGCAGCGGCAACGGTTTCATCTACTCCAGTTTTTGCCCAGTCCAGATAAATATCGTCTGTATCTGCATTATATGTAATTGTTCCTCTATACGTTGTAGCACCGAGAGCAGCATGAAAGTTGCTATATAAATCAGGTAGAAAAGGCAATACCAATCCCAGAGGCTGTGGTATGTTTTCTACCATTACAGGAATTATTGGATTGTCGAAATATTGTGAAGCTTCTGCTGGTGTCCATCCTGTATATGTTCCAGAGGATTCTTTTATTGTTCTTCTAAAGAAGGATTTGCCATTCGTGCCGAAACCTTTACCAATTTGGTCGTTGAGGGCAGGCATATTAGAGGTCTGCTTTGCCTTCAATAAGAGTTTCAACGTATTGGGTGTGCCGGCACATAGGAACAGCTTTTCGGTTATAAATATTTTAGTACCTAAGACTTCACCAAATTCTGATAATTGTTCTGTAGTAACCTCGTACTTTTTGTCTGAAGTAAATGTGATGTTTAAAACATGGGTTTGGCTATGTAAAGTAGTATGTCCTGTAGCTATAGCATTCGTAATATAGTTTTTGTCGAGGCTGTCTTTGCTTCTATTTCTTGTGCCAAACATGCCGTCACCTTTCAGAAACTCTAGAGGTATCTCGCCTTTCATCTCTTTCCGCACTATTTCCCAGTCGTAAGAGGCGGGAAGCCTTCTTGCGCTTAGCCCTGCTCTATTTACTTGGTCTCTGAAAGATCTGGCAAATTCATAATACCTTGAATTATAAATATCTTCAGGGATGTGGGAGATATTGATTTCCTGCTCTACTTTGGTATAATATTGAGTATCCATTTCATCGAAATTTATTTCACTAGGAAATACACGTTCGAATACTGCTTTATTAGGGCGCACATACGAGGCCCCGAATACAAGACTCCCGCCGCCTACACCTGCGGCATTGAAAAAGTTCATATTGGGAAAGTTATGGTATTCCATTACCCCTAAATATTTTTTGACAGGGATTTTTATATTTATCAATGGGATGAAGGCTTCCTTTTTGAGCCAAGTAGATCTGTGGTCTATGCTAGTGAAGGAGCAGAAGTCATGGGCAGACCATGAGCGACCACGTTCTATAAGCATATTTTTATGTCCTGCTTGCGAGAGCCTATATGCCGTAACAGAACCTCCAAAGCCAGAGCCTATAATTAAGTTGGGTGTATAAATTCGGGCTATAGGTGAAGGTGCGGTCTCTTTTTTGCATCCTGTGAGTATTGCTACCCCTGCCAGCGAGGAGGTCTTGATGAAATTTCTTCTTTTCATATTTCTTATTTCTTTTTCAGCTTCCACCTTCTATGACTCCAAAGCCAAGTATGGGGTGCCTCTGAGATATTTTTTTCGAGATGGTAAATATATTGTGATATTTCGTTATCTATAGGTACTAAGCATATTTTATATAATCCCCTTTTTAATCTAATATTATAACAATAATAGGATTGTGCTGCTAATAGTTCTGCAATTCGAATGGGGGAGGTAGTGAAAGCGGTATGCTGCGATAGGAAATCATGCCATTCTATTTGCCTTATCCCTGTGGGCGACTGATCTGGCACCATAGCAACTATAGAAGTATCCTTAATATTTTTTAATGAAATAATTTTTTTATAATCTATCAAAAATGTTCCTTTGGTGCTTCGTATGTATCGTACGATATTGTCAAATAGTGTTGCACTCAAATGTCTGTAAATAATATAGACAGGAAGCTGCTCGCCATACAATGATAGGGTCTTGGCTGCCCACTCCCAGTTGCCTATATGTCCTGTGAGTATAAGTACATTGCTATTGCGATGTTTGAGTTGTCTCATGATATGCATAGTATGCTCATCTATCAATAAATGTCTATGATAGAATGAATCTTTCGCACTCGTGCTTTTGATTATCTCAGCTATTAGTTCACCTAGATAAGTATAATATTTGTTTTTTACGATGGCAAGTTCTTCACTATGTTTTAAGGGAAAACTATAGTCAAGGTTGTCATCTATGACATCACTGCGATAGTATAATACCTTGGACAAAAACCATGCGATTATGTCTCCGAGAATATATAATATGCTCATTGGCAATAAGGATATTATCCATAAGTTTATCCATAATATTCTTGAAAATATAGATACGATTATAGATTTTATCATTGAAGTTTTAGTACTTTTCCTGTCCAATGGCTATTATTTCTGCCTGCAAAATCTATGATATACTCGCCTGTAGCCATCCTGTAAGTAGGCAAATCTTGGATGGAATTATATCCTGGCAAGAGACGCATATTTTTTTTGTAAATACTTTTTCCTTCTGTATCATATATAGAAAGGACACCATCGGAATAGGAACTTGATGAAAATGTAATATGTAGTTGGTCATTCACGAAAGAGGTTTGCAGACTATAGTTTTCTTTTATTGGCGTAAGGATGAAGTTGACAGTATCCATAAGGCTGTACAAATAACTGTTGTTATTATTATAGGCTTTTACTCTATAAAAAATTATTCCCGTAGTGGGTGTGATATTGTCAAAGAAATTGTAGTTGCGTATAGAACTGGAAATACCTTCGGCATATACGGTATCTAGGACGCCAAATGAAAGTCCGTCAATGGAATATTCTACTAGAAACCATTTTGCATTATTTTCATTGGCTGTTGACCATTCCAACAAAACATTATTATTGAATTTCTTTGCTTCTATATGTATGATATTTGCAAAAGGATTAGCTTGCGAGTTATATCTATCATCTATAAGGTAAAATTCGCCGAACTCAGAGGTTTTAAATTCTATATAATAGCCGTCATTGTAAGGATATATTTTATACTTACTACTATCTATCCATTCTCCTTGCCCAAATAAGTTGTCATAATATTCTGCATTTATATTATAACTATTGTATCTAAATAGCTTTAAATGATAGACATTGCGAATGGAGTCCTCAAATTTTCCGGCATATTGTAAGAATTCTTCATTGCGGAGATATAATCTGACCGTTACGGGACTGGTGGGCTGACTTTCGGGTTCTATAGACCAGCTTCTTGGGAATATATAATGATTATTATAGGCTTGCGCAGTTCTTGGGCGTGCATTGTAATGCATACGTATGAGACCTAGGTTTTGCCCTTTGTCATCAATCTGTGCTACTAATCCACTAAAATTGAAGATATCATTCCATCCTCCTCCGGATGTCACTTGGATGAGTACAATAGAATCCTGTGTGGCGATAGGCTGCGGATTTTCAAAAATATGTACATCATCTACTGCATAACCATCGTAGTTGGCATATTGGTCTGTGCGTAGTCTATAGCGAAGTACTACAAAATCGGTACTATCTGTAGCTATAGGCAGCGGAACGAGATTGGAGGCAACTTGCCAAGGGAGTTTGGACTTGTCCCAAAATAATCTTGAGGAGTCGGAATTATACCAATTGTAGCCTGAGTTTTTGGTGCCTAATGTTTTCCATGTATTTCCATAGTCGTAGCTGTACTCCATGAGTACATCATCATACCCTGCTTCTAGCTCAGCGGTATGCTGGAAGCTTACCATCGGAGACCCGAATAGTGTGCCCATATTTATGCAACCAAAGGATATTGTAGAGTTTTCAAAACTATTGTACCTGTCTGTAAGATCTGTAACCCAAGATTTAGTGCCGGAAACAGAGCCTATAAGGGTTCTTTTGGCAGGTGTACCCCAAGCCCAAGAGCTATTATCGCCATCGGCGGCGAAATTGCCATTTGATTTCTCAAAATTTTCAAAGTAAGGGAATTCAGCAATAGTATTAAATTTAGCAATATGTATAGTGTTTGCAGTATCATTGGATTTGAAATTATCTGTAGCGTTTACATATATCTTAATAATATTAGTACCAATTGTAAGTTCAGTATTGAGTTTGTTTAGATATAGTGTGGCAGTATCTCCGGGAGAAATTGTCCCAAATAATGTGTCGCGTCGGATACCAATATTGTTTATCGCATAAAATACTATGGGATTGGAAATTGCTTGAACTGAATTATTGATAATATCTACACTAATTTTTCCGGTAGCTTGCTGCCCTTCGCAGAGAAGGGGCGGAGATATGGCATTGATAAGACCAATATCTTTTCCGGCATTATAAATTGTAATATCATCGAAGGTATAGCCGCCAAAATTAAATCTATCTTGTGCTACATTGTTACCCTTATATACTATTTTGAGTTGTGTAGATGTAGAATAATTTTGACCGTTCAAGGTGTTTAGGAATTTAGTAAGGTTGATATTTTGTACTGATTTGTAATAGCCCGAATCTATTCTGCTGGCATATAAATCATAAATTTCTATCCAAGGGTCTGTATCTTTTCCTCTAATAAATATTTTGTCTCCGTCATTTTTTTCACCTCTATGCATGTAGGCAAAATCCATAAATAGTATAGAGTCTGCATACTTGGATAAGTTTAGCGTGATGATAGCCTCATTTGTACGTATAGAGCCGGACTTAAAGTTGTCTATAGTCAAGCATCTATTGCCTGTGCGAGGCATACCATCGTATTCGGTATTGCGCAGTCTGCCTATAGAATCCGAGATAAAATCTAGTGCGTCGAAGCCGTAGGGTGCTATTGTAGATTTCTGTAATTCTATAGGTGCTGCTTCAAAGCCTTCATAATATGGAAGGGTAAGGGGTGGATTTACTACGTGGCGTATGGTAAATATTTGGGTGTCATTATCTTTGAAATTGTCAGCAGCAGCATTCGTCCATACTTTTAGCGTATAGTCACCTATGGCGGAGAAATTTTCTGTACCTGGAAACTTGATGATGTCGGTATCTCTTGCGGCAATACTACTAGGCACTAGAACACTAAAAGTATCTGTGTTATTGAGGGTGTATGATACCGTATAATTGCTCAAGGCTGTAGTGCCATAGTTTTTTACCACCACTTGTATTTGTTCGTTCCCTATGGATGTGGATGTCAAGGCTCTGCCACCTAGTGGATAACCCATTGCCCATGCACCAATATCCTGTGTTCTCGAACAATTATTGATATCTGGGGTGACAGCGATAGCTATAGAACGACGACCTTCTACACCATTTTTTACCGCAGATGCAGAGAAATAAACTTTTTTTCCTATTGTTAGATGATTAACAGTATATGAGGTGTTTGTGGTCCCTAAGAGTACTAATCCTGTATCTGCTATTTGATAGATATTGAAATAATCGGCACCAGAAGCACCGCTTATACCTAGCGTGATACTATTTTCACATTGTGAAGAAACGGCAAGTATAGGTAAGGGCAAGATAGAGAATGGCTCGCTGGTAAACTGCATATCTCCCGATGTGATACGTACATAGGCTTTGTTGATGACATAAGTATTGGGTACAGCCCATGACTTCCAGTAGTTGAGGATATTTTTGTAGTCTATATCCGCGGCTACGGTAGTCCAAGTAGTGCCGCTATCTACAGAAACCTGAATTGTAGGATTTGTACCTATACCTAATCCCTCCCATCTGAGACGCTCTGTGCTGCCACCTTGCAGTATTTCGCCACCTTTAGGATAGGTCATGGCTATATAGGATGGTCTATATGTCCAGGATAGTGAATAGGACTGAGGTCCTAGGGGCACGCTGAAGCCCTTTATGCGTATCGTATAATTACCGGGGATGGGCGTAGGAATAGTTACCTGTTCTACATTGTTCAATGTGTCTATACCATTTGTAGCAATTTGTGATGGGTCATTTGGACTTAATATTAAGGGGTTTATAATATTGCCATCTGGCGTTAGAACTTCCAGGTCTAAATTGTTTACTAAAACTTTAGCTATAGGCAAAGAGGCTTCTCGGTCTGTCCAAGTTAGTAATACCTTGAGGGTGTTCATTCCATCAGGTACGGTGATGGTGTGTGTTTGTAAGGCCGCATTTGTAACGGCACCCTCTATAAACCTGTTTTCACTTATAGCTTTTATAGCTTCTAAGGCATCTACTTGCCCAAATCCGTATCTGTAGTCGGGTCCGGAATTGCCTAGGTCTTTAGACGTGTTTAATAGTATAGATTTTATCAATGAGGTAGTAGGGTTAGTGCCATACTGTTTGCGATATTGTTCGTACATGAGTGCCGTGATGCCTGTAACTTGCGGTGCTGCGTGGGACGAACCCCAAGCACTGCCATAGTTGTCATTGATGTAGGTACTGGATACGGCTGCCCCTTTTGCTACTACATCGGGTTTGAGCCTTCCATCTACGGTAGGACCAGTACTGCTGCTTATCCATAGGGTGTCATTGAAATCTGTCCATCCTACAGTGATTACGTTTTTTGATCCTTGGAATCCAGGTACTACCGTATTGTATGGGCCGCATAGAGAGCCACTATTGCCTACGGCAAATACTTGTGTAACTGTAGGATTTAATCGTATCAACTTGTCCAAATCTGCAGATTCTGTAACATAGAGTCCTGAAAATCCACAGTAAAAAGGATAGGGTCCCTGTAGATAGTAAGAGTGGTTGTTCGTCAAAACACCTTGTTGGGTGATTGCCATTTTATATTCCGTAACTAGGTCTTCCTTTTCATAATTTCTTACAAATACCTTAGCCTCAGGCGACATTCCTCTTAATCGCATATTGATAAGTCCGCCACCTACGATAGCACCTACTACATGTGAGGCATGATTGGATAATCCTAATGAAAAAAAGTCTTTGTCAATATTTATTACATTGTCACGATAATCTGAATGAGGCCCTACAATACCGCCATCCCATACGCCAATATTTATATTTTTTCCATATAAATTAAAGCTGTTGGGGGTGTTGGAGCTTACGCCGTACATATTATTGAGAATAAAGCCATCATAAAGTAGAGGTGAGGATGTCCTAAGGTGGAAGGATATGAATTTGACGAAAGGCAGTTCTGCTAGTTTTTCTATATCGGCATACGCAACCTTGCAGTAGAATCTGGAGTTTTCCTCATTGTGTCCCCAAAATTGGATATGTAGATTTTTACAGGCTTCCAAAATGTGAGAGGAGGGGGTGTTTTCAAAGTATCTTACTTGAATATCTAGTGAAGAAGAAGTAGAGGTACTATAATATTGCCTGAGGTCTGTACTTATTTTGTTTTCTGAAGGCAGCCATCCTAAGCGGGTATTTTTCGGCAAGGCATTCATGTTGTTTTTATCTATAGAGAAGTAGTAAGCCTCGCTTCCTGCATAGCCATCTATGGTGATAGGTAGTGCTAATATGTCGTTTATATCCGCCTGAATAACGCCATAAAACGTATTGCTATAAACATTTTTTTCCATATAGGATGTATTCAGTCTGCTATCGGCAGATGGCTCTAGCCATTGTATGGATACTGATTGCTGTGCTATAATATTGCCTGCAATACATAGCATTATGCAACTAAGAATTTTTTTCATACATTAAAATTAAGATATTTCTACTAATGTGATACCTTCTGAGGCGTTTATGTTGCTTTCCGTTGAAAATTTCTTTACATGTGGATATTTTTTCAGGTAGTGGTGTACAAGATTCCTAAGTACACCTGTGCCTTTGCCATGGATAATTTTCACCTGATTTACATTGTAAAGCAATGCTTTATCCATAAAATTATCTAATGCTTTAAAAGCTTCTGCCATACTTAATCCTCGGATATCTAATTCTATATTAAAGGCTGCCTTTTCCAAGAGTTTTTTGCTTTTCTGGCTGTTACTCTTTTGGCTTCCTCTATGTGTCGGGGTGTTGGCAAGTCGAAGGTTTGAAAGTTTGACTAGCGTAAGCATAGTGCCAAAGGAAACTAATGCATTTTCTTTACGCAGTTCCTGTACTATACCTATTTCACTTCCATCAAGGAGAAGTACAGCGTCATTTACCGCTATGGGTGTATATATTGGCGGGTTTTGATGGTTGTCAATTTCTTTCTCTAGAGACGCTCTATGAGAATCTATATGCTTGCGTAGGGATAAGAATTTGTCTTTATCGTCTTTATTTTCTTTCCATTCGCGCATTTTATTTTCTAAGTCCCGACTTAGCGTGTTATAATCTTCTAGGCTCTTCTCTTTGAAGTTCTTAATGAGTTGCTTTTTTTCTTTTTCAAGATTCTGCTTTAAAAGTTCATAATGTGCCTGTAAATCAGATACTTGCTGCTCTCGCTGTTGCAAGTTTTTTCGGAGTCCTTTTATATATTGTTTTTCATTTTGGATGGCGGTGAGGGATATTTCCAGTGCTTTATTCTGGTCGGTGAGTTTGTCCGTAGCATGTTTTATTATTTGAGGAGAGAGACCATTTTTTTTTGCTATTTCAAAGGTGAAAGAGCTTCCGGGTACACCAGTTTGTAAGCAGTATGTAGGCTGTAAATTCTTGTGATCAAAAGTCATGGACGCATTATAGGCTTGTGGGTGATTGCCTGCCCATACTTTGAGGTTGGCATAATGTGTGGTGACAATTCCAAAACATTTTTTTTCATATAGCTCATCTAATATGGCTTCGGCTACAGCCCCACCGAGCAAGGGGTCTGTGCCATCGCCCATCTCATCGGCAAGGAACAGGGTGTTGCCATCGCTATTTTTTAGAAAGTATTGCATGGCATGTAAGTGGGCACTATAGGTGCTAAGGTCGTTGTATATGTCCTGCTTATCTCCGATGTCAATAAATAATTTGCTAAACAATGCTACGGATGATCCCTCATCACATGGCAGCAGCATCCCGTGATACAGCATCAGTTGGAATATTCCTAATGACTTTAGTACGATGGACTTGCCTCCAGCATTGGGGCCGCTTATTACCATGATGCGTTGCTCATGGTGTAGGTGCAGAGAGTTGGCAATGACTTCTTTGTTATTTTTTTGTGCTTGTAGCAGGAGTATAGGATGTCGGAAATTGTTTAGCTTTAGGTCTTGTCTTTCATTTACCTCCGGGACTATGGCATTGATCTGTAGTGCCAGGTATGCCTTGGCTCTTATGCCGTCCAGTTGTCCTAATATATATTGGTAGGTATGTAAATGCTGGGCATAAGGTCTGAAATATTGGGTGATACTTTTGAGTATTCTTATTTGTTCCTTATGATATTGGGACTGTAGTTCACTGATTTCGTTGCTGATATGTACGGTTTCTTCGGGTTCTATGAACGTGATACTGCCGCCAGAGGATTCGTCTAAGAATATGCCTTGTATGCTGCGTTTGTGTTCAGCTCTTACTGCCAATACCCGCCTGCCGCTGCGTATGCTTTCTTCTTGTTCGTGTAGGATATTTGTGTTACGGTATTTTTGGATTATTTTTTTAAAAACTTGTTGTAGTTTTTGTTCTTTGTCAAGTATGCTGTCTGCAATATTTTTTAATTCTGGGCTGGCATCGGGACGCAGGAGGGTTTTTTCTGTGTCCACAATTTTATCTAGTTTTTGGAGCCAGGTATTATCAAAATATAGCTCAGTAAATAATGCTTGCAAATGGGGATATTGATTCCATCTTTTCTTTTGTTGGAAATATTGCAGGCATTTTTTTACGGCAAAAAGATTTTTATATAATATACCTAATTGTTCTACTGAGAAGTAGTCGTTTTCAATTTTTAGGATATGCAGGAAGTTGACATCATCAAATCCTTCTTGAGGAAGCATTTCATCGTATTGTAATATCAGCTTACATTCGCCTACTGTTTTTAGAGTGTCTTGCAATTCGGCAGCAGTAGTGATGGGCGGAAGATTCTCCAAATATTTTCTGCCTAGTGCGCCACAGGTATGCTGCAGTGTCTGCTGCCATAGTACGTCGAAGTCCAGAAGCTGCTTGATGTCGTCAGGATAGTAATGCATGGCTATTCTATGATATTAATCCTTCTAAAATCATTGACCCAGCTCATAAGGATGCCATAACCTCCCTGTATATTGTTATATACAAATGAAGGCTCTTTGAAAGCGTCATAGATACCGTCTTGGTTCTGTGCGAATGTTTTTTGATACAAATAATAGGACGCTGAGATCCTTCTGAAATCTATAAACATGGATAGCTTGTTGCCTGACTTAGATTTTACGGGATTTGTGATAGTTACGTCTAAATTTGCCAGTGAATTATCAATGGTGAGGTCATCGAACATGGCGTTGCCCCAAGCCGTATTTGTAAGGGTTATACCCTGAATATTTTCCTCTCGGGAAAAAATATAATTTTCATTGTAATAAAAGTTATTTTGAGTGCTGTCATAATTTTTTTCGTAGTTAATATACCATATATCAATCATATAATAGTCTTTTCCTGGTGGGTCATAGAATGAAATGTGAACTTTGGCAGGCAGGGATTTATTGGCAGGTGTGGGATGCGAAAGGAGAGATATATCTTGCATAGCAATAGACATCGGAACAAATTCTGTAGCAGAAATAGCTGTATAGTCAGGATGTGTGGCTGTAATTTCTATCTTGTCAAGAGGGTGGGGTAGGTAGTCGGCATAGTAGTATCCTAGATTATTATAAGTGCTGTCAGCTTTGGGAATATATACAAAAGGGAGCTTTAGTGTATCGTTCACGGTAAGGAGCATAGTGGCATCTTTGATGACGGAGATTGTATTAGCATTATTGGTAGGACGATTTTCTGTCAGTAGTACTTTTATTTTTTGTCCCGGAGTGATTTCACTATTGAGTACTAGTTTTTTTACAAAGTCTGCTTTGATATTAAAATCTGACTCACATGACGAAGTGAATGCCATAAGGATGAATAATAGTAGTACTATGGAATTAGAACTTGAAGGCATAAGAGAAGAAAGGCATTAGGGGCATTAGTGTGATTTTTTTGTATTGTGTATCTTTAGTCTTTCCTGAAGGATATTCTTGATATATGGTAAAGATATTTTTTCTATTATATAAATTGTATATACTGATATTGAACTCTTGCTGTACACGTTTTCTAATCTTTTTGCATAAAAAACTTATATCCCAGTGATGATTGGACGGTAGCCGATAGTTATTTTTTCCTGAGTATTGTAATACGGAGGCTTGATTCACATTCTGTAAAGGGGTTTCATTATTGTACATGTCAATATTATAAGAGGTGTACATGCTGGCATATTGACTATTAGGCAGGCTCACATTGCTGCCGTTGGTATAAGTCCAGGCTGTATTGAAAGTCCATTTTTTTCCAAGTTTTATATTCATATTTATGTTGAAATCATTAGGTCTTTCATACTTAAAAGGATAGCGAAAGCCTTGATTTATATTAGGGGACAGTCTTTTGCTCTGTGTGAAATTATAGCGAGCTCGTACCTCTAATATCTTGAATGAGTATTGGATAGCAGCTTCACATCCGTATGCCGTACCCTTTACATCTGTGGCTATCTGCTCGGCAAGTGTAGATTTGGGGTCTAAATGACTCTGAGAGCCTGTGAACTCTACTAGATGCCATAATTTTCTAAAATAGGCAGAAAACTCGTAGGAGAAACTCTTGAATTTTTGTCGTAATCCTGTTTCTACTATATAGGCACTTTGTGGTCTGTAGGTTTTTGTAATAGGCAGCCACAAGTCATTTAATATGTCCGCAGAGCTGCTGGTAAGCATGTGGATATTTTGGGTGGTATATTGTGTAGATAGGTACGTATTGCCTTTGGTTATAGGGAAATTCACATATATTCTGGGTTCTATATTGTAGTAGTACGTATGATTGCTGTGTGCTAGTGTATTTCTAAAGCCAAGATTTAATCTGATGTCATGCTTGAATAGCTTGTCTATTTCTGCATAATGTAGGTTTTCATACATTATGTATTTGGGGAAAGAATAGTCTGTCTGCTTACCTGAGGATTTGTATGTTTCCTTATCCATAATTTGTATAGGCTTGCACGAGTTCCATATACCTATGCGGGCAATGGTTTTGTCATTCAATTGCTTGCTGATATTGAATTGTACAATAAAATCCATGATATAGGATCTTTCGGAGTCGTGTAGGTATGTCTCGGAATATTTGCCAGAGCTGTTTATGCGTTTTTCATCGTAATATTTTGTACTATTCAGCGCATAATATGAATTGCCTAGTACCGAGGTGAGATGCCATTTTTTAGGCAAGGAGGATTCTATAGTTATAGAACCCATTTGGTTGCGCCATAGCACATTTTTATTATTATTGTTGTAAGAGCGTAAGGTATGGGTTTCATCGTAATCACTGTAATACTCGATGTATTGAAACCTGTCCTGAGCAAAAAACGTCCTTATTTTAATTGTATTTTTGTCATTGATTTTAATATCTGCCCCTATATTAGCATCAAAGAAATAGTAGCCTATCTCACCCCCATTAGTACCATCAGCATTACTAAACTGACTCCTCGACAAAGGGCGCAAGTAGGTGCCGGCGTATGAGCCTCTGATACTGCTGTATATCGTTGTCTTATTTTTGATTTTTCCTGACAAATAGCCGGCGGACGTAAAAGTGCCTACCCTGAAAGATCCATGCCATCCTGCTCTGTCTTCGGCAGCAGTACTCACATTTACAGCGGCAGCCAACCGCCCTCCATAGCGCGGTGGGAGGTAGCTCTTATATACTTGGGTTTCATCTATGGCATCGCCATTAAATACGGACAAGAATCCGTATAAATGTGAGGCGTTATAGATAGGCATATTGTCGAGCATCATCAGCGTTTGGTCTGTGCTGCCTCCGCGTATAAAAATGCCTCTGTCCCCATCATTAGAGGAAATTACGCCAGGCAGGGTTTGTATAGTTCTAAGTACTTCATATTCTCCCATTATTTGTGGTGAATTTTGTAGCATAGCCTTTGATATGCTTATTGTTCCTAATCCTGAAACCTGAGGTTTGTTTCCTGAAGTAGCGGTGATTATTACCTCTTCGAGCAACTCACTTTTCATCTGTATAGCTAGGAAAGTAGTATTTTCTACGTAATATTTTACGGGTTGATAGCCTACATAAGAGATGATCATAGTGTCGGGATGTAGAAGCCTAAGGGAAAATTTTCCTTCTATATCTGATACTACACCTACCAGTGTGTTTTGAGCTATTATAGTTGCACCTATCAGAGGCTCTTGTGTCTGCGCATCTATGATATTTCCCGTGATAGTAAATACGGCATTGCCAAAAGTTAAACTATTTAAAAATAAACTTATGCCTAGGCATAAAGTGCGGATATTGTTACTATAATTCTGATATTTACAAGAGAAATTCATTCTATGCCACGAAGATATATAATGATAATTATAGGAGGTTTTTTTTTAGTATCAGGTTGTACAAATTCTAAAAAAATTAACTCGACTGTAGAATCTGGAGTACCCACGACCCTATATGAAGTGTATGCTCAGTTGCCACTTTCTGCCAATGAGAGCATTACGGTCAAAGACTTTGCTTCATCCTCCTCATATCTTCCCCATGAGGATATGCTTATCTATATGGTAAATAATTCAAAATCAGTTTCTACATATAATGTAGAAGGTAAATTTGAGGCTAAATTCCCAATAGGTATACAGGGGAATACTATCTCTGCGGTGCAAGATTTTCCTGCCAAATACAAGGGAAATATTGATTTGCTTGTCATTTCCGAGCCTTATACTAATAAGTTGAGAGCTTATGAGATAGATGCAACGCATCAAGCATTAGAGGACGTTACTAGTGGGGAGTTTTTTTCTGCTGTTGATGAAATTAGGTTTACAACGACTTATTATAGTGAGACGACCAACTCTTTTTATCTCTTTATAGCAGGGAAAAGAGGCATGATAGAGCAATGGCAGCTTTTTGACGATGGCTATGGTCATGTAGAAGGAAAGATAGTACGCATCTTCAATGTCTATGATACACCGTCTTCCATGTCGGTAGATGCCAATAATGAAATATTATATATAGCTGTAAATAATGAGGGGGTGTTCAAGATAGGAGCGATTCCATCTTCTGGCACTAGTCCCACTTCTGTAATCACTATAAAAAGCAATTCAAAATTTCTGTCAAAGAACCTTGGTGCAGTATTCTACAATCAGCCTACCGAAAGGTATAAAGAGGGCAGCCTTATACTTTGTGCTTTAGACAATGCTACATTATGGCGTATAGATATAGCCAAAAGCTCGGTAGCAGAACAATTACTAAATAGGCAAAAAGGATTAAATACTATACTTAAATCAAATATTATCAAGTCCTTATGGAGTCATAAAGACAGTTATATATTTTCGGATAATGGCAATGGCACTATCGCAATAAAGCTAATTCAGCTACTACCTACGACAGATAAGTAAGCAAAAATTTCTTTACCGAACTCTTCCTCAGTTTACGTAAGGCCTTATCCTTAATCTGTCTTACCCTTTCCCGCGTAAGCCCCATAATATTGCTTATCTCTTCTAGGCTGTACATCCTACTTTCTCCACCCAATCCGTAAAATAAATTTATTATCAGCACCTCTCTATGCGTGAGTGCGCCCATTGCATCATGAATATCTTTATGCAAGGACTCCTGCATAAGTTTATTGTCAGGTGTAGGCAGTGTGGTATCGCTAATCATATCTATGAGATGCGTGTCTTCGTCATCCCCTATAGGCGTATCCAAAGAGCTATGATAATTCAGAGAAAGTAATAACTGACGGAGTTCTTCAGTATTCATATCTAGTGATTCCGATAACTCTTCTACACTAGGCTGCCGTTCATTTTTTTGTTCAAAGTCATTACTTTCTTTAGTGATTTTTGCATAAAGGGTGGCCTTATTCATAGGCACACGTACTATACGCGGATATTCTATTACGGCATTGAGTATAGACTGACGTATCCACCATACGGCATAGGAAATAAATTTAAAGCCTTTAGTTTCATCAAATCTCAAGGCGGCCTTTATCAGTCCTATATTGCCCTCATTGACGAGGTCGTTAAGAGAGAGTCCATGATTTTGGTATTGCTTGGCTACAGATACTACAAATCTGAGATTGGATTTTATAAGGATTTCCAATGCTTTATTGTCACCATCACGTATTCTTTTTGCTAAGCGAACCTCCTCGTCTTCGCTCAATACAGGCATCCTCGCAATCTCACTAAGGTAGCGATCTATAGAGTAACTGTCACGTGATGTAATTTTAGTTGTAATTTTTAATTGTTTCATAGGCATAATTTTATATAATAATACGAAGTTTGTTGACGTTAGTTTCATAGTTGCAAAACAATTTATTAACAATAAAGTAAAAAAATAGAATATACTTATAAAGCAGGGTAAATTTTGTCCTATCTAGGAATGACAAAAGTTACTAAGTTTGCGCTTCATGAGTCGTCCTATATTTGTGTATATAGATACATTAGTACTTTCAATTAAGCAATTGCTATCCAATAAGTTGCGTTCTTTCTTGTCATTATTTGGTATTACTGTAGGAATATTTTGCATTATTGCTATCCTTACTGCGGTAGATGCGCTCAAAAATGATATTAGAGGTTCTATAAACAAGTTAGGAAATGACATCTTATATATAGATAAGTGGCCTTGGACATTTTCTTTTGAAGATTATCCTTGGTGGGATTATTTCAAAAGACCTGAACTAACACACAAGGACTACAAGTTATTAGAAAAAAGAATGATGAAGGCAGATGGCTTGGCGTATGTCATCAATGCCATGGGATCTAATCCGAATTATAAGTCTAAGAAGTTGACAAAATTCAATGTTTTTGGGGTTACTCAGGATTATGCCCGAATCATGAAGATGGCGGTAGGTGAAGGGCGCTATTTTAGCAGTAATGAAAGTAATGCAGGTATGGCTATTGCCGTGATAGGTACAGATGTAGCGGAAGAAGTTTTTGGCAATACAACGCCTATAGATAAAGAATTTTCAATCTATAACAAAAAGGTTCGAATCATTGGTGTTATCAAAAAACAAGGCTCGGATTTGGTAGGTTTTAATTTTGACAAGTCTATACTTATTCCATATCTGTTTGCAGAACATGCAACAAAATTGGAGCTATTTAAAGTACAACCCAATATTATGGTAAAGGCGGATAATGGTGTAACCTTACAAGACTTGGAGTATGAAATTATAGCACAACTGCGCAGCATACATAAGCTGCGACCGCGTGAGGCTACAGATTTCTCTGTCAATGAGATAAGCATAATTTCTAATGGGTTCAATGGCTTACTGAATATTCTTACAGTAGCAGGATGGATAATAGGATTTTTTGCCTTAATAGTTGGGGGATTTGGTATTGCAAATATTATGTATGTTTCGGTATCTGAACGTACCAATATTATCGGTATCAAGAAAGCCTTAGGTGCAAAAAGACGTTATATACTTTTTGAATTTTTGACAGAGTCTATCATCTTGTGTTTGATGGGCGGTATTATAGGTATTGTTTTAGTAACCATATTATGCGCACCTGCTACGCAAAGTACGGGCATGCAATTTTTTATGAGTGCAAAAAATGTGTCTATAGGAATAGGCGTATCCTTTTTGATAGGGGTGCTGTCGGGAATACTTCCGGCGAATGCCGCTTCCAAAATGAATGCCGTAGATGCGATAAGAACCAAATAGCAGATTTCTTACGTGTACAATTATAATGTGGTATCAATTACATATTTGATTTTCTAAATAGTGCTTTTGGTATTACATTTGTTGACATATAAAACGCATGAAAAAAATAACGTTATTGTTGGTGTCTTTTAGCTTAGCTCTAAATTTATGTGCAGAACCAAAAAAACTCTTGTTAAATAAAAATTTCCTTACCGGAACATGGCAAGGACAAGGCTGGATGCTTAAAGACAATAAAAAAGTAGAATTTCTCGCTGCTTCTAAAGTGAAATTTGCAGCAGAAAAACAAATCTTGGTGGATGAGCGAATAGGCTATATCGTAGATACCATAAAAAAAGACACCTCGGTCATTTACAATCCATTAGTGGTGATGCAGAGTGACTCTGTAAACAAAAAAATTCAGGCTTGGATATATTCTGAAGAATTGCCTAGTGTAGAAATCTCCGTAAGGGACAGCGCCTCCAATTATCTTACTATTTCATATCAAAATAATAATTTGTACTACAAATATACCGAAGATTGTACTGTACCTAATTTTAGAACTGTAAAATTTTATAGCTCAAAAGATCAGAAGACATGGATACAATATATGGAAATACAATATTCCAAATCTTCAAAGTTTGTAGGAATTCCTAATATAGTAAAGCTAGATACCAATATGAATAAGTTAGGATTTGTAATCGGGAACTGGTATGGGACAGGTAATTATTATGCCAATGGCAAAAAGAACAACTTCACTATGATAGAACAGATAGAACCTAAAAACTTAGGAGGAATATACAAAATAGAAGGCAAGGCTATGTCTATAGAAAAGGACACCGCAGCGAAGTCCATAAACTCAAAAATTCTCAGCAACTACTATGGGATTTTATACTACAATGCTATGGCAAAAAAATACTACCTGCATTACATTTATAGTGATGGAAGAAGTACAATAAGTCCACTAACCGTCAATCTTAAAGAAAAAACATTGCAGTGGGATATTCAGCAAGAATCGATAAAGGCTACACAGAAAGCAGACTATAAGGTGAAAGGACAACGCTCCGAACAACTTATAAGTAATAATCCCAAGACTAATGCAGCTGAGACGATAATGGAAATTACGATGAAGCATTCATCAGGAATAAAGTCGGGTAGCAATAGTGGACTAATAAAACCCATGCCCGTCCCTGTAAAAGAATAAGCTATCTAAATTTGGAAAGTATGTCCTTCAACTGCGACAAAAGTATTTGAAAACACAGATTTTGCTTCTTGCAAAAATGGCTCTGTACTAGGATATGCTGATGAAAAATGACCTATTATTAATCTGCCTACATGGGCTTTTTGGGCTGTCTGAGCCGCTTGTAATGCAGTGCTATGAAATGTCTCTGTAGCGCGTTGTAGCCTGTCATTCAAGAAAGTGGCTTCATGATAAAGTACATCTACTCGTGCGATATATTGTATTATAGTGTTATCATGCATGGTATCTGAGCAGAAAGCGTAGCTTTTGTGTGGTAAGGGGGGACGTGTATAAATAGAATTTTCCAACACAGTACCATCTTCCAATACCACATCCGTGCCGTCTTGCAGCATTTTATACTGTATGCCATTGAGGTGTCTGCCAGCCAGAGCCTCGGAGTTTACTTTTCTTTTATTATTGATTTCTCTAAATAAAAATCCTGTACAATCTATGCGATGTATTAATGGGAAGGTATATATCTCCATGCGCTCATCTTCATAGATTTTGGTATATGTGGGTGTGGTATCGTGAAAAATAATGTCAAAACTCCTTCTTGCATCTCCTGCGCTGAGCTGTAATTCTATGATATTCTTGAGTAGGGGAGCAGCATAGATATGTAGCGGTAGCTTGCGCCCCAAAAGATTTAGAGTAGTGATAAATCCTATCAGTCCAAAGTAATGATCCCCATGAAGATGGCTGATAAAGACGTGGTCTATCTTGAAAACTTTAGACTTGTATTTAGCCATCTGAAATTGGCTTCCTTCACCGCAGTCTATCAAAAAATACTTACTGCCATGTCTTAGGATTTGGCAGGTAGGATGTCTGTCATGCGCAGCTATGGCAGAGTTCGATCCTAATATTTGTACTTCAAATTCCAATTAGGCATTAATTTCTCTTTCGAGTTCTTCCATTTTTACAAAGTCTGTGGCCTCGGAAAGGGTATGGAAGATATTGAGGATGTTTTCGAGTTGGGATATTTTTATCAATGACTTTACCTGCTCATTGAGGTTGCAAAGTGCAAAAGTGCCATTGTTGTCTTTACACAATCTATTCGCCATTAGTATAGCACTCAATCCCGAGGAATCTACAAATTTTACATTGTTCAAATCCAATACTATGTTTTTATATCCTTCGTTGTGTATTACCGTAAGTTCAGTCTTGAGATGCGGAGCATTATTAGATTGGAGTTTATCTTCATTCAGTTCAAAAACTACTAATATTTCATGTTTATCTATAGAATATTTCATACACAAATTTTTATGGATACAAAGGTAAAAAAATTATGCCAGTTTAGCTTTGTACATTTGAATAGTATTTTGCATACCATAGTATAAAGCATCTACTGTAAGTGCATGACCTATGGAAACTTCTGCCAAATTAGGAATATGTTGCTTTAGAAAAGCTAAATTTTGTAGGTTGAGATCGTGGCCTGCATTTATGGGCAAGCGTAATTCTGAGGCATAAGCCGCAGCTTGCGCATAAGGTGTTACGGCATTTAGGGCGTCGGTATGGTAGTCGTGCGCATAAGGGCCTGTATATAGTTCTATACGGTCGGCATTAGTGGACATAGCACCTTCTACCATAGCTTTGTCAGGATTGAGGAATAGAGATACTCTTGCTCCGGACTCGTGGATTTCGGCAATTATCTCCTGAAGGAAAGAAGCGTGGACAATGGTGTCCCACCCATTGTCGGAGGTGAGGGCATTGGGCTTGTCTGGCACTAAGGTTACTTGCGCGGGGAGTACCTCTTTAATCATTTGCAAAAAACGCTTGTCAGGATAGCCTTCAATATTGAATTCTGTATATACTACCTCTTTCAGCTCATAGCAATCTGCATATTTTACATGGCGTTCATCGGAACGCGGATGTACCGTGATGCCGTCGGCTCCAAATCGCTGTATATCTTTTGCGATAGCTGCAAGATTAGGGAAATTGCTGCCTCTGGCGTTGCGTATCAGTGCTATTTTATTGATATTTACACTTAGATTAGTCATTCTTCTGTGTTATGATTATGTCCTGAAAACTGGTATATTCCTTGTTTCCGGTCCAACTGCCGTAGAGGATTTTTTTTACGGTAAGACCATTTTTTGTGCAAAGTGCTAGAATATAATCTTCGGGATATCCTACGTTAGCTTCTGGAATATTTTTGTTTATGGTATAGTGATTTTTCCATGTATAGGCAAAATGTATGGAAGGATTGTATAGCCTTTTTTTATCTACAATAAAAAAAGTAGCTAATAGATGTCCTCCCGGCTTTAACACGCGTTTGATTTCCGAAAAATAATGGGCGACATCTTCAGGAAGGAGGTGGGTAAATACTGAGGTGAGAAATACAAAATCCATTGTATCTTGTGACAAAGGCAGCAGATAATCTTTGGTATATATTTTACTTTTGGGGTTGTATAAAGTATTAAAAATAGGGGCATGGATATAGGTAAAACGAGAGTCCTCGGGTGTAATTTTTGTCTTACACCACGAAATACCTTCCTCTACAATATCTATACCAGTATAATGTCCATTTTTTGAAAGATAATCTTTGAAAGGTAACGCCATACGTCCCATGCCACAGCCTATTTCCAAAATTTGTGCATCAGGATGTATGAGCTGGAATTCTTTGAAATAAGAAAGAAACTCTTTGCCCGTAGCAATAAAATCTCCACTGCCGATAAAGTTTTTGCCTTCTGGTGGTATCATAGCGTCAGCGTTGCTGAAAATATCTTTTGGCATAAAATAAAGCCGCCGCACCCATTTCCTGCATGACAAGGGCAGGGCATAGTAGATATGCCTGAGATACTGCCGCATTTACTTAGGGATTTTTATCTTCAAAGGGTCGTTCAATACGGGTACTTTGGGGTCTTGGGGTCTCTCTACGCTATTATTGATTTTAGCTTTCGGTGCTGGCGCATTCTTTTTCTTATTCTTGTCTTTACTGATAACTGTCACTACCTCTATGTCAAACTTCAAGTTGGCATGTTTAGGCAAATATTTACCCATAGAATACTGGGCATACGCCAATGTAGAAGGTGTAATAATAGTAGCTTTGGTACCTACGGGTAGATTGGGCAATACTTCATCCCACGCAGGTATTACCTGCCCTACGCCTAATACAAATTCTAGAGGCTGCTTGTAATCATGTGTAGAAAATATTTTTTTTCCGTATAACGTAGTGCCGATGCTATGAACCTGTACGCGGTCGTATTTTACGGCATAATCTCCATAGCCATATTCTTCTATAATATAGATGACCCCCGTGGGTGTCTGGAATATATCTTTACTTTTTTGTGTCTTGAGATAATTTTTTATAGAGTCTAAATCTTGCTTATATATGGAGGAGTCGTAGTTGCTGCCAAAAGATTTTACTCGGATAAGATTGCTATCTTGCAAGGAAGAATGTATATATCCTGTATCTGAAAATACACTCACTTTGGTAGGTAAATTTTTAATATCGTGTTTTTTCTTTTTTCTACATGAAGAAAAAAATATACTGGATAGTATCAATGAGTAAATAGCAGCATAAAATATTCTCTTCATTACACTATTTTATTCATTTTAAAATATTTTTCTATTACTTCAGTAATTTTCTTTATGGCAAGAGGTGGTGTGAGGATGGTTCTGCCTCCAGCAGCATTCTTATGTCCGCCGCCTTCAAAATAGGTTCTACAGATTTCATCCACAGATATGTTGCCTTTGGAACGAAAGGAGAGTTTGATAATATCTTTTTCTTCTTTGATAAGTATAGCAATTTTTATGCCTTTGATGCTAAGAGGATAGTTTACCAATCCCTCCGTATCTCCGGCTTGCAGATGGTAGGTTCTGGCATCTTTTCTGTCCACTACGATAAAGGCAATGCCTAAATCGCTATTTATAGTCATTTTATTTAGCAGACTGTTGCCTAAAAATCTCACTCTATTTTCGCTTCCATTGCCATTGAGTTGTTCGAGTACATAATGTATATCCAAGCCACAATCTAAGAGTGCCGCAGTAGTGGTAAAAGCTGCCTTGTTTACGGCACCATTTTGGAAACCCCCGGTGTCAGTATATAGTCCAGTATATATGCATTGTGCCACCTCGCTACTTATCTGTGGATGTTCTTCCATAATATGTAGAAACCTATAGACCAATTCGCAGGTAGAACAGGCTTTAGTATCTGATAATGACCATTGAAAAGTATCGGGTTTGAGATGGTGATCTATCAATACTATAGGTATGGATAATGTCCTTATAAAGGTATCCATAGGTGCTATACGTGGCAATGTGTTGAAATCCAAGCAGAAGATGAGGTCAGCATTCTCCAAATATATTTCGCTATCTTCTTTATTTTGTGTGTAAACCCAAACATTGTCGTTGCCAGGCATCCAATTGAAATATTCAGGGTATTCTGTAGGTGTAATTACTTGCACCTGATGACCCCTCTCCGTAAGATAGTTATACATAGCCATAGAAGACCCCATGGCATCGCCGTCGGGACGCTGGTGGGTGGTGATGACAATATTACAAGGTTGGCTTAGTAAAGTATGCAGTGCCTGCCAATCTGAATTCATAGGCACGAAGGTCTTTAAATTATCGTGAATAGCCAAATTATTGACGCGTAAAACCTATTTTTGCACAAAAATTTAAAATATGTCAGGCAACAGAACATTCACCATGATTAAACCCGATGCTGTAGAAGCTAACAATATCGGAAATATCCTATCTATGATTAATAATGCAGGTTTTCGTATCGTAGCGATGAAATACACGCAACTTTCTACTACACAAGCAGGTACGTTCTACGAAGTACATAAAGAGCGTCCGTTTTATGGAGAATTGGTGGAATTTATGAGCAGAGGACCTATTGTGGCAGCTATCTTGGAAAAAGATAATGCTGTAGAAGACTTCCGCAAACTTATAGGCGCAACAAATCCGGCACAGGCAGAAGAAGGCACTATAAGAAAAAAATATGCTGCCAGCATAGGTGAAAATGCTGTTCATGGCTCTGATTCTGATGAAAATGCCGCTATTGAAGGCAGTTTCTTTTTTTCAGGTCTTGATAGATTCTAATATTTCTTGCTTAGTACTTGCATAAGTAAGAAGTATATGTATCTTTGCACTCCGTTGTATAGAGATACAATCTTACTGTTGCCGAAGTGGCGGAATTGGTAGACGCGCACGACTCAAAATCGTGTACCCAAAAGGTGTGTGGGTTCGATTCCCACCTTCGGTACTAAATATAAAGTTGGCAATGTAAAGCCGACTGTAAATTATCAGAGTGAGATTTCACTGCATTTTTCTATAAATTGTTTTTTATAAAAGCGAAACGGTTAGATTTTGCCTGCTTCGTCTTCAACTCTTTTCCAATATTTCTTTGATTACGGCTTGTGCTGCCCATTCTCTGTTGCCGGCTTGCGCTATCACGATGCTGTCGGGACTATCTATTACTTCGTCTGACACTACCACATTGCGACGTACCGGAAGGCAATGCATAAATTTGGCATTGTTGGTAAGTGCCATCTTCTTCTGAGTAATCATCCATGAGGAATCGTGGCTTAGTATTTGCCCGTAATGGCTATAGGAAGACCAATTTTTGGCATATATAAAGTCAGCATTTTCAAAGGCTTCCTCTTGGCAGTAATATATCTTCGTATTGCCTGTATATTTTTCATCCAATTCATACCCCTTGGGGTGTGTAATTACAAATTCTACATCAGCACGGGACATCCACTGCGCAAAACTGTTGGATACACACTGTGGTAATGCTTTGATGTGCGGTGCCCAAGTGAGTACTATCTTTGGACGTGTTACTTTACTGTACTCTCGTATCGTCATGAGGTCAGTAAGTGATTGCAAGGGGTGTAGTGTGGCTGATTCTAGGCTTACAACAGGTCGCTGTACATATTGAACAAATTTCTGTAAAATATGCTCACTATAGTCTTTGTTTTTGTCCGTAAGGGTAGGGAAGGAGCGTATGCCTACAATATCGGCGTACTGTCCCATGACGGCGGCACCCTCTTTGATATGTTCTGCTGTACTACCATCCATGATAACTCCATCGTCATACTCCATCTGCCAGGAGTCCTGGCCTACATTTAGTACTATCGTATGCATACCTAGATTTTGTGCTGCCTTTTGTGTACTCAGTCGCGTGCGTAGGCTCGCATTAAGGAACACCAAGAGCATGGTCTTATTCTTGCCTAAATGTTGAGAGGCAAAAGGATTAGCTTTTATAGCCAAAGCCTTCTGTGCCAGCGTTTCTATGCAGGGAACATCGTCGGCGGATAAAAAATTACGCATATCAGGAAAGGGTTTCTAAGGAAAGGGTTAATGCCGATAAAAATTTATCTATGTGTTTTTTCTTTATATTCAGTGGAGGTAATATTCTAAGGGTGTGTGAGTCCGAGGCATTGCCCGTAAATATTTTATGTTCAAACAATAGATGATTTCTGAGATTAGCTATAGGGAAATCAAAACTTACACCCAGCATAAGTCCTCTCCCTCGGATACTTTTTATCTGAGGTATATGGGCTAATCCTGATAGTAGCAACTTGCTCATCTTGTCGGCATGAGAAAGTAGTTGATGTTCTTCTATAATATCCAATACTGCAATACCGGCAGCGCACGCCAGCGGTGACCCTCCAAAAGTAGTGCCCAGCATACCATGTTTGGCTTGTATCTTAGGATGAATGGCTACAGCACCGATAGGGAAGCCATTACCTATGCCTTTTGCCATAGTGATGATGTCGGGCTTTACATCCGACCATTGGTGGGCAAAGTACTTTCCGGTACGACCACAGCCACACTGTATTTCGTCAGCAATAAATAGGGCATTATGTGTATTGCAAAGATTTTCTATAGCTTTCAAAAATTGTGTATCGGCTTCATATATGCCAGCTACACCTTGTATGGGTTCTACGATTACGGCAGCTATATCTTTATCTTTTTCAAAGGCTTCTTGTAGTGCTTCTATATCATTAAAAGGTAGGAATAGGACGAAACTGTCATCATTAATGGGTGCTTTTATACCCTTATTGTCGGTAACAGCTACTGCCGCTGATGTGCGGCCATGAAAGGCCTTGTGGAAGGCTATTACTTTCTTTTTCTTAGTATAAAAAGATGCCAGTTTGAGTGCATTTTCATTGGCTTCTGCACCGCTATTGCATAAGAATAGATGGTAGTCCTCATAACTGGAGATGGTGCCCAGTTTTTTGGCAAAATCGCTTTGAAGGTCTATATATACCGAGTTTGAATAGTAGGCTAACTTATTGAGTTGGTGCTGAAGTCTATGGACGTAGTATTTTTCATTATGTCCTATAGAAATTACAGCGTGACCTCCGTAAAAATCCATATATCTATTCCCTTGTGCATCATAAATATATATGCCTTTACCTTTTACGGGATGGATATCGTACAAAGGATATACATCAAAAATTTTCATACTCAAAAGTATTTTTTATTGATAAAATTTCCCACATGGATGTATCAATTTTATGTTACCAGATATTTTAAGTCCCTATAAATCTATATATGCATAGCTGTTTCGGAATAATAAAGTAGAATGACAAGATACAATAATGAATGATTTCATGCTATATTTAACTTCCTAAATATTGGATATGTCAAAAATCTACACTGCCGTATGCTATATCTGTGTCATGAGTCTCTGTACAGCATGTTTTGATATAGATGAATATTTGATAATGAAAAAAAATGGCAGTGGCAGTTATTCTATAAAGATAAGTATGGAGAGATTCCTTAGTGAGATAAAAGCGTATGCAGATGTACATCCCGAATCCGTAAGTCCCGCTGAAGCGGAAGAAGATGAGAATGATTTTACTTCTTACGATGCAATAATAATTTCAAAAAAGCAAGCATTAGCACAAATAAAAGGTATAAGTAAAGTTTCAGCATCCTTTGATACGGTCAATTATGCCATAAGCATGGATTTTGAATATGCTAATTTGGAAGCATTGAATGAAGGTCTGGCAGCAGCACAGTTGTTCACAACTATTGACAACACCCCTGTGCCATCAGGATTCAAATATTTTGAATGGAAAGAGAATACCCTCGTTCGCCACGAAGACCCTAATTTTAAAAAGTCATTTCAGTTACCACAAAGCAAGCAATCCCCTAATGCCGTCATGAAAGGCTTGGATATGGCTATGTTTTTACAAGATGTCACCTACAATACCCACTATATATTTGATAATGCTGTAAAATCTTATACTCATGAAAATGTTCAGTATGAAAAATCTAATACTACTATAGTACAAAAGATATATCCTTTCAAATCTTCTAAGGGCGCTGAGAATAGTTTAGAGGGTGTTTTTGAATTTTTTAGTAAAAAAAGAG
Source organism: Chitinophagales bacterium (assembly GCA_044227665.1). GTDB lineage: Bacteria > Bacteroidota > Bacteroidia > Chitinophagales > JADIYW01 > JBGAWK01. The sequence goes on from JBGAWK010000013.1 coordinate 34,246, forward strand.
GTAAAAACCAATAAACTGTTTGATAATGAGATTGTTATAGTCAATTTTAAAAAAGATAGTATCACGGATCAACCTGATAGGCGAGTTTTTTTAGGACTATTTACCTTTAAATCCGTAAATAATTTTGTTAGCATTTATGGAAATTATTTAAATGACTTAAAGAATGGGGCGTGGAAATCTGTATTACTAATGTTCCCAACACAGATATTATTATGAAATATGTAATTAGCGCAAATATTTCAGGTAGTTTTAAAGAGGAAACCCATGATGGCATCTAGCATCTTCCCAAAACTAAAGTTATACATTGTCCGAAAAAAAATTATGTTGCTAAAATTGAGTTTTTCTAAACTTTTTTAATAATATTGTATTATAATATAATATTTACAATGACCACTTCAACAATTTCGGGCATGGCAACATCGCTTACGGAAGATATAACTGCCGTAATACAAAATCAAAGAAATTTTTTTGCTACAGGAAAGACACTTTCAATAGATTTTAGAATACAACAGCTGAAAAAACTTCGCGAAGTAATAATAAAACATGAGGAAGATATTAAGGCAGCCCTCTACAAAGATTTGAGAAAATCTGCTACTGAAGCTTATGTTACAGAGATAGGAATAGTGTTGATGGAAATTGACGATACGCTAAAGCATCTGCGAACTTGGGCAAAGCCTACGAGGATGCCTACACCCTTGTTTCATCAATTGGCATCTAGCTATGTATATCATGATTCACTGGGTACGGTACTGATTATATCTCCTTGGAATTATCCCTTTCAGCTACTCATAGCCCCACTCATAGGTGCCATTAGCGGTGGGAATACTATGGTGCTTAAACCATCGGAATTGGCATCTAATACTGCTGAGCTTATACATAAGATGATATCCGAAAATTTTGCTCCCGAATATATGAAAGTCATCTTAGGAGGTGTAGCAGAGAGTAAGGCACTATTGGAAGAGAAATTTGATCATATCTTTTTTACGGGTGGTACCGAGATAGGACGGCAGGTATATATGGCTGCCGCCAAAAATCTTACCCCTGTTGTATTGGAATTGGGAGGTAAAAGTCCCTGTATTGTAGATAAAGATATACATCTAGAACATACATCGCGCAGAATTCTTTGGGGGAAATATACCAATGCTGGGCAAACATGTGTAGCCCCAGATTACCTATTCGTACATAAAAGCGTGAAAGATAAGCTTATAAATATGATGAAAAAACATCTCAAAGAGATGTACGGTGATGATATACAGAAAAGCCCCGATTATGGCAGGATTATCTCTCCTAGACATTATGATAGGATAGTGTCCCTAATGCAAGATGGCAACATTATACATGGAGGAAAGTGTGATAAAAATGATCAATATATAGAGCCTACCTTCATAGAAAATGTTAATAGAGATATGAGAGTAATGCAAGAAGAGATTTTTGGTCCGTTGTTGCCTATCATGGAGTATGACAATATAGATGATGTCGTAAAATATATCAATGCAGGCAGCAAGCCATTAGCACTTTATGTATATTCTTCCAATACTGCCGTTCAAGATGAAGTCATGCTAAAATGCTCCTTTGGAGGTGGCTGTATCAATGAATCTGTGATGCATGTAGGTCAATTGCGACTGCCATTTGGTGGAGTAGGAGATAGTGGCATAGGTGCCTATCACGGAAAGGCCTCTTTTGATGTATTTACACACAAAAAAAGTATCTTGAAAAAATCTACCCTTTCGGATTTGCCCATCAAGTATCCTCCATATAAAAACAATCTTCCCATATTGAAAAAACTGATGGACTGGTTGGGATAGAGACAGTAGATCTGTTATGGAAAATACCCATGCTAAGTATAGAACTTGCAAAATAAAAATTGTACAAAGCATTACTTTTATACCGTCAAGCTAGATTTTAGGACTTCTCGAAAAAATATCCTTAGCATATAGTAGCCATGTCTTATCATCAAACTGCATTTATTGGAATACGAACTATCCTAGCAAATTACGGATTTTTTGAAACCCATTACTTCAGTTGAGGTGAACAGGGTATGATGATTTTTACCCGATAGTAATTATTCATCTGATACAATTATAACCCTATCATAATCTATTTACTTGATAGTATTTGTATTTTTGAAAAATGATAAAGCGATTGGTGAAGATGCATTTTGATGGCGATAAAGTCGAAACCTTTGCTGCTTACTTCAAGAGCATACAGCATAGAATTCGCAATCAGGATGGATGTATGCATCTAGAGATGTGGCAGGGTCTTGATCACTCGAATATAGTATTCACATTCAGTATATGGCGAGATGAGGATGCCTTGGAAAAATATCGCCAGTCCGAAGATTTCAAAGAATTTTGGGGCAAAGCCAAAGAAAATTTTATAGGCAAGCCACACGCGTGGACAGTCAAAGTATTAACAGAAGCCTGATATGAGTACATCTTTACAGCTCAAAGACTATACTATAAGTATAGATAATACTTGGGATAGCCTCAATGAATTTTTGTTGGCAAAATCATACAGCAAGTATTTTGTACTCGTTGACGAGCACACCCAAGAGCATTGCCTACCATTGCTTCATGAAGCCGTATCCTCTCTCACATTTATCCCTATCGTCATTGCTTCCAGAGAAGAACATAAAAACCTCGCTACCTGCCAGTATATCTGGCAGCAACTCTTAGCACATCATGCCGACCGCAATGCCCTTATGATTAATCTCGGTGGCGGTGTCATCGGTGATATGGGAGGCTTTGCAGCATCTTGTTATAAACGAGGCATAGACTTCGCCATGATACCCACTACACTATTATCACAAGTGGACTCGTCCATAGGAGGAAAATTAGGGGTGGACTTAGCCTTCGGCAAAAATCTAATAGGCATCTTTGCTAATCCAAAATGGGTGTATATCAATACCCATTTCTTACACACATTGCCTCCTCGCCAGCTTCATAACGGCTGGGCAGAGATTTATAAACATGCTTTGATATACGACAAGGTTCTTTGGGATAATATTACTTCTACAGATAATGATACTATTGATGCAGTAGCAAAGATATTACCGCAGGCACTTATGGTAAAAAAGACTGTAGTAGAGATAGACCCTTATGAGAAGGCCTTGCGCAAGATTCTTAATTTCGGACATACTATAGGTCATGCCATAGAATCGCACTCCCTAGACGTGGATAGATTGCCACTTTTGCACGGTGAAGCGATATTTTTGGGTATGATAATGGAAGCCTATATCAGTACCTTAAAAGTAGGCTTAGATATAGAGATAGTACATCAAATTATTACTATATATAAAAAATTATATATACCCTATATGACAAATATTGACATAGAGGCTTGGATGCCATACATGTATATGGATAAAAAAAATGTAGGTCAGGACATACGCTGTACCTTAATCAAAAATATAGGAGAAGCTATATGGGATATATCCATAACAAAAGAAGATGTGCTAGCCGCCGTAACTTTTTATGAGCAAAATATGTAATTCTATGCCTTCCCAAGTCAATATACAGCATCCTTCTAAGAAAATATATGGAGATATACGGCTGAATGGCTCTAAAAGTATCGCCAATAGAGTTCTGCTGATACAAGCTTTATGTAGTCAAAATTTCCGTATAGAAAACTTGCCTAATGCCTCTGATACAATTTTTTTACAAGAATGTCTGAAAAACAGAAAAGCAGATATCTATGCTGGCGCTGGAGGCACTACATACCGATTTCTTACGGCATTCTATGCCGTACAAGAAGGCAGAACTGTGCTGCTGAGTGGTACAGAACGTATGCATCAGCGTCCTATAAAGGTGCTGGTAGAAGCCCTGTTACAGCTAGGTGCAGATATTACCTATGCAAAAAATGAAGACTTCCCTCCATTACTCATCAAAGGCAAGAACCTTCGTGGTGGAATATTGTCCATTCCTGCGCATGTAAGCAGTCAATATATTACGGCACTTTTACTAATTGCACCTACCTTTAGCGAGGGACTTACCCTCCATCTTATGGGTAACATAGTGTCTCTGCCCTATATAGAAATGACGCTGTCTTTAATGCAATATTTTGGTATTTCAGCACGTATAGACGGAAATACTATAAGCGTAGAATGTGGCCAATATTTGAGCAAAGACTTCTTTGTAGAAGCAGACTGGAGTGCTGCCTCCTACTACTATAGTATGGCAGCCTTAGCTGAAGATTCAGACATAATATTACGTGGATTAGAGCAACATAGCACACAAGGCGATGCCGTTATAGCTTCAATATTTAATGATTTTGGCATAGTTACGGAATATGACAAACATCATATACGCATCACTAAGGCTAAAGAGTATGTTCCAATAAAAAATTATAACTTCGACTTCTTGCGGTGTCCAGATCTCGCACAGACAGTAATAGCAACCTGTGCTGCCCTCAATATCGAAGCACACTTCTATGGACTTCAAACCTTGTTGATAAAAGAAACCGATAGGGTTCATGCCCTAGATACTGAATTAAGTAAGATAGGCTACAGATTACGACTTTTATCAGAAGATACTTGGCATTTGTATAGTGACAAAAATGCTCCATACCTCACTAATCCTACTTTTGACACCTACGAGGATCACAGAATGGCCATGTGCTTAGCTCCATTGTGTATTAAAATAAATTCATTGAATATCAATGAGCCCTTAGTAGTAGAGAAATCCTATCCCGATTATTGGAAAGACTTATCTGCATGTGGATTTGTAATAGAAGGTATCAACTAACCAAAAAGATATTTTCATTTTATTATCCACCTATGTTTGTGAAGGTAGCAATTTGTACTACACATACTAACTTCGCAACTACAATAACCCCACTCACTTAGTATGTGTGAAAAGAATAAGACAGTGGTATTTTAGAATCGGGGCATAGGGTGGTAAAGTATGAAGGAACTATATATCCTAAGGGATGTCTCTCGCTATAGCGTAAGTTAAAATCAATTCTCATCTACAATAAAACTTATTATTTAAAGTTCAAATGCTCCGATGGCTACCTATATGTGTTGTCTATACAATTGGATGGCATGAAAAAGATGGAAATTATTGAATTTCTTAGCGAGATAAAGGTGAGATTTTGATATAAATAAGTTGAGTTAGATATATGGTTGGAGCAACATTTGCGGATTGCTTGTATCGGAAATAGAAATAGTATCGTTAAATATTAGGGCAATATATTTTATGTATCCGTATAAGGACTTGGACTCCCCATGATAAAGGGGCAGGAATGTTACTAACGGTTGTAGCTTAATTTGCCAATGAAAAGGCTTAGCTTTGCACCTTTCATGAAGTTAGAGGGGACATATAAGGAAATCCGTAACATTGCGATGCCTATCATCATTGGGGGATTTGCACAGAGCATCAATCAGCTTATAGATACAGCATTTGTGAGTAGGCTAGGGGAGGCTCAACTGGGTGGAGCAACACTTTCTGGGATGATGTACTATATGTTTTGCATGATGTTTTGGGGCTTTACGCGTGGGGGGCAGATATTGCTGGCAAGAGCGTCGGGACAGAATAATCATATACTCATAGGTAAGATATTGGGACAGATGCTGCTTTTTTCTGTTTTTTTACTGCTGACTAATGGTATTATATTGTACTATGGTCAGCGTTTGCTTATAGATACATTTATTGTCAATGTCAAAATAAAGCCTTATGCCGATGAGTTTCTAAAATTCAGGATGCTAGGACTGCCTATGGTGATGTTTGCATCGGTGTTTCAGTCTTTCTTTACAGGCTTGGGCGATACACGCATTATCACATGGAGTACTGTAATTATGGCTATAGTTAATGTGGTATTGGACTGGAGTATGATTTTCGGTCATTTAGGTTTTGCGCCTATGGGAGTCAAGGGAGCAGCCTTGGCTACATCTATAGCAGAAGGTGTATGGTTTGCAATATTTTTGGGCTACTTTATTGCCAAAAAGTATGGGAGGGTATATGCCTTTAGTTTTGCCCATATTCGGTATCGTCCCAAGCTACTGCGGAGGCTGGTGCTACTATCTCTGCCATTGGTAGGGCAAAATCTGATGGGGCTGGGGTCGTGGTTTTTTTTCTTTCAGGCAATAGAAAAATATGGAGAAAGGGCATTGGCAATATCAGGTATTATGAAAGGCATATATGTATTTATTCTCGTTCCGGGCTGGGGCTTTGCTACTACTGCCAATACGATGATTAGCAATATCTTCGGTCAGGACAGAAAGGATGAGATTATTCCTGTTTTGCGCAAGCTTATGTTGGTGAGCGGCACGGTATGTACCCTAATATGTGTGTGCATGGGGCTTTTCCCTAGAGCAATACTTTCCATGTTTTCTTCTGATATAACTTTGATTCATGAGGCTATTCCTATTTTTTATATCGTACTGATAGCGTTAGTGATATTCGGAGTTTCTTGCGTATATTTCCAAGCTGTGGCAGCAGTAGGGGCTACACATCTCTCGCTGATATTTGAGATAATCTGTGTGATTGCCTATTCCTTGTACCTATATATTACTATGTATATGCTAAAATCCTCACTCTTGATTGCATGGCTTGGCGAATACATCTATTGGATTATCATAGTTTTGTTATCTGTGCTGTATATTCGCAGCGGCAAATGGAAATCATTACCTATAACTGTAGAAGATGAGAAAGAAATGGTTTGAATCGTGGTTTGATACAGAATACTATCACCTTTTGTATAAACATAGAGATGATGAGGAAGCCAAAATATTTATAGCAAATATCTTGCAGCGACATCACATAGGCAAGGAAGCCAAAGTACTGGATTTGGCTTGTGGAAAGGGCAGGCACGCCGCCGTACTTGCAGACTATACAGGTAGTGTCATGGGTGTAGATCTTTCCGCAAATAGCATTCATAGTGCACAGAATCAGTATTCGCATATTCCCAATGTATACTTTGCGGTACATGATATGCGTAGGGTAGTAGCCATCAACTATTTTGAGGCGGTGTTCAATCTATTTACATCTTTTGGCTACTTCGACAAGCATAGCGATAATGACAAGGTATGGAGTGCCGTAGCGGCGTCGCTAAAGTCCAGTGGGGTGTTCGTCCTTGACTATATCAATGTCCACTTTGCCACACCACGACTTATCCCTTTTGATGAAAAAATTATTGAAGGCAAATTATTTACTCAAAAAAGGTATGTAGAGGGTGACTATATCAAAAAAGATATTACAGTAGAAGACGAAGATATCGTTCATACCTTTCAGGAGCGGGTACAAGTTTTGGAAGCGGATTATTTTAGGGAAAGAGCTGCCTCTTACGGACTCTCTATAATAGCAGAATATGGAGATTATAGCCTTACGCCATTTGTAGAGAACATTTCAGGGCGTTATATTTTGGTAGCCCAAAAGCGAGCTTAATGCATAATGTAGATGTATCTATATTTTTTGGGATATACCACCATGTTCACACGGAGATAGGAGATAGATGGATACCTTTATTGCGGAATACCTATACTTGGATACCTTACTTTTTTCTTGAGCGATCAACTGAGCGCACATTTGCTAAAGCCTATTTTTCAACGTCCACGACCATGCCATAGCTATGATATAGTTACTCTTGTAGATTGTGGATCGGGATATAGCTTTCCTTCCGCACATGCTTCTAATTTTTTTACACTTGCATTTTTACTCTATTTTTTTCTGCAAGAATCTTGCCTGCGATACTGGGGTTTTATTGTCGCTTTTTCGGTAGCTTTCGCGCAAATATATGTAGGCGTGCATTACCCCTTTGATATTTTGGGAGGTATATTGGTAGGTTGTATTATTGCTTTTGTAGCGCAAAGCTATAGCAAGAAGTATTTTTTAAAAAATATGGGGCAATAGATTAATTTTACATACAGGTATGACTAAGATAGATATAAAGAATGACATGCAACTGGGGACGGTACAGGAGACCCTCCTTTTGCCTCTCTTGGCACGGGCTGAAGAATCTACTTGGAAAGACCCTATTCTCAGGGATAATAAGGCACTAGAACTTGTGGAGCGATTGCATTTCGATAAGCATATTGCCAAAAAACATATTACGGATATAGGTATTTTGGGGCTTGCAGTACGGGCCTACAAAATGGATGTGATTATTAAAAAATTTATGCTTTCACACCCAAATGGTAAGATACTCAATATTGGAGCAGGATTAGATACCGCATTTTACAGGTGTGATGATGGAAAGGTGCGATGGTATGATTTGGACTTGCCTGATGCGATGGCTTTACGTAAAAAACTCTTACCTATTGATAATGCACGCGTTACAGAAATTGCTAAGTCCATGTTCGACTATACATGGATAGATGATATCGGCGATATATCCGGGGGCTTGCTCATCTTTATTCCAGGGGTATTGCCCTACTTCAAAGAGGCAGATATCCGCCCATTGTTTAGGACGATAGCCAAGTGCTTGCTGGGGGCTGAAGTATTGTTTGACAGCACTAATGATATAGCCAGGTATTTTATAGGAAGAAAAATAAAAAAAGCTGGAATGCCAGATACGAATTTGGGTTGGGGCTTGTGGCATCATTTACAGTTGTATAATATGTCTCCATCTATCCAAGTGCTGAAATTCGAGCCCTTTTTTAAAGGTATATCTCGCAAGCGTTCTTTTGGCATACTATTAAACGGATTTATGAATGCCAACGATTTATTCAGCACTACAAATCTTGTACATATAAAATTTAAGAGCTAATCATGTCGCGAATAATATTTCTGCCGGGATTTGGAGAAGATGCATACGCCTTCGATGAATTAAAAGTATTTTTTACTAAAGATGCCTTAGTAGATGTGGACTATAGACCTGTATTGAAAAAGTTTACTTTTCCATTTATCTCTCCGAGGATTTTTGCAAAAAATCTTATTAAGGTATATAAAATTCATCCACATGATAAGCTTATAGGACATTCCATGGGAGGCTATTTTGCTTATCATATACGTGAAATACAAGGCAATGAAATTTGTATGATAGGGTCTTTCAGTAACCCTGCTAAAATAAGACATGCCGTGCCAAAATTACCTCGTGCCACCTCTATCTTTAATCTTACAGGATTTGTAAAAAGTGATTATGTAAAAAACTATTTGCTTAGTAAGAACAAAAATGAAGAGATAAAAAAGATACTAAGAAAAACATTAGACAACTTCGATACCTTCAGCAATATAGAATTGGCAAAAATGAATGAAATGTGTTTCTTTCCAGAGGTACATTCTTCTAAACCTAATCCTTTACGCTTGCATGATATACAAGATAGGGTAGTAGAGCCTCCTGATGAACACTATATACAAATCGGTGGCGGTCATTTTTTGCTTAATATTGAACCTAAGGCTTGCTATGATGCTATGGTTGGACATGGGTTTGTATAAAAAGATGTTATGTTGTCATTGCCCAAGATAAGTGTAATTACAGTCGTATTCAATAGGGTAAAAGATATAGAATATACCATAGAAAGTGTGGCATATCAACAATATTCATCTATTGAGTATATCGTAGTTGACGGCAATTCTACTGACGGCACCCAAGATATTTTGAATAAATATGCTTCAAAAATTGATATCTTAATATCAGAGCCTGATGAGGGTATCTATGATGCCATGAACAAGGGACTGAACAATGCCACAGGAGATTATGTCTTATTTATGAATGGAGGAGACCAGTTCTATAATCATACGGTATTGTACGATATATTTCTACAAGTAGGGGATAGGCATCCCGATATCATTTATGGGGAATGTCAGGTGATAGACAGACAGCGACAGCCTATGGCTTTGCGTTCTGATTTCTATCGAAGAGCCCTGCCTGCAAAGGCAATACCTGAAGCATACAGATATGGTACTTCTATTTCGCATCAAAGTTTTTTAGCTAGAAGACCTATTGTCCCAAAATATGATTTGCGTTACCAATATAGTTCAGATATAGACTGGATGTTGACATGTATGGAAAATGCATCTGAAAGCATGAAAGTAGATGTCGTTATTAGTAGTTTTGTATATGGAGATAGCTCAAAAGAGCATGTCGAAAAATCTCAGTGGGAGAGATTTTTGATATTCGGGAAACATTATGGGTGGCTACAAGCTATCTATTATCACGTAGTGATAGGATTTATGTATATGTATAAGTGGCTTAAATAATAGATTTATTAAACCACTTCCATGAATCGGCATCTAATGAACGTAGTTGGATGAAATTTCCTACGGACACATAATTTTTTTTGTTGTGCGTTCGGCAAGATAGTTATTCAGTGTTGTTTTTTGTAATTCACGTTTTATAAAATTATATCCCATCTACTCATTCATGTAATCGTCAATTATCTTAAAATGTTATTAGTTTGTTGTCCGATAAATATATTATTCCATTGTATATTTAAAAATCTATGTTCAATTTCCATTCACTAGTATGGTGGTGCTTTCCATTTTTAAATTCAAATTGTCCAATCATTTCACCTCCTATTTGATGGACACTTTCAGTCGCATTCAGTATAGAAAAGTTTCTGTGGTTCTGCTCTCTTAGAGCTTTATATTATTGACATTTTTGTACTGTTTTAAGTTGACTTACTCTCGTTTTTTGAGTCAGCCTTTTTTACTATGCAATAAATCTTATACCTATTTTGAGTCTTCTTTTTTAATATTTTTTATTCCTCATAAGTAATCAATATAGTTACGTTTTTACTGTATATAAAAGCACTATTTCCCGGTTTATTCAGTAATAAAATACTTCCGGCTTGTACTTGGAATGTGTATTCATACCCTGGCACATCGAGATATGCTGGAGGTATTCTTCCGCCTACATAATCCAGCAATATATCTACAGATAGAATCTTGCTATCCGTAAGTCCATGCGGTACAAATACCAATCTATTGCCTGCATCATCGGCCCCAGAAACTGAAATAAGCTTCTTTTGCTTGATAAGTGGTGCATCATTGGCAACTTCTCCTAATCTAGTATAGCCGTTTATTTGCACTTCACCGGTAAGATGTGCCGCATAGCCAGTAGTAGTATTGGGTACATCTACATACAATCCATAATGTGTGCCACCAGCCGTTGTAGGAATACGAATATATTCCCCATATTTGACTCCTGTATTTGTACCTAATAATTCTGTAAATATTCCATAATGTGGATTAGTACCAAAGTTATTTTCTATTTCATTTCGCACACCATAGATTGTTCCAGTATTAACATTAAAAAATCTATTCCACAATCCATATTGCGTTCCTGTACCTGAAGAAACATTAAATTCATTATAAAAACCTGCCCTAACCCCATTACCATTATTATCACTTGTAGTCCACAGATTAGCATACCCATACTGATTAATATTGGCATTATTTGATATAAACAAATTTCTAGATCCAAATTGAAAACCAATACCTGTACTATTTTGATTATTACTAAATACAGTATAAGTACCTGTATTGGTTTTATGAGGACCGTCAAAAGTGGTGTGGGTGCCAAATATATCGGAAGTGGAAATTGGCGAATCAGCATCAGCTATAATTTCATTCTTAGTACCATAAACTTGCATATCGTTATTGTATGTTCTGAAAAAATTCCTTGTTCCAATTTTTAGATTACTTGATGTAGCAAAAAAATCATTATCTATGCCTATAGCATTGCCAATTGTACTACCATAATAGTTTTTCACACCTCTTAAATAACCAGCACCAGTAGCAGAACTAAAGTCATTATATAGCCCATATCTTTGATTGTCAAAAGGGGAAGAAAATGAGTTATAAACACCATATTCGCGTGACCCATCACCACCACTAAACCCATTAAAAGTGCCTGTTTTGGTATTAGTAAAAGTGCCACCTATATAATTTATTGTACCACTAACATTACTTCCAATTCCTAGCATGTCTATTCTTTGACCAGTAATTACCCCAGTACCAGAATTATTTATTGAGGATCTCAAAGAATTACTGTTGACATTTGCTGTTGTGTTAGTATTCCCTTCTATATCTATATGAATTCCTAAACCACCATCTGTATTTCGTATGTTCATTGCAGGATTATTAGAAATGCTAGTGCCATAAACATCTAAACTTGAATTTGGATTTATAGAGGAAAATCCCCCAATTATTATGTTGCCATAAGTGTATTTGTTGTCATTTATATTGTCAGGGGGTGTTCCTGTACCCTGTTCATACCAGTCGTGGTCGCCAAAGGTGCTGCTATTTACCCAATTTACTTGCCCATTGCCATCAGTTACTAATACATCACTTGTATTACCATCACTTGTAGGGAACTCATACCCATTTATAGCAGGATTACTAACCTGAAATCTACTATTTGTTCTTAGAATATTATTATCAAACTCTCCATATATCAAGGCATTGTCTGCATTAGCATTCGTATTTTCAATATATAGCTTATTATTCCCAAGCTCTAGCCCACCTGCTTCATAACCTAGCATTATATTACCAAAGCCATTGCCAGAATATCCTGATCTATACCCTAGTGCCGTATTATTTACACCACTAGTATTATTTTCTAGCACGCCAAACCCTATTCCTACATTATTTGTACCATTATTATTAAATAGTGCGTAGCTGCCAATTCCAATATTATTATCTCCTGTGGTATTATTTCGCATTGCATTATATCCTAAAGCAGTATTAGAACCACCTGTAGCATTAATTAATAAGGTTTGATATCCAAAAGCTGTATTATAGTTTCCAGTATTTAAGGACAGCGAGTTAAAGCCTATGGAAGTATTACCTCTTCTTCCTAAAGAAAAATTATCATCTTCTATACGACCCGCTATGGTATTATTTACCCTAAAACTCAGTGGCACACCATTGGTAGTTCCTAAAAAGTGAGTACCATCCACTATATTATTATTGCCTATGATATGCCAATCATT
>JBGAWK010000014.1:0-46866 GCA_044227665.1 Chitinophagales bacterium
AGGGTAATTTTGAATTATCTACAGATCGAAATCCACCTTATGAAATAGAAATTAGCTACCTAGGCTATACTACACAAACATTTTCCATAACACAAAACTCTACAGATTTAAGTGTTAGTATGGCTGAAGAGTCTAATATGCTTAATGAAGTAGTGATATCAGCTTCGAGGGTGGAGGAAAAAATCTTGGAATCTCCTGTTACTGTAGAGAAATTGGATCCGGTTTCTATAAAGCAATCGGCTTCTGCGGATTATTACGATGAACTTACGAAGTTGAAAGGCGTACAAGTAGTTTCAGGAAGTATGACTATTACCTCTATCAACACTAGAGGTTTTGGGGGGATTTCCAATACTCGATTTGTACAATTGATGGACTGGATGGATAATGCAGCACCACTTCTCAACTTTCCTACAGGTAATATCGTAGGTATAGATGAATTAGATATTCAGAATGTAGAATTAGTGCCGGGGGCAGCATCTGCACTATATGGGCCTAATGCCTTTAATGGAATACTTCTGATGAACTCTAAAAGTCCTTTTAATTCTGAAGGATTAAGCATAAAAGCTAAAATAGGTGCTACCATCACCAATAAATTTGACAAGAAAGATCCTTTATATAACTTTGGATTTAGATACGCCAAGTCATTTAAAAACAAATTCGGATTTAAAGTAAATGCTTCTTACTTAGGTGCTACAGACTGGTACACCAATATTTATGATAAAGACAGAAATACGGGTATTACTTACTATCCTAATAGAGAGAATTATCCTCAAAATTTTGATGGACTGAATAGATACGGGGATGAGACTCAAGTATTGCTACCCCTAGCTCAATTGGGAGGTCTGTTAGCACCTAGGGTTGCGCCTACGTTAGCAGATATTGCATTTGGAGGCGATATTGCAGCAGCTACACAATATATTCTTGATAATGCAAAGTACTTAAAACCTTTAGATTTGAGGAGAGATGGTTTTAAAGAGGAGGATTTATTGAATAATCAAAAGGCTACAAGCCTTAAAGCAGATGCAGGAATTTATTATAGACCCGGGAAAGATTGGGAAATTTCTTATATGTACAGGTTTGGTAGTGGTAATGGTGTGTATCAAGGTAGTGAGCGTTATGCCCTGAGAAATTTTACACAGCAATTCCAAAAATTGGAAATTAATAATAAAGAATTCACTATTCGTTCTTATATGTCACAAACCAATGACGGTGATTCGTATAATCAGACTGCATTAGGAGCATATACCAATGAAACTTTGTTGCCTACTGCGCCCACAGCAGGATTTACAGGAACACCTTGGGCATTTTCTTATGCAGGAACTTATGTAGGCTATCTTATGGCTGCCTCAAAATTCTTGGGGACTTCTCCTGACAGATTACCTTCATTAATTACGGACTTAGTATCAAATATATCTCGTGATGCTGCCAATGAAAGTCTTCCAGAGGTGGGCAGTCCTGAGTGGAAAGAAGCTGTAGAGAAAGTACGTACGGGTCTTTTTCAAAGAGGAGGTGCTGGGTTCATAGATAATTCTCGTATGTTCCATACAGAAGCTAAATATGATCTCTCCAAATTATTAAAAAACAAGGTGAGTGTATTAGTCGGTGGAAATCATAGATTGTATAGTCTCTTTACGGATGGTACAGTATTCAACGAAGACCCTGAAGGTACGGGTACGAATACCAGAATAAAAATTAATGAATTTGGTGCTTATCTTCAGGCAAGTTACAAGTTTTGGGAAGATAGGATAAAACTTACAGGTTCTATACGTTATGATAAAAACTCTAACTTTAAAGGTCAATTTTCACCAAGAGGTTCTTTAGTAACTACTTTTGGCGAGAAACGCAATCACAATCTGAGGGCTTCATACCAAACAGGCTTTAGAAATCCAGATTCTCAAGCACAATATATATATTTTCCCACTACAAGTATCTTATTAGGAGGTACACAGGAAAATGCAGAGCGTTATAAATTGTATGAAGGGGGTGCAGTTACAGATGCTTCCTATAATGAGATGATTAATAAGTATCCCACTACTGGAGTCTTGGATGTTAGTCTTTTGGATACTTCTTATTTGAATTATGTAAAACCCGAACAATTGCAGGCTATGGAAATAGGCTACAAGACGGTGGTAGGTAAGTTATATTTGGATTGGAACTTCTACTATAACATATATAAGGATTTTCTTGCGCAAACTTTTGTGAGAGGACTAAATACTTCCTATCATAAAGGCAATCCCTTATATGGTGTTGACAGTCTCCTTGCTGGAAAAGCTACTAATGCCCAGCAGTGGTATGCTTATACTAACTTAGATGACAAAGCCAGCTCATGGGGAACAGCTATAGGCTTGAGCTACAAGTTTGATTACAATATATTAGTTCGTGCTAATTACTCTTATATGGACTATAAAATTGCCGACAATGCCGATCCTGCTGACTTTGCATACAATTCTCCCAATCATATTTGGAGTGTAGGTGTTGGAAGTAAAGACGTAAAACATGGTATTGGCTTTGATATTAGTTACAGATGGCAGAATAAATTCTATAACTATAGCAGTTTTGCCAATGGTGAAGTGCCTGCTTTTGGCACACTCGATGCTATGATTAGCTATACCATTCCTAAGGCCTATTCTCAAATAAAATTTGGGGGTACTAACTTGGCGGGACCTGACTATAATTCTACTTACGGCGGGCCGTGGATAGGTAGAACTATCTATCTATCTTATGTTGTAGATGGACTTTTTGCGAAGAAAAAATAATTTTCTAAATTATAGACTTATAGATAAGCCCTGATTTTCAGGGCTTATTTTTTATTTTGTGTAGTTGTGGTACTAATATTCCCACTAAAGTACCTATAGCATAGCCAGTAAGAATATCTGTAAGATAATGCTTGCCAGATTTATAGCGGAATAATCCTACGGTAGCAGGCAATAGTGCAGCACCAGTCCACATCAAGGGTTTAAATCTGCTATTAGGATGCATATCTGCATAAACTTTTGCAGTAAAGAAGCAAGAGGAGGAAGTCATAGAAGTATGACCGCTAAAGAAAGAGGCAGTAGCGTCTTTCTTTAGTTTTTCTGAAAGAGATACATCAGGATTATATACATAGGGCCTTGGCCTATTTACAGTATTTTTTACTAATGCCGTTATAGACATCGTTGCCAAAAATGTTTCTGACCACATGGTGAGCAGGGAACCATATTCATTCCTAGCTTTTTTGTCAATAAATAATAATGCAGGGAGTGACATTGCACCTATCCATCCTACATCACTGGCGACAGCAATTTTTGTATTCCATTGGTGCGTCGCAGAACGGTCAAAATGGTTTATATCTGCAATGTCTAAAGATTTAATATCCTCTTCAGTTAATATGGGCTTATGTTTATGAAGGAAAAATGCTGCCGTTCCTATACCTATGGTCGTACTCGCTATAGGTGCATCCTTTTTCCATGAAAGCTGGTATATATTTTGCCCTAGGCTATGATGTAAGGGTAAAAGCAATAAAATGCAGACTATGAACCTTGTAATTTGAATAATAATATGATTTTTCATCCTGCTAAATTATTATAATACTTAATATTGTATAAAATTGATTTATGAATATTTTTTTTACGCTCTTATTTTTCTTATATTATCTAGGGTTCTGTTATGGACAAGCAACATTCAATCCTGCAAATAACTCTAAATACAAAATGTTGGTATCAGGTAAAGTAGCTGATTACGATACAAAGACTCCCTTGGATAGTGTATTGGTAAAAGTGTCTCTTTTTGATGGTGCTATTAATGATTCGGCCTATACTGATAATAATGGAAACTATCAGCTTAGGATAGCTACACAGATTGTAGTGGGAAATTATCCCGTTAGGATGACAAAAAAAGGATATAATACCATTACGGGATTTATGTATCTGAAAGATGGACTTACGCACAATCATGCCATGTCAAAGCGTATAGATCTTGTAGAAGAAGATACTACTTTCGTGCTTAATAATAAGGTGGCAGTAAAGCAAGATGCCATTATGCCCAATACAGCAAAAGAGATAATTCAAAAAGCCCCTAAGAATAATTTTGTATTCTTGATAGATGTTTCAGGCTCTATGGCAGATGAAGGAAAACTGGATATTGTGAAGTCTGCAATAAAATATCTTGTCAGTCAATACCGTGATGACGATCAAGTGGCAATAATAGTATATTCTACGGTGGCAAAAGTGGTATTGCCCACAACTTATGCTTCGGAAGAAGATGTAATTTTAGCCTCCTTGGATGACATACATACTGGCGGGAAAACAGATGGTGGTAAAGGTCTGGATGTAGCATATAATATGGCAGAAAATCATTTTATTCCCTCTGGAAATAATAAGGTAGTATTGGCTACGGACGGTCTATTTGGAACTGATGAGAAGCAAATAAGGAAAATGAATAAAATTATTGAAAACGGTAAAGCTAATAAAATAAAGTTGTCAATTTTGTCCTTTGGTAAGGAACAAGCTAAAGTAAAGAATGATTTGGATATAATGGCAAACTTAGGCGCAGGGGTACATTTACATATAGAGAATATTCAGGAGGCCGAGCAAGCATTACTAAATTTGGCAAGAGAATAAAAAGAAAACAAAAAGGCAGTACGAATACTGCCCTTACTTTGTAGCGGGGGTTGGACTCGAACCAACGACCTTCGGGTTATGAGCCCGACGAGCTGCCAACTGCTCCACCCCGCGATGTAATTGTGCTGCAAATGTACATTGTTTTTTTAATTTTAATAGTAATATTTAGAGAATAAGAGTTATTTAACTTTTATCTATTATTTCTATTAGTTCATGTAGCTGCAAATCCAATTATAAATAGAATTTGAGGCGTTCATGCCTGTAAAATTATTTTTTATTGGCAGATTATTAGACTCAACTAATCTATAGCAGCTATTTACAGCTTCTTCTAAAGTGTTTTTTGCAATAATATTATTATCTACTAGCCAAGGTGCTGCATCTTGGTGATAGCAGTAGTTATTGCCTGTTACAATTTGCTTATTATATACTAATGCTTCGAATATATTATGGATACCTTTGCCGAATCCGCCGCCAATATATATTATATCGGCATAGCGATAGGCAAATCTTAGCAAATGGGGCTTGTCAAATATGTGAACTTCAGGAAAGTGTCCATCCGTATTTTGTAAACAGATCTCCCTTATTTTAGTAATATTTCCCCTGTCAAGATTATGAGGAAATATCCATATCTGATAGGGTATGCAGGGTTTGTAATTTTTCTGTGATAAAAATAAAGCGACTTCAGCTTTATACACACTTCCTAAAATGAGTACTCTGCCTTTGGAATACTGTGTTTCCATAACTTCATTATGAAAGGATGCTACTGTGTTTTGGAAGCTTCTTTCAATCTTAAGGTGTGGCTGAAGATGATATTTGAAGCCGATTGTGTCAAGTAAAGTATTTTCTATAGAAGAATGTATAGCGGTAAAATTCATTAAACACATATCTTGATATATTTTTAGAAGAAAATTATAACTCCCTTTCTTCGAAAATGTAGCATTAATAAGGAATATGGGGATATTATTTTGTTTAATACCTGTCAAAAAATTAAGCCAAAGTTCATTATTCATCCATAATACTAAGTCAGGATTTATGGCTTTGATAGTCTTACTTGCATTATGTTTTGTATCTAAGGGTAGCAAAAATATGCTTTGAAACAGAGTGGCCTCTCTAAAGTGATTTATACCAGATATAGAAAAAAAACTTACAATGATATTATAATCATTTGAAAATCTATTTATAATAGGAATACATAATTCAATTTCTCCTGAAGAAGCACCATGTATCCATAATATTTTTTTATCTTCTGATAGAATATTTAACTTGATTCTATTCTCCCAGCCATAGGCTCTTTGAAAAGTGAGATTAAGCAAAATATCAAATAATTTTACTATTAAATTATAGACTATACTAATAATCTTCTGCATTAGTGCATGAAACTATACAATTTTTAAGACTTATAAAAAATTTAGTTTGTATTTTTGTCACTTAGTTTCTCGTAGGATAATGCTTGACTCACATTCAGATATATCGGATTATAACTCAAAAAATAAATCAATATGTGTTGTTGGTTTAGGCTATGTAGGATTGCCAATAGCATTGGTGTTGGCAAAAAAATTCAAAGTTATAGGTTTTGATATCAGTCAAAAGAGAGTTGACATGATGAGAAATAAAATAGATCCTAGCAATGAATTGGAAGCTGAAGATTTTGAAGGGGCAGATATATATTTTACGGCAGATTTGAACGAAATAAAGTCCGCTTCTTTCTATATTGTTGCTGTCCCCACCCCTGTAGATATACATAAAGTTCCTGACCTCACGCCTTTGGAAAGGGCTAGCGAGACAATTGGAAAAGTAATAAGCAAAGGAGACTACGTGGTTTATGAGTCCACGGTATATCCTGGTTGTACGGAAGATGATTGTGTGCCTATAATAGAAAAGATTTCAGGACTAAAGTCTGTAGAGGATTTTAAAGTAGGATATTCGCCAGAAAGAATAAATCCTGGAGATACGCAACACACACTCACTAAAGTGGTAAAAATTGTATCGGGTTGTGATGAAGAATCATTACAGCTTATTGCAGATATCTATGGTGCTATTATTGAACCAGGAGTATATAAGGCATCCAGCATCAAGGTAGCAGAAGCTGCAAAAGTTATAGAAAACACTCAAAGAGACCTTAATATTGCGCTGATGAATGAGTTATCTCATATCTTTAGTAAGATGGGTATAAATACGTATGATGTGATAGAAGCAGCAGGTACAAAATGGAACTTTTTGAAGTTTCAACCCGGATTAGTAGGAGGACACTGTATAGGTGTAGATCCATATTATCTAACCTATAAGTCTATGCAGTTGGGATATGAGCCACAGATAATACTGTCGGGACGAAGAATAAATGACGGAATGTCTGAATATATAGCCAAAAGGCTTATCCAGCAATTGCTGTCTATGAATAAAAATATCAATACTTGCAAAGTACTCATCATGGGCGCAACATTTAAAGAAAATGTAAGTGATATCCGTAATTCAAAAGTGTTTGATTTGTATAAAGAATTGAAAAACTATAATATACAAATAGATATAGTAGATCCGTATGCCGATGCTGAGGAAGTAGAAGAGGAATATGGTGTTCATCTGAATAAGAGTATTGGAAACAACTATGATGGTGTGATTGTTTCTGTGCCTCACAAACAGTATATGCAACTTGATGAAAGCTATTTTAAGACTATATGTAATGAGGATGCAGTAATAGTGGATATAAAAAATATTTTTAAAAATAAAATCAAAGGCTTGAATTACTGGTCATTATAGATGGACGCAGAAAGGAAGATATGCATTACGGGTGGGGCAGGGTTTATAGGAACTCATGTCGTAAGAAGGTTTGTAGAGAACTACCCTGATTACAATATATTGGTGATAGACGCACTTACATATGCTGGTAACTATGAAAATATTGCAGCTCTAGAGATTTACCCAAATTTTAAATTTGAAAAAATTGATATTACTGAACCTGATTCAGTAAGAGAAATATTTCAGTCTTTTAGACCCGATGATGTGATACACTTGGCTGCGGAATCTCATGTGGATAGATCAATAGTAGATCCTCTTCAATTTGTAAGAACAAATGTTCTAGGCACAATTTATTTATTAGAGGCCGCTAAACAATTATGGGGCGATAGTACTACAAAACATATTTTCTACCATATTTCTACCGATGAGGTATATGGGAGTCTAGGGGATGAGGGATATTTTACAGAGGAGACTGCGTATGACCCTCGATCGCCTTATTCCGCTTCAAAAGCTAGCTCCGACCATTTTGTAAGGGCATATTATCATACCTATAATTTACCAGTGATTATTTCTAACTGTTCCAATAATTATGGTTCGTATCAGTTTCCAGAGAAATTAATCCCATTGTGTATTAATAATATAATAAATAGAAAACCTATACCAATATACGGCGATGGGAGATATACTAGAGATTGGTTGTGGGTCGAAGATCATGCCAAAGCTATAGATAAGATTTTTCATTCAGGGAAAATTGGAAGTACTTTTAATATTGGGGGCTTCAACGAATGGAAAAACATAGATCTTGTAAGGCTACTTTGTAAGATATTAGATAATAAACTGGGACGCATAGAGGGTGAGTCCGAGCAGTTGATTACCTTCATAAAAGACAGACCAGGACATGATAAAAGATACGCCATAGATGCTTCCAAAATTAAAAGGGAATTAGGATGGCAACCTAGCGTGACCTTTGAAGAAGGTTTGGAGAACACTGTTCAATGGTATTTAGAGAATAAAAATTGGATAGAGAATATTACAAATGGTACGTATCAAAATTATTACAATGAACATTATGCATAGGATTATATTATTATGGGTACTCTTTATGGTAGGATATTTCAATATATATGCCCAACCTCCAGTAGTGCCATATCCATACCCTTATCCATATCCATCAACTTCTCAGGGCAATCAAACACAGAATCAACAGATTATTAATATCCCACAAGAGAATCTTCCGGAAAATGCTACGCCTCAAATTAAAGTGGATAAATCTTCTAACACTTCTACTTCCAGTACTACTGCCTCACCCCAAACTACTACTGCTTCACCCCAAACTGCTACTCCCTCACCCCAAAATTTTAATCCTTATAACAAAAATGTAAATACTACTAACCCAAATACACTCCAGCCAAGAAGTCAAAATGTAGTGTCAAATGATACAACTCTCAAGCCCGTAGATATTAATAGTATTAATTATACGCCCATACAGTATGAATCTAATAAATCTGAGATGGAAGGACACGAACTGAAAAATCAGACCCAGAATAAAGAGATTATAGAAACTAAAGATGCTATCCAAGAACAGACGGAAAAAATTACCGAGATTGCAGTACAACAAGAGCTTTATAATCTAGATAGTGTAGATATTTATGGATTTAGGTATTTTAGGGATAAAAAGATAAATCTATATAATAGTGCCCAAGATGTACGTCCTTCTGAAGATTATGTACTAGGGGTAGGCGATCAGATAAATGTAGCAATATGGGGGTATGCAGACTATAATGAAGTATTTACCATAGAAAAAGATGGCTATATCCAGCCGAAATATGTAGGAAGAATATATCTTAAAGGACTTACCCTTGCTAATGCCAGAGAAGTAATAAAAGCAAGATATTCAAGAGCATATATGATAGAGAACTCTCAATTTGATATTGCTCTCAACTATTCCAGAGTCATAGCCGTAAATATAGTAGGAGAAGTAGAATTCCCAGGAACATATACTATACCTGCAATAAATACCCTATTTAACTTAATGGCATATACAGGTGGACCCACAAAATATGACTCTCTGAGAAATATCCAAATAAAAAGAAATGGAGAGGTAGTCAGAACCTTTGACTTATACAAATTTCTTACAAAACCTGATATTAATGATGATTACTTTGTACAAAATAATGACTATATATATGTTCCTGTCGCAAAGAAGGTAGTAACTATAGTTGGACAGGTAGTTAGACCATTCAGATATGAAGTGCTCGAAAGTGAGACTTTAGAAGATCTTATCTTCTTTGCCGGAGGCTTACTTCCTACGGCACAGACCAATAGTATCCAAGTAAGAAGAACTGTTGATAATAAAACATACATTTTGGATGTGGATTATCAGGAATTAAAAAAATCTAAAGGCACATTTAAACTCCAAAATGGCGATATTATCTCAGTACGTAGAATTTCTGCAGAAGTTGATAATTTTGTTACGGTAGAAGGAGCCGTATGGCTGCCCGGGAAGTTCCAATTTATACAAGGCGAAAGAATATCTGATCTTATAGATAAAGCACAAGGGCTAAGAGATAATGCTTATCTGAACGAAGCCTATCTTACAAGAGTAAATACAGATAATACAAAATCTACATTCAAGGTAATACTATCTGATATTATACAAGATTACAATAGCAGAGAGAACTTACTGTTGAAACCTAAGGATGAGCTTAAAGTATTGAATTTAAACATGTTTATGGATGCTTACGCTATTAAGATTAGTGGAGCAATCCGAAACCCAAATACTTTTAACTGGATAGATAATATGACATTAAAAGATCTCATCATATTATCAGAAGGACTCGAACAATATGCTTACTTAGAAAGGGCTTATATCTCTAGAAAAGATCCCAAGGATAATACCTTCAAATATATTGCTATCACTTTAGATACCGCAAACAATTATGAGAACTTAGATACAATAAAGTTACAGCCCAGAGATGAGGTCTTTATTATGTCCAATTTTGATTTCCTTTTTGATAGTAAAGTCAAGATTGAAGGAGCAGTTCAGAATCCGGGTATCTATGAATTATGGAAGGAGCTGACACTAAAGGATCTGATATATATTGCAGGCGGTTTTTCAGAAAATGTCTTCGCGAATAAGATTATTATCCAAAGAACAAATAGTGATCTCACAAGAGAAACTATATCCATAGATGCAGATACCTCCAACTATCTATCTAATCTAGATAATATTAAAATTCAGCGAAATGATGAAGTGAAGATATTTTCTAGAGATATCTTTGTACAAGAATTCGAAATTCAGATCAAAGGATTAGTCAAAAAGCCAGGAAAATTCAAATTTTCAGAAAACTTATCTTTAGCAGACGCTATATTATTGGCAGGTGGATTTAAATTAGAAGCAGCATCCAACAGAGTAGAAATAGCAAGAGTAGCAAATTTTTTAGAGGCTGCCAAGCAATCCGACAGTACAAAAATAAAAATTGATATTCTGAATATATCCAAAGACTTTCTTACCGACGCTCTAGCTAACACATATATGCTAAAACCCAATGATATAGTATATGTACGTTCGATACCGAATTTTGATATGCAAAAAATGGTTCAGATAAACGGGGAAGTAATGTATCCGGGAGAATATGTGCTCACCTCTAAAGGAGATAGAATAGCGGATATAATCAACAGAAGTGGCGGTCTTACCAGAGATTCTTATGCCAAAGGCGCATCCCTGCGCAGAAATCAAGAGGACATAGGCATTGTCGTAATAGATTTAGAAAAAGCACTAAGAAGAAAGACCTCAAAGTATAATATTACCCTAAAACCCGGAGATGTATTGACGATACCTGAAGTAACGGACATCGTTACCTTGACAGGTCAGATAGATTACCCTTATGAACAGACGGGTATGCTCAGACCTGTACATCTTACAGATTCTATGACTGTCAATGAATATATTGTAGCTACACCGGATAAAACAATAAGCTGCAACTATGAACCAGGTCATTCTGCTAGATATTTCATCAAAAAATATGGAGCAGGATTTGGGAAGTATGGGAAAAAGAAAGATACTTATGTGATACAGCCTAATGGACATATTCAGGGATTGAAATATGCCCTTATTGCAAGAAAATTTCCTAAGGTAGAGGCCGGAGCTACTATCGTAGTGCCTAGAGATGAATACAAACCTAGAAAGTCGAAAGGAAGAAGACAAGGTTCTGGTACCAAAATAAATGATATTGTAAAAGAAACTTTAGCATCATTGACAGGTATTATTACATTTTATATTCTCATCAAAAAAGTCTTTTGATATATGGGTGACAATGAATATAATGTAAGGGATAGTACAATACCTAGCGAAGACAATAGCCAGTTTTCTGAATTTATCAATAACGTATATTTTTATTATAAAAAAATTGGGAAGATTGTAAGTGAATATAAATTTATTTATCTGATAATTTTTATATCAATTATTTTATACACCCTTTACACATACCACAATAGAGAATCAGAATTTACATCTAAGATTACTTTTACACTCTATGAAGATAATGAGGGCGCATCCTCGGGGATGCAACAAAATTTTCCTGATATTGCTAACCTAAATCTAAGTACCCTAGTAGCTAGTTCCATAGATATCTTTAAACTTCAAGATATTGCTTTTTCTCAAAAGGTGCTTAGCAAACTTTTGTTTTCAAAATGTATCATCAGAAGTAAAGATGACTATTTTATTAATCATTACTATAGAATAATAGCAAAATCCAGTATAAATTTTAGAAATTATAGTGGATTGAGCAATCTCACAAGGCAAGAGTACAAACAGTACTTGCTAGCAGAGAATGCGTTAAAAAACATCACCAAGATAAGTTTTACGGATGGGAAATCATACTACATTACCGTAAATACCAGCGATGAAGAAATAACAAAGGTATTATCTGAATTATTTTATCAAAGTCTCAGTAATTACTATATTGAAAAAGCTACGGAGAAGGCATATAGAAATTATACTTTCTTAAAAAACAGACTGGATTCATTGTCAAATGCAGTATATTCTACCGATTACGATATAGCAGATTTTCAAGACAGATCCAATAATCTGCAATTATTTACAGCCAGAGTGCCTCAAAATAGAAAAATAGAAAACTCTGAAATCAATAAGACCCTCTATCTAGAAACGTTGAAGAATTATGAGAATTCAAGAGTAACACTGAATAATGTCACACCACTATTTCAGATCTTGTCCAGACCATATTATCCATTGACTTCTACTACTGAAACACTTATGCATATTGTAATGATTAATACTATCATATTATTAGTTATGTTGATTGTTATTACAGCGATATTATATGTGTATTTTTATCATTGGCATGAATTTAGAGCCATTGTCCAGCAAGCAAATAATGAATTCAATAAAGAATCTCAGTAGCTAAATGAATATCACTAATACGCCCATTCTGGGACTTCTCATAATTGAAAACAGAATCTTTAATGATAATAGAGGATTTTTCTATGAAAGTTATAACAAGAAAGAATTTGAAAAAGTCGGTCTTACTTATGACTTCGTTCAGGACAATCATTCTAGATCTGAGTATGGAATATTGCGAGGCCTTCATTATCAAGAGCCCCCTTATGCACAAACTAAATTAGTTCGAGTAACTAGCGGCAAGGTTTTGGATGTGGCAGTTGACTTACGTAAAGGGTCACCCACTTACCTGCAACATTTTTCTATAGAATTATCTGCCGAAAATAAGTTGCAATTCCTTATACCAAGAGGCTTTGCTCATGGCTTTGTAGTTCTAAGCGAATATGCAGATTTTATGTATAAATGTGATAATTACTATAGCAAACCTCATGAGAACGGACTTATGTATAACGATAAAATACTTAATATTGACTGGAGAATTCCTTCCCACGACATAATCCTAAGTGAAAAAGACAAAAATTACTTACCGGTAGGACAGACAAATATACCTTTCTAATTATAAATTTTTTTATGCATATAAATATTGAGAGATTAATACCCATAGCCATTGAGGCAGGGCATCAGATATTGGAAATTTATAAAACTGATTTTGATATAGAAATAAAAGGAGATAACTCCCCATTGACCTTAGCAGACAAAAAAAGTAATGCCGTTATCATAGAAGCACTAAAAGACAGCTATCCGGATATACCGATTATCTCTGAAGAAAATAAACTTATAGCATTTATTGAAAGAAAAAATTGGGAATATTGCTGGATGGTAGATCCACTAGATGGTACAAAAGAGTTTATCAAAAAAAATGGGGAATTTACCGTAAATATTGCCTTGATACATAAGGGTGTCCCCATTGCCGGGATTGTTCATGTACCTGCTAAAGATGTAACATACTATGCTCAAAAGGGTAAAGGTGCTTTTAAGATACAAGAAGGGAATACTTATAGTATAGAGATGAGCCCTCTTGCAGATGGGGGAACATTAAAGATAGTAGGCAGTCGTTCCCATGGTACGCCCGAATTGGAAGCCTATGTGGAGAAAATGAGGGCAAGATTTTCTGCCGTAGAATTTGTAGCCACAGGAAGCTCCTTGAAGTTCTGTATTATTGCTGAAGGCGGCGCAGACGTATATCCTAGATTAGGGCCCACTATGGAGTGGGATACGGCAGCAGGACAAATTGTGGCCATGGAAGCAGGGGCAATAGTTCACGTATTTGAGGAAGATACACCGTTATTATACAACAAAGAGAATCTATTAAATCCTTATTTTATTGTCAAGCACCCTATGCTTTAAGAAGATTCATCTATAGAGAATTTTTCAGGCTTCAAAGGTGTGATATTTTTGTAAAATTCAGAGATTACATTCATGTCTTGCGCTAGGCTTTCCGAAGGATATATTATGCCGCCGATACCCACTACTTTCTTGGAATAATCCAAATAGCCAAAGCAGATAGGAATGCCAAAACCCAGTCTTCCATTTATTGTTCCTGCTGCGAGTACCTTCAGGGGTAATAGTCATAGCTATATTCATATTTTCAAGGAACAGATTATACATTACATCTACCATGCTAGATCTAGCCTGCCCTGCTTTCTTAGGTGTGCGATTAATTCCCAAAGCACCCATCTCTACAAGTGCCTTTTTAAAAGGAAAAATCAGCCACTCTTCTTTTATGGTGAACCTAATAGGCACGCCTTGATTGTAAGTCATGCCCATACCATAGATAAGATCCCAGTTGCTGGTATGAGGTGCCGCAAGGAGTACACATCTTTTAGATTCGACAGGAAAGTCGTTTTTCCATGACCATCCCATGCTTTTGGCATAGAAGTGAAATAGTTTTTGTAGTATCATACTTTAAAAATAAGTCATAAAATTCATACTTGTATATTTGTATAATGACAAATATTGCCGAGCAGTACATAGCTCAATATAAGATGAGTATGCATCCAGAAGGAGGCTACTATGCACCCATGTATCGCTCAGAACATACCATTCAGATAAGGAACACTACGAGGCAACTCTATTCATCTATTTATTATCTACTACTTTCGGGACAGACATCCTGCTTCCACCGCCTAAGTACAGATGAGATTTGGCATTTTTACGATGGTTGCCCTATGGTTATTCACGAATTGAATAGAGACGGCACTTATAAATATACCATATTTGGGAAAGATTGCCCCGAACCATGTTTTCAGTACCTTATAAAAGCAGGAACTTGGTTTGCTGCCACGCCATTATTGGAAGATAGTTTTACATTAATAGGATGTACCTTATCCCCTGGATTTGATTTCCAAGACTTTGAAATAGCAGAAAGGGCTTATTTGATAGAAACCTTTCCCGATCACCAAAAACTAATTATAACCTTCACAGCATGATAAAAAAAATAGAATTGCATGACAATATAAGCCGCGCATTAGTACACACATTAGATAAAATAATGAAACAAGGAGAATATGCCGATAAATTTGTTCCATATTTCGTAAAGCAACAGAAAAAATGGGGGTCCAGGGATAGAAAAATCTTTACACATATACTATATTCTGTAATTAGAAATTATAGATATAATGAAGAAGTACTTAAAAGGAACTCAATAGATATTACAACAGAAAATATTTTAGGCTTTGAGTTGTACCGAAGTTTTTCCGACGCTATTTCTAATCATAATTTCACTTTTGATATAGCCCAACCCTTGCCAGACATCCATGACTATATGTTCCCACAGTGGCTTATAGAAAAATTTACCTATGACTATCCTGAAATGAAAGCAGGAGACTTCTCCCTGCTAGACCAGAAAGCAAAAACGTATATCAGAGCAAATACAATCAGGACATCTCAGGAAGAATTATTTAAAGCATTGTCTGAAAATCAGGATATTAAAAAAGTGGAAGACTCGGAAGAAGCATTGGAGATAACATCAAGTAATAACCTTATACATTCAAAATTATATGCAGCCGGCTTTTTTGAATTCCAAGACCTAGCATCACAGAGAGTAGCCCATTTTGCAGAGGTAGAGGGTAAAAGGAGCATCTTGGATTTGTGTGCAGGAGCAGGAGGAAAAACTTTACATCTGAGTGCCGTCATGCAAAATAAAGGCAAAATTTATGCAACAGATGTTGACGCTTCCCGATTGACGAGACTGATAGAAAGAATGAAAAAGACCGGAGTAAAAAATGTTGAGCTTATACATTATGAAGATGTCGGAATACGATTATATGATGTGATACTTATAGACGCTCCTTGCAGCGGAACAGGTACCTTCAAGCGACAACCAGATGCCAAATGGAAGATAAACGAAGCCTTTATTGCTCATAATATGGCAATACAAATAGAATTGTTAGAGAAAGCATCAACACTACTAGATACTTCTGGCGCAATAGTATATGTGACTTGTAGTATCCTCAAAGATGAAGGCGAAAGACAGGTCGCTAATTTCTTAGAAAATCATCCAGATTTCAAGCTCCAAAAGTCTTTTAGGACAGATTGTTTCAATGCAGATGAAGATGGTTTTTATATGGCATTAATAATAAAAAAGTAAGAAATTACATCGTGTAGATTTTTTACCATTTCTTTTTAATGACAAGTTAGTGTAGTATTGTTTCCTTACATAAAGAGATTGTTTTATTTAGGTATAATATTTCTGTTCGTATGCATTAGAAAAAGAGAAAGGTGGTGCATTTTAATGAATTGCATCAAAAATGCCCTCTAACTAAGTTCCCCCACCCAGAGGCAAGCTTATTTTTAGTGTTGTTTTGTTGCTATGATTTGTTATCCAAGATCCTAATGCAAAGCAATAGAGTTTTGCGGTTTTTAAGGTAGTATTTTTAACTTGCAAATCACCACCATAATTAGATGTTGGTCTAACTCTGAGAAAAATTTAATGAAGTCTCTTAGTAAATACAAACCAATATGAAATAAATTATGGGCAAAAAAATCAGATAATCTAATGAGTTAAAAAGCATTTAGTAAAATGCTAGGCTAAAATGATTAGTTATAAAAAAGTTCGTTGAAAATAGTAAATTATTGGTAGAAATTTGGTTTTTCTTCTAATTTTGCATTTGCAATTAGTTTTGTATTTTTTTAAAAAAAAATTATGAAAAATCTCTTATATTTCTTACTGGTTATACTTTTTATTACATTGAGCAAACAATCCTTTGCGCAGCAGAAAGTAACTTGGGGACCTGTATATCAAAAGGAAGGTACTCAATATTCTCAGCTCAATTTTGTAGGGGCTGACGAAAAATTTTATTACTTGATTATGCGTCCTATGAAATCAAATAAATTACTTCAGTTTGACTATAATCACAATCTTGTTAAATCAAGCGAAGTGCCATTTGAATTTGGCGGCGAAAAACTCCCAATGTCTGAAATCGTCCATACTAAATTGGGTACCTATGCATTATTTGCCAAATATGACAAGAAAGATAATTATTTTTCATTGCATTCTGCTGAATTCAAACAAGGAATTTTTCAACCCTTAAAATTTGTGACAAAGACACCCTTTGTAAATGAATATAAATACATATATGTTAGCACTCAACTTGTCCCAATTGATTTGTCTAGTCAGGATATGAAAGGAGGATTTATTTTAAGTCCTGATTCTAATTATGTTGCTAACATACATACCTTAAGTAATAAAATAACTAGAGTTGACAAAATAAGTGTCTATGTTTTTGATGCAAAAATGAAATTAGCATATCAAAAATTTTATGAATTTAAATACAAAGACAAGATACTTGATATTCAAGATTTTGTGGTAAATAATAAGGGAGAAGTATATGTTTCTGCAGCTTTGGAGATTACAGAAAGTCAAAAATCATCCTATTATCCGGACTACATGTATAAATTATTTAAGTTTACTAAAGAAGGCTCGGAAGAATATGATATAACTTTGGGCGGAAATAATTTACTTTCGGCTTCAAGTATATGTTTAGATGACGATAATAAGACAATTAAAATAGGAGGATTCTATAAGGACAAGACAAAATTGGCTAATGGTGATAATGGCGTTGTGTTTGGTACATTTGATATTCAAACTTCAAAGTTTTCTTTCAAAACATTTCCGTTTACAAATGGATTTCTCTCAGGATTATTAAGTGATAAAAAAATTGAGAAAGGAGGTGGCATAAAGGATTTTATAATTAAAGACTTTGTAACCTTTGAAGATGGAACATTTGCATTCCTTTCGGAACGTACAACAATGTCAGTAATGAGCAGTGCTTCCAGTTCTTCATCTTCTAGTCAAAATAGTATAATATATCATACTTATGAAATAATTGTTTCCTTCTTTTCTAAGGATGGCGAACTCATCAATAATGTTAAGTTAGAAAAAGATTATTACACCCATAGTTATCTTAATGCTTCCTATATGCTGGGACAATATAAGGATAAATTATATTTAATATTTAATGACAATAAATCTAAAGAAGAAAAGAGTGGAGACAAAGTTAGTAAAGGCTTTATTGCAAACTTGAAAGGAGAGAATGTTTATACCGACATCGCAATATTAAATAGCAAAGGTATTTTAGAATATAGAGATTTATTATTTACAGGCAAAGATATTTCAGGGTATTTCTGTAATGGTTTATCACATACCATTGGTGATAAAATTCTGATAAATACTACCATTATGACAAAATATCAATTCGGTACTTACATCATGAAGTAAGTTGGTTTTCAAAAGTTATGTACATCATTATTTTCTAATTTTAGAAAATACTTTTTCTTTTGGTTATTCTCCAGGAAGATGAACAGTAGAGGGCGAAAAATCTCTCCTGTAGCATTACATCAGGCAAAAACTATAGGTATCATATTCAATGCCATCAATTTTCATAATAATAAGCAAATTATGGAGTTTGCCAAGAAATTGCGTGCAGAAAGAAGGCAGGTAGAGTTGCTGGCATATCTTCCTAAGCGCGAATTTGGCGATACGCTGCCCTTTGATTATTTTACCAATAAAAAGGTGAATTGGTTGGGACGTGCTGGATCAGATATTATAGAAAGATTTAGTAATACAAAGTTTGATTTGCTGATTAATTTTCAGACTGCTCCCAAGCTACCTTTAGAGTATATTGCTGTAAAGAATCCTAGTACTTATAAGGTCACTTGTTGTCCTGATGGGGATATTGCTAACTATGATTTAATATTGATATCCAAAGAAAACAACGATATTTCAAACGTTATTAATAATCTGGAAAAATATCTGCGATAATGGACATTCAGCGATTTAAGGGGGTAGGAGTGGCATTAGTTACACCTTTTCATGAGGATAATTCTATAGACTTTGATGGCTTTGAGAGCGTAGTAAATTTTGTAATAGATGGCGGTGTGGACTACTTAGTAGTTCTAGGCACTACTGGAGAGAATGTGACACTTACCAAAGAAGAAAAACATAGCCTCATACGAGCATGTGTGAGCGTCAATGCAGGAAGATTGCCTGTAATGGCAGGCTTTGGAGGTAATGATACAGCAGCAATAGTGCAGGATATCAAAAGCTATAACCTGCAAGGTGTGGACGCCATCTTATCAGTAAGTCCATATTACAATAAGCCTACTCAAGAAGGTATTTTCCAACATTATAAAGCAGTGGCCACAGCTACAGATTTGCCCGTAGTATTGTATAATGTTCCAGGACGTACAGCCTCCAATATAAGAGCAAATACTACCTTACAGCTCGCCAGAACTTTTGATAATATCATTGGCATAAAAGAAGCCAGCAATGATTGGCTGCAAATATTTTGGCTGGCAAGAGAAAAACCCGATAACTTCCTGTTGATTAGTGGTAATGATGACCTTATAGTACCCCAGCTTTCTATAGGCTATGATGGCGTGATATCAGTCATTGCCAATGGCGTACCCCGATTATTTAGCACCATGGTACACCAAGCCCTGTGTAATAATTTTCCCGATGCAAAATTAATATGCCATCAATTAGACGAACTGGTAACATTTATCTTTGAGCAAGGAAACCCCGCAGGCATTAAGGCGGTACTCAAGTATTTGGAAGTGTGCGATGATAATGTGAGACTTCCTCTTGTACCCATAAATGAGGAGTTGCGTAAGCGTATTAGTACCAAAGTAGGGCAGTTAAAAAAACATTTTCCGGAATATATAGCCTAGTATGGAATCAATAATCACTTTATTAGAGACTGCTAACGCAGCAGCTATACATATCCGCAATTTATCCGATGATGGCAGAAAAAAATTGCTCATAGATATTGCGGAAATACTCACGGAATATACACAAAGTATAATAGAAGAAAACAAGAAGGACTTAATTCGTATGGAAGATACGAATCCCAAAAAAGACCGATTATTACTCAATGCACAACGGATAAATGATATAACCCAAGCCACTATGGCAGTAGCAAACTTGGAAGATCCACTTCATAAGATACTCTATGAATACACTCCTGAAAATGGCATCCATATCCAAAAAATTACTGTGCCTCTAGGTGTAGTAGGCGTAATATATGAATCTAGGCCCAATGTTACGATAGATGTGGCGGCACTATGTATCCGAGGCGGCAATGCTATAGTCTTGCGAGGCGGCAGCGACGCCAATTATTCCAACATATATCTGGTCTCTCTAATCCATGAAGTATTGGAAAGACATAACCTCCCAAAAGAAATTGTAACCCTACTGCCTACAGACAGAAAGCATATAAAGACACTGCTAGAGGCAGATAAATATGTGGATATCATCATACCACGAGGCTCCCAAGAGCTGATAGACTATGTGAGGACACACTCCAGAGTCCCTACGATAGAGACTGGTGCCGGCGTATGCCATACTTATGTCGAAAAGACAGCAGATTTAGATATGGCAGCAAATATTGTCGTGAATGCCAAAACCCAACGCCCTAGTGTATGCAATGCCCTGGATACCATACTCATAGATGAAGAAGTGGCGGAAAGTTTCCTGCCAAAGGTTATGGAAGGGCTGATGGCTTTCAATGTAGAAATATTTGCTGATGAATGTAGTTATAAGATACTCTCAGCATCACAATATCCCCATCTAAGTATCGCTACAGAAGGCAGCTATGGTATGGAATATTTAAGCCAAAAGTGTAGCATAAAGTGTGTAAGCAATACCGAAGAAGCACTCAGCCATATTTACAGATATTCTTCCAAGCACTCCGAAGCTATTGTAACAGCTGATGCCAGAATTGCACTGCTATTCCTAAATAATGTAGATGCCGCAGCGGTATATCACAATGCTTCTACTCGCTTTACAGATGGCGGCGTTTTTGGATTAGGTGCAGAGATAGGGATTTCTACACAGAAGCTCCATGCTAGAGGTCCTTTTGCGTTAGAGAAACTCGTCACCGAAAAATGGGTAATTAAAGGTGCAGGACAGGTGCGATAATTTTTTTGGCATTTTATTTGCAATATTTGAAAAAAGGACATAATTTTAAATATTAAATTTTTTATATATGCGTAGAAATAGATTTTTAGCGATATTGATGTTTTTACTACTATCAGTATCTGCCATTGCTCAAAAAAAGATAGAAGCTTGTGAGAGCTACGATGATAAGACTGGAGAAACAAGTGGTGTATATACCTCTTGGGATGCCAGTGCCAAAGCACCTTATGTGTATTATGTGTTTTATAACGACGGAAAGAAGATAAGTGAAGATGTATTCCTGTATGTAGATAAATATAATGAGAAGACTAAAGATTACGACATATTTGATACAAAGACAATGGAAGTGTCTGATAATAAGAAATGGGCAATGTTCGATATGGAATTTACAGAAGGGGGTAAATATAAGATGTCTGCCGCCAACGAAGACGGAGATATATTGGCAAGCGTTATCAATACAATAAACTGGAGTGGTGAAAAAGGTAGTAGCAGCAGCGATAATGATAATGATAATGAGGAAGTTGATACTTACTATTATGAAAATTCAGAAATATTATTTTGTACCAGCGTATCAGAAAATGGTGACCCTAGCGGTGTTGCTGAAGAATTTACTATGGCTAGAGGTGCAAGCTCTATAGATGTAGTCACTTATGTAAGTAATGATAAAGCATTTAAGACTACAAAGTTCTATGTAGATGTCTATGACAGTAATTCTGAACTAGTAGATACCTACGAATATGAAATTGAAGAAGACTGGGATTGGTCTAAATTCTCCATCACCCTCAAAAAACGTGGCGACTATACCATAGACGTGTATAATGCAGAGGATACCTTTGTAAATTCTGCTACACTAAAAATCAAATAATTCTTTCGCAAGTATTGATATTCTGCCCCGCTTGGCAAAGCCAAGCGGGGCAGAACTTTTATATGGCTTCAATAACACCCATTATTAATTCATTTTGCTTTACTTTGCACTATTATTATGTGGGCACTCAAGGAGGTAAATAAATATATAAGCAGGTATAAGAAATTACTTTTCTTAGGGATATTTTATGTCATAACTTCAAATGTATTCGCCTTATATACACCCCAACTATTTCGACTGGCAATAGATACTGTAATTGACAATATTAATACGTATAATATCATCAGAGCTTATGATATTACTACATTCTTTGATACATTCCAAAATACATTCTTCCTATTCATCGGTATCATGATATTACTCACCACACTTATTCGTGGAATACTCATGTTCTTTATGCGACAGACACTTATTGTGATGTCCCGCTATGTAGAATATGATTTGAAAAATGACCTCTACAAACATTATCAGATACTCAGCCCCTCATTCTACAAGAGAAACAATACAGGAGACCTCATGGCACGTATATCCGAGGATGTCTCTAGGGTACGCATGTATGTGGGCCCTGCAATTATGTATATTATCAATCTGGTAGCCATGTTTGCGATGGTCATCTATACCATGTTTTCTATCAATGCCTACCTCTCTTTCTGGGTGCTCTTGCCACTGCCAATACTGAGCTTTTCTATCTATAATGTAAGTAAAGTTATCAATAAAAAGAGCGAGCAAATCCAAGCCGCATTGTCAGCATTGACATCCAAGGCTCAAGAAGTATATTCCGGTATCCGTATCATTCATGCCTTTGCCAGAAGTGGGCAGGTGCTAAGAGAATTTGAACAGAAAGCCGATGATTACCGTGATAAAGCCATATCCCTCAATAGGGTAGAATCCTACTTCCAGCCTTTGATGTTGCTTATGGTAGGAGCAAGTACCGTATTAGCCATATTTATTGGCGGCAATGAAATGGCAAGAGGAAGATTTACAGCAGGAAATATTGCGGAATTTGTTTACTATATCAATATGCTTACATGGCCCGTAGCTTCCCTAGGATGGGCCATATCTCTAGTACAGAGAGCCGAAGCCTCGCAATCACGTATCAATGAATTTCTAAACCATACCCCCGATATTCTATCTCCTGACAAGCCCCTGCAAATTACAGAGTGCAATAATATCACGTTCCAGCATAGCACCCTCCAATATCCCGATACGGGAATTACAGCAGTACATGACTTCAATTTATCTATACCTAGAGGGCAGAAGGTGGCTATCGTTGGCAAAACAGGTGCCGGAAAATCTACTATAGCTGAGTTATTGTTGCGCAACTATGATACCACACAAGGTGAAATATTGATAAATGGAATCAATATCAAGCAAATATCTTTGGAAGTATGGCGAGGAAGCATAGGCTATATCTCGCAAGATATATTCCTATTTTCTGATACCATCACAGAAAATATACGCTTCGGAAAGGCAGATGCTACCTTTGAAGAAATTCAGCATTATGCCAAAGTAGCTCAAGTGCATCAGGATGTATTACAGTTGCCCAAAGGCTATGATACCATAGTAGGGGAAAGAGGAGTGATGCTTTCAGGCGGACAAAAACAGCGTATATCTATAGCTCGGGCACTTATACGCCAGCCGCAATTGCTCATCATGGATGACTGCCTCTCTGCCGTAGATGCCGATACGGAGACAAAAATATTGCAGAACCTATTTGAAATATTTGGTGACAAAACCGTAGTATTTATTACACATAAAACATATATCGCACAGCAATTTGACAAGATAGTATTGATAGAAGAAGGAAAACTGTGCGAAGAAGGAACGCACGGAGAGTTATTAGATATGGAGGGTAAATATGCTGCCTTGTATCACCTGCAGAATGCAGAGAGTAGCCACTCCAATTATGAATAATATCTTAACAATTACATTTGCCCTCATCAGAAGGATTTATTTTGATTATCATTGCATTAAAATTTTTGAATAGTGGAGCAAGAGAAATCTAACAATGGCGTGTACGCCCAAAAGCTGAGAGCAGGCAAACGCAGAACCTATTTTTTTGATGTAAGGGCTACAAAGAGTAATGACTACTACCTTACCATCACGGAAAGTATTAAGAATAGAGAGGAACAGTACGAGAGGCACAAGATATTTTTATATAAAGAAGATATGGTTCGCTTCGTAAGCACCTTGGAGGAGACTATCCAATATATAAAGTCGGAGCTGCTACCGGATTACGACTTCAATAATACATATATTCATAAAGATGGTGATGGCGACAGTACAGATAGTAGAGCCGACCATTCTGACGATTCTTGGAGCTAAAAATATTTACGTATGCCATTACAAGCAGGCATAGTAGGGTTGCCAAACGTAGGTAAATCTACACTATTTAATGCCGTAAGCAATAGTGCAAAAGCACAAGCCAGCAACTATAGATTCTGTACCATAGAGCCTAATATAGGATTGGTAGATGTTCCAGATTTTAGGCTGAATAAGCTTGCGGAGTTGGTTCAACCCCAGCGCATAGTGCCTACACAGATAGAGTTTGTAGATATTGCAGGTCTGGTAAGAGGTGCTAGCAAAGGAGAAGGACTAGGCAATAAATTTTTGGCAAATATCCGCGAAGTAGATGCTATCGTGCATGTCATACGTTGCTTTGAAGATGATAACATATTGCGTGAAGAAGGTCCTATTAATCCTGTTGCCGACAAAGAAATTATAGATACAGAATTGCAGCTTAAAGACCTTGAAAGTATAGAAAAAAAAATACAGCGCATACATAAGATGGCTACAACCGGGGGCGATCCTAAGGCAAAAAAAGAATACGAAATCCTCAAGCAATGTCAGGAACACTTGATGCAGGGTAAGTCCATACGTTCGTTACACTTAAGTAAAGAAGATAAATATGCTGTGTCAGATTTGTTTTTGCTTACAGAAAAGCCCGTCTTATATGTGGCAAATGTAGATGAAGCCTCTATTCATACTGGGAATAAGTTTTCGCAGTTGCTACAGGATGCTGTACAGAATGATGAAGAAGCAGAAGTCATTATTCTCAATAATTCTATAGAAGCACAGATTGCAGATATGGAAGATGACGACAAGCCTATGTTCTTGGAAGAATATGGCTTGAACGAACCCGGACTCAATAGATTGATACGAAGTACCTATCATCTACTCAATCTTATTACTTACTTCACAGCAGGCGTGCAAGAAGTTCGTGCTTGGACGATACACAAGGGTTGGAAAGCCCCTCAAGCCGCCGGCGTAATTCATACCGACTTTGAGAAAGGCTTTATCAAAGCTGAAGTTACAGCTTACAACGACTATGTGCACTATGGCACTGAAGCAGCATGTCGTGAACATGGTAAGTTACGCATAGAAGGTAAAGAGTATATAGTTCACGACGGCGATGTTATGCACTTTAGGTTCAATGTATAAGCAGATAAAGTATCTCTCTATAAATTATTCTTTATTTTTTTACTTTTATTCATTAACTGTTTTTATCGGACAATAATGAAAAGTAATGAAGTAGCCCCAAAAGGGCTACTTTTTTAGTGCACTCTTATCGGACAACAGTGTATTCTATTTCGTTTTGATGATTAGCAATAATTACCAACTACTCATTTGTTTCTACCAACTACTCATTTGTTTCTACCAACTACTCATTTGTTAAAAATCAACTATATAATAGTTTTATTTTTAATGTAATAATAAAACTACAGTGTATGGAAGGAAGGCTAAAACTAAAACTACACAAAATCAAGTGTATAGAAAAACAAGAAGCAGATAGCGATGAAATCATCTTATGGGGTATTATCGTTACATCTAACAACCTGTTTATGGTTACCCCCGAAATTCCCGAACGGAGTTTCAAAACTGGTAGTGTTAAGAATTTTGACCCAGCATTAGATTTAATTACTATTCCCTTATATCCACAAGATATACAAACTAAAGTTGTAATGGGAAGAGCAGCTGTTTGGATTATTGAGCGTGATGGTGAAACATTTAATAAAGACGAGGCATATAATATGTTTAGCAAATTATATGTGAATAAGAGTAAAGAAATTAAAAACAGCAATCCCAACAACGATTATTATGGCTTGCAGGCATTTAGAGAAGTTTTGCCTGTATTTCACCAAAGATTAAAAGCCGCTGCGCAAACACATATACATCCGTCTATAGATTGGTGGGGAAATTTGATAACAGATAATGACGAAATCTTCCCGTATATCTATACTGATTTCTCAAGCAATCAGCAACCTCCGATTACCCATGAGGACTCCTCACCCATATTCAGTAATGTTAAAAGTGCTTATGGTGGAAAATATCAAGTGAACTTGAGCTGGAGTTTTGAACTCGTCCCTTGACATATATTACAAAAAGCAAGAAAGTTAAAGACTATATATTTTAATAAAAATAGACTATGAGTAAAATTTTACAAAACAACATTATAGTGGGCATACAATGCAGTGTAATGAAATTCAAATTCAGTATGCTCTTTCTGCTACTTGCTACTGCTTTACAAGCACAGAATGTAGGTATCAATACCGACGGCTCCACACCAGATCCTTCTTCGCTATTAGATATAAAAAGTACCGATAAAGGCCTACTTGTACCACGTGTATCATTACAAAGTAAAACAGATGCCGCTACTATTTCCAATCCTGCAACTTCGTTATTGGTATATAATACCAATGGCAATACTGCACAAATGCCAGACAGCATCGGCTATTATTACAATGCAGGTACAACGGCAGCACCACAATGGATAAAACTCGTAGTTACGGCTGATACCAAAGGCGGCGCTTGGTTGCTAACTGGCAATGCCGGCACGATAGATGGTACACATTTTATTGGCACTACGGATAATGTACCATTAACACTAAAAGTAAACAACCAACAAGCCGGCCGTATTGACCATATAAATAACAACCTATTTTTGGGCTATGTAGCAGGCAAAAACAATACAGGAAATTATAATACTTTTTTGGGTGATAGTGCTGCATATAACAACACTACAGGCAGGTACAATATTGCCATAGGCACAGGGGCTTTAAATAAAAACACTACTGGTTATCAAAATACTGCTACTGGAGTATTTGCCTTGTATAATAATACAGGAGGATATTACAATACAGCTGTCGGTGCAAGAGCTTTGCACGAAAATACAGGAGGATATTACAATACAGCTGTCGGAGAGAGCTCTATATACAACAATATTTTTGGAAGTTGTAATACTGCAATTGGTGTTTATGCGTTGCAAAAAAATACATTTGGATCTATGAATACTGCCGTCGGAATGCGAGCTATGCAAGAAAATACAATTGGAGATTACAACACTGCTACTGGGTATTATTCCTTGCACGATAATACAACTGGAGATTACAACACTGCCTACGGAATATCTACTTTGTCCGAAAATACAAGTGGAGATTACAACACTGCTACTGGATATTTTTCCATGACAAGTAATACAACAGGTAATCATAATACTGCTACTGGAGTATATGCCTTGTATAATAACACTACAGGTTTTGATAATACTGCTACAGGTGTAGGTGCTTTGTATAATAATACAACAGGTAATAATAATACTGCTACAGGTACAAGTGCTTTGTATAATAATACTATTGGTTCTCGTAATACTGCAATTGGAAATTATTCCTTGGATAGCAATACAACAGGTAGTCATAATACTGCTACTGGAGTATATGCTTTGCACCATAATACAACAGGCTATTACAATACAGCTTCTGGAGTATGGGCCTTGTATGAAAACTCTACAGGTTTTGGAAATACTGCATTAGGCGTATTAGCCTGTAACTCAAATAAGACAGGTTCAAGAAATACCGCAATAGGACTATATGCTCTCTATAATAATATTTCTGGGAATGACAATGTTGCTATAGGGGAATTGGCTTTATATAGAAATACAACAGGTAGCCATCTCGTTGCTGTAGGTGATAGTGCTTTATTTAATAATGGCATCGGTGCCACTTTGAGCTATCAGGCAACAGACAATACAGCAATTGGTACAAAGGCTATGTACGGTAACACAACAGGATATTACAATACTGCAGTAGGGGCAAATACACTCAAGGGAAATTTAAATGGTACTGCGAACACAGCTAATGGTTATATTTCATTGTATTCAAATAAAAGCGGCAATTGGAATACTTCTTCTGGAGCATCTTCGCTTTCCCAAAACATTTCTGGCAGTTTCAATACTGCTTTTGGTGGTGCTAGTCTTTCTAATAATATAATGGGGGATTTTAACACAGCCATCGGATATAATGCATTAGAATTCAATACATCGGGGTATAATAATACTGCTATCGGTACTCAAGCATTATTTTTAAATACAACAGGCAGCAATCTCGTTGCTGTAGGCGACAGTGCTTTGTATAATCAGGATGGTGGTACTGGTTTTAATACTGCCGTAGGAAGCAAAGCACTATTTGGCAATACTATGGGTGCGTATAATACAGCATTGGGCAATTGGGCACTTAGAAACAATGAGATAGGTTATAACAATGTAGCTATTGGCGATAGAGCCTTATTGATAAACGTAAACGGGTTTCGAAATGTAGCAGTTGGCACTGCGGCATTATATAATAATACTGGCTACAGAAATACGGCTGTTGGTGATTATGCTGCTTTTAGCAATACGGATGGTATCAGAAATACGGCTATTGGCAATGAAGCTTTGTATTATAATGAGAACGGCACACAAAATACAGCAGTAGGATTATCTGCCGGCAAAGGTGTTGCTGGTATTGATTTTACACAATGTACTTTTTTAGGCACCAACTCTTCACCTACGGTTGCACGTACCAATGTAACCATGCTCGGTGCTAATATTACCAATGCACAATGTACCAATGACAATCAGGTGTTGTTAGGCAATACGGCTATTGCACAAATACGTGCGCAGGTAACAGGTATTACGGCTTACTCGGATGCACGGTATAAAACCAATATTCAAAATAATGTGAAAGGATTGGGTTTTATTATGAAATTAAAACCAGTATCCTATAATGTAAAACCAAAAGAGCTGCATAAAATCTGGAACACACCTGATTCTTTGTATAACCAAATAGATTTTTCTGATGCAGAAAAAACACGCTACATCGGCTTTATTGCACAAGATGTAGAAAAAGCAGCCAAAGAAAGCGGTTTTGATTTTCCAGGAATAGATATCCCAAAAGATAGCAATGAGGTCTATAGCCTTCGCTATGTAGATTTTATCATGCCTATGGTGAAAGCCATACAGGAACTCAAAGCAGAAAATGATGATCTTAAATCCCAAGTAGAACAAATAAATCTACTTAAAAAAGAAATAGACGATTTAAAGAAACAGATGGCAACCAGTATTCAAACTGGTCGTTAATAATATTTAAAAAATTTAAATAGAAATAGCTATATCTTTAAGATAATCATGAAACGTGGAATCTTATGGGGTATATTTATATCATGGAGCCTAACAATTCAGGCTTTTAATGTACATATAAATACGTATCTGGTAAAACAAATACCCACGCTCAGCACTACACTCGATTCCTCTTTCTATACTTTTTTTTCTTACTTTTCTATAAAAGATAAGGATACATTCCATATCCTTAAAGCGTATGATAAATCATCCTATCGCCTGAACCAACATATTTTGTTACTGGTAGATTATGTCAATGAATTAGATACAACAGTTACCTTACAGCTATATTCTAATAAAGACCGTTATAATTTTGTAGGCGAAGTGGTTAGTACAAATGGCAATGTCGTCCTTTATAAACCATCTAAATCCATTCAATCCAATAAACAATTTATAACAATAACCTTATTGCCCAAGCAAATACTTCACGCCTGTTTGGCCTATCAGCCTATCTCTTTCAAAGACTATTATTTCAAACGCAATTCTAATGATTTTTATGTATTTAAAACAAAATATCATTTTCCTGTCTTCGATTCATTTTATTACAAACGAAATATCGGTTACAATATCCAGTATTTTGTACTATTAGGGGTAATTCTAATCATGCTCATATTTTATTTGTTGGCTAATTACTATCTGCATGATAAGATATATCTATACTATTCATTTTATCTGTTATATACTTTTTTGCAAGTTCTATATATGGTGCAATACGAAATGTCGCGCAATATGGTGATGTTCAATTTTGTAGGCAACAGCGGCTTTGATGAAGCCACTAAAGGATTAATGATATATTTTTATACTCAATTTTACAAAGAAGTATTTGGCATCACCAAAAAACAGAAATACTCCTATTATGCTGCGGAACTCTTAAAGATAACCTGTGTGGTATATGTTGCCATTATAGTAATAGCTTATGTATTCCGAGCTGGATGGTATCCTGAAATTGCTATATACAGATTATATCGTTTTCCTGTATTTTTCTTTAGCCTGATTATCATATTTAATTCCTTCTGGCAGAAAAAAATGAGCTATTTCCAAAAAATCATATTATCGGGTAGTGTGGTATATATGTTTTTCAATATGTTATCCATCATCCAAAAAACAGATTTTCTACTCGAAGATCTACTGCTACAAACGAATACGCTATACATGGGTATATTGTTAGAATTAATATTTTTCTCTGTGGCGTTGATTATTCGCATCAAAGATTCTTTTCTGGAATCGGAAGCCTTAAAAGATAAATTGATTGTAGAATTACAACAAAACGAAGAATTTATTTCTAACCAAAATATTTTATTAGAAAACAAAGTAAAAGAACGTGTACAGGAAATAAAGCAGCAAAATCTACTAATAGAA
Source organism: Chitinophagales bacterium (assembly GCA_044227665.1). Lineage (GTDB taxonomy): Bacteria > Bacteroidota > Bacteroidia > Chitinophagales > JADIYW01 > JBGAWK01. The sequence goes on from JBGAWK010000014.1 coordinate 30,823, forward strand.
GAACAAAAAACAGAAGCACTAGTGCAATCTTTTGAAAAAGAGCGTGCGCAAATTCAACTGCAAGCACTTACCTCCCAGCTCAATCCGCATTTTATTTTTAATTCCATGAACGCTATTCATAATGCCGTGGTTTCTAATAATACAAAAAAAGCATCTCGAATGCTTACCGATTTTTCAGCATTGATTAGAACGGTACTAGAAAATTCCATGGAAGCTAAAATATCGCTAGAAAATGAAATTAAATTACTGGAAACATACTTAAAACTAGAGCAAATACGAACATCTAACAGTTTTGAATACCAAATCAACATTGACCATGCCATTGCAGCCGATTTTATCGAGATACCTACCATGATGTTACAGCCATTTTTAGAAAATGCTATCTGGCATGGTTTTAAAGGGATTGACTATAAAGGTAAAATTAGGATTGTTTTCTCCTTATCCGAAGATGTAATTCATTGCGAAATAACCGATAACGGCATAGGCAGAAAATCCGCATCGGAGAAATTATATACTCCCAAAAAATCACTGGCCATTCATATTATCCAAAACAGGATAATCTTAATAAACAAGGCAGAAAAGGCAGAAAAAGCAACCTTGACAATTGTGGATCTACTGGATGAACAAAAAAATGCAATGGGAACAAAAGTAATTATTCGACTTCCAATTTTATAAATATGACCATAGGAATTATTGATGACGAACTCGACAATCAGGAAATACTACACCATTTTATTTCGCAGTACACAGAACCTGTAAGGATTATTGGCTATGCCAATAATGTAAAGACTGGATTGAAGCTCATCCATGATTGTATCCCTGATGTTATCTTTTTAGATATAGATATGCCAGATGGTAGCGGATTTGATTTAGTGGGAAAATTACATAATCATAAACCCGAAATTGTATTTTGTACAGCGTATAATCAATTTGCTTTAAAAGCTATCGAATGTAGTGCTTTAGCTTATATTTTAAAACCCATAACAGAAGAAAATGTATTTAATGCATTAAAAAAAGCAAACCTAAAAGTGAATGATAACAACCGCTTACTACAATATAAAATCTTAAATGAACAGGTAAAAGAAACCGCTACAGAACGATTTATTGTTACAAATTCTGATGGCATGCATGTGCTATTCTATAATCAAGTTTTGTATTGCATTGCACACAGCAATTATACAGATATATACTTAGCAGACAACCATAGAATCACTATCTCTAAAACGCTTAAAGATGTTGAATTTATGCTTAGTAAACATCCTAATTTTATTCGAATTCATCACTCCAATATCATAAATATGGATTATGTTATAAAATTAACTAAAACGGAAAGCAACATCTCAGCCACTATGATAGACGGAATAGAATTAAGTGTTTCAAGAAGCAAAAAAGAGAAAATACTATTTCAATTTTCTCAAAAACAAGGAAAGATATATTGAACTGTGGTGTCCGTTTCCATGAAGACTAAGCCAATCTGATATTGCTTTATTTTTTTATGGATATCCCTTCTCTGATATTTGAACATCTGGGCATTATGGTAAAATTAACCTAATACATTCCGTAATTTCAGCTAATCAAATATTACCCTTATTTTTTGCAACATTGTTGCATTTGGTAATTTGGTAGTGTATATTTGTATTGTGAAGAACAGGGTATTCTTACTTTTGCTATATATAGTTTCATATAATACTGTATTTTCATTTACATTAAAAGGGACTATTAAGGATATCCATGACAACTCACCACTGGATTATGCAGTGATTTATTGGCATGAAAGTAGTGAGTTTTACTATACCGACAGCATGGGTACATTTGTAATTCCCAATATACAAGAAGGCGTCAATACATTGTCCATAAGCCATATCAACTGCAATGATACGCTCATGCGAATACTTATTCAAGGGGATACCAATATGGTGATAAAGATAGAACACCACAATGAAATGCTAGAAGAACTGGTAGTTCATGCCCATGATATAAGACAATTAGATGGAATAAAAACTTTAGAAGGAAAGGCATTACAGAGCAGTAGCGGCTCTTTGGGCAATGTAATAGCAGAGATTCCCGGAGCTGCAATTACACAGAGCGGCCCCAATATTTACAAGCCTATACTTCATTCGCTTTTTGGTGACAGGATACTGATCGCCTACAATGATATAGCCCTTCGTAGTCAGGATTGGGGGGCGGAACATTCCCCAGAACTGGATATCACTCATGCGCAAACAATAGAAGTATATTCTGGGGCAAATACCGTGCAGACTTCGGTAGCAGCTTATGGAGGTACTATAGCCATACATGATATAGACTTAGGGAATATGAATACTTGGAAATCTACATCACAGATTTCTTCCGAGAGTAATAGCCTGCTGTGGGGGGCTTCACAGCGGTGGCAGCAAAATAAACTCTTCAAGAAAGACAATATTTTGAAGTACATGGTGCAAGGCTCTTTCTATAAAAATAGAGATAGTAAAGCCCCATATTATGCTTTATATAATACGGCTACACAAAAAGCGTCAGCATCTGCATACTTCGTTTATAACCGTAATATAGGAGATAAATTTTTAAAAAATACCGTCTATTATGCCTATTATAACAATGCTACTGCCATCCTTCGCAATGCCCATATCGGCAATATTGAAGATTTGTATAGTGCCATAGCTAATAACATCCCTGTATATTCAGGGACTAATGATTATAAGCAAGAGAACCCTAGACAGCACACAGCACATCACAATGCATATTTATCGCATGAATTTCATTGGAAGCACCATCACCAAGTCTTGCTTTCCTATAATTTCCAAAATGATAACAGAAAAGAATATGATATCCGCAGAGGAAACAGGAGCGAAATTCCTGCATTGGATATGCAGTTATTTACAAATGAAATAAAATTTTCATATCAACTGCATAAAGATATTTTTTTAGTAAAAACAGGTACAGACTTCCTTTATATCATCAATAATAATAGCGAAGACTTAGGAATTAAACCTTTAGTGCCTAACTATGTGAGAAGAAGTTTTGCGCAATGGGGATTTGCAGAATTCTCTTTGCCTAAAGAGCAAATATTACAAGTGGGATACAGATGGCAAACGGAAGGGTATCATGTTTTTACTTTTGATAAAAATAATAATAATGTCACGCTATCACATCATTATTTGGGAGCTTCTATAGCATTAACCTATAGCGTAGAGAAAAATAAATTTTCTATCTTTCAGGATATACAATTTAGGAGACGACCACCCAATGTCGCAGAATTGTATAGTCAGGGATTGCATCATGGAGCAGCAGCCATAGAATATGGAAATAGTAATCTACTGCCCGAAAATGTATTCTCTCTACAGCAAACTTTGCAAGTGAAACCCTGTAAATTTTATCAAATATCAATATTGCCCTATTATTTTAATATTCATAATTTTATTTACCTACAACCGCGCCCAGAGCCGGTACAGACTATCAGAGGCGCATATTTTGCTTACGATTATCATCAGTCTAATGTGCAAATTTTAGGATTAGATATCATGCAGAAAATCACACTGCTTTCAAATGTCTTATATTGGCATAGCAATTTTTCTGGCAATAGAAGTTTTATAGCTAAAAGAAAATCCTTTTTGCCCTATATGCCACAGACCCATCTTTCGAATGCCTTAGCGTTTGTATGGCACTTTAGAAAAAATATAGATAAACTAAATATCAATCTTGAGTATGATTATTATTTCGAGAAAAGAAAATATACTTCAAGTTTTGAAGTGATACCTCCCCCTAAAGGATATGGTTTATTAAATCTAGATGCAACTTTGACCTGGAGGAAAAATGTTCATGATATGTCATGGATTTTTGGAGTTCACAACTTGCTTAATACTACATATAGAAACTATACGGATAGATTTAGATATTTTTCTGATGCTTCAGGTATAAATATTGTAACAACCTTAATATATTCACTTCATAATAAAAAATCATGAAACTACGCACACACAATTTCAGTCTGCTACTACTATTATCCTTTTTCTTATTTTCTTGTAAAAAAGACGACCCCAAGCCCATAAATGAAGATGAAGTTCTTACCACACTCATACTCACATTTACGCCTTTTGATGGTAGCGACATCAAAAACATTACTTATAAAGATTTAAGCCCCGAAGATACTTCCGGAAGTGTAATTACTTCCGATACATTAGAGCGTAATAAGGCATATACGATGACCGTATCCGTATTGAACGAAACTTTCACACCGGCACAAAATATTACCGCTGAAATTCGGACAGAAGGCACAGAACATCAGTTCTTCTTTATACAAGGTCCCTCAGGATTATTTAGCTCCTTGGAATATAATGACAAAGATGCAGACGATAATCCTATAGGACTAATTAATATGGCGAAAACTTCAGATGCTGAAACTTCCGGCACTATTCGCATCGTATTGCGCCACGAACTTCTAAAATTGGGTATAGGGGTACCCGATGGCGATATTACAAATGCCGAAGGTGAAACGGATATAGATGTGACATTGCCAGTAGCTATTAAGTAGTACTATTTTATGAAAGGCATAGATTGAATGCCTTCTTTAGTGATGTATTGTAAAATATAATTTCCTGACGGTAGATGGCCAACAGGAATAGAAAGTACATTCTGTACCAAATTTATATTTTGCTGTAAAAGCTGACTACCCTTGCAATCTACAATCTGTAGAACCCCCTCCTGTACTGAATTATCTTCGCTTCTCAGATATATTACGTCTTTTGCAGGGTTGGGATAGATGTAATAATTGGATATGGTTTGCTTTTTTACTGGCGTACTCAATGTATATTTTACATCAAGATGTGGAATGAAATATGTGGAATCACGTGGATATTCTGTATTATAAAAAAACATCTCACCCGTTTTATTACCTTCAGGGTAGATAGAAAGCCTGAATTGCGTAGTGCCATTTATATTGATTTTGTTCAAATAGTCAGGCATAATATCGAATCTTAGCGTGTAATTTTTCAGAGGAGCATTGCCTACCATACATGCAATATCATAAGCATCGGCAGGCGCAGAAAAGTCCTCTTTGGCAAGTGTGGATGAAGTACCGAAATTTCCTGTTTTAAGATCAAGTACAACATTTGTAGGATTCAATCCATCAAAAATTTTATCTCCAATTAGACCCTTTCGTGTTATAAATAATGATGCTGAGGTAATTTCAGCATTATTAGGAATACCTTCTGTAGCTATAGAAATGATAGCTTTTACTTCGTCTTTATCGCCATTTCGCCCTGCTGAAATTTGTCCTTTTCTTACAAAACTATTTTCATTTACACTTCCACTTTCAGCTTCTTGCATTGCATTGCATACAGCATCAGGGAAGCCTCTGAGGTTGTCAAGCATGTATGAATGTAAGTGGTAGTCTGCTAATATTTTGAAGCCTTCGGGCCCTAGGTGATAGGTGTCAAAGCCATTGAGACCCATAGCCACTTGCGGTGTAGGGTAACGAGGGTCTCCATTTGGGAAGGGTACGCTGAAAGCAGGGTAGGGGTCGTATGGGAATACAGGCACAGGCTTCTCCTGTCCAAAAGTGTATTGCATAAGCCCACAGGCATACATGAAGTGAATTTTGGGGTCGTTCTTTATGCGTGGCCACTCCATCCTGAATTTTTCAAAATATTGCAAACCTAAATTTAACTGCTCCGGAGTGGGATAGTTCATGCCTATATAGGTATCCCAGTAAGGATTCAGAGGATTGTCCAAAAGCGGCTCTACCATATTAGGATAATCGTAGCCTATAATCATGATGTCCAATTCTGGACGCTCTGATTGTATAATATCTATAATCGTATCCAGCTCCAGCATGAATCTTGTAGCTTCAGGAGCCAACACCTCATAAGGTTCAGGGGCTTCATAGTCCCACATCACATCATTACCGCCCAATGTGATGGCCACCATAGTCAAATCTTTATTTTCTCTCAATGCCTTTTTTATAAGCCGAGGACCGGGACCCTCAGACCAGGTCTCTGCCTGCGCACCCATGATGACAGTATTGTTACCTACTTCTGTAATATCAGGGAAGCCATGCTGTTCAAAAGATTTGGAATATCCTCTATATAGCATCATGAAGTGCGCCCAACTATCGCCAATAAGCAGTAGCTTATTGGTATTAGTGATGCTGCAAGTATTCAGACTTTGGGAATAAGAGTTTATTGCAGTAATAATTACAACAACAGATAAGATAGATTTTTTCATTAAATAAATAATAATATAAATACTAAATTATAAAAATATTCGTTTAATGTAATATATTTTATATTATGGCGAAAAAAATAAGTCTTTTCTTGACTATATTCTTGAATGTACACCTGTATGCTGTTCCGCTCATAGAGATTCCCAGTTCCAAAATCAAGTATCAAGCTATCTGCAATACATCATCTGTACATTATTTGGAGCCTATAGTATTGCAATTAGAAAACATTAGCAATCAAGCTATAGTTGTAGATATTCCTGTGGGTATGCTCTTTTTGCCTGAAGACAGCTCTTATCAGACAATAATAACAACAGCACCCTTGGCGATGGCAGTTCCACCAAAGTCTTCCAAGTCTATATCCTTGAAAGGAATGTGTATAGAAAGAAATAATGCTGCCGGCAACTCAGGTCTAATGTATCAAGCAGCAGTAAGCAGCGATGAGAGTCTATTGCGTCTTTGTACCTTTATTGCTAAGCAGCAATTCCAAAATGCCGAGGGGCAGCAAGCCTTATGGACACTAATAGCAGATGAGAGCTTGGATAATGTATGGGGTGCTGATACCTTGAGTAGTGCTGCATTAGTCAAAGAGTTGGCCGAAATAACAGGAAAGCCCATTCCCCAGCCAAACAAATCCTATACTCATAACTATTATTACCAAGAACCGCTGAAGGTAGAAATTGAGGGTATGTACGAGTGGGAGCTCTCCCAGTCTCGCAGTATAATTATAGGCATGTTCGCCCCTAATGGAACCTTGGTAAGAGAGATTTATAAAAATAGCAATGAAGCTAAAGGCAAGAAAAAGATACATTTTCATTTCGACCCTACAGTATATGACGAGCCATATTACGACTTCAAATTAATTTTCGACAATAGAACTATAAAAAATCAGAGGGTATTTGTAGAAAAATAAAAATTATTGTAAAAATGTTGTGTTTTAATAAATAAAATAATATAATTGCATCGTGAAAAATCTTTTAGCCACAGTTTGTTGTTGTTGTTGTACTACACCAAGGGTGATGGCATTGGATTTGTATAATAGATAAATAACAAATAAAAAATACAAAAAGCCTCACCTGAATAGGGTGGGGCTTTTTTTTTAAACATATATTATGGTCATAGAAAATACAATTTCAGCGAAAAAACTCAACGCCATAAAAATGTTGATAGGTAATACTCCCTTGGTAGAGATTATTAATTTACATAAAAACCCCGAGGTTAAAGTCTTTGCCAAAATAGAATGGCAACAGCTTTCCAATAGTGTAAAAGCAAGGGCGGCTTTTAATATAATGTCAACAGCATTAGAAAAAGGACTCATACACAAAGAAAAAGGACTTATAGATGCATCAAGTGGCAATACTGCTGTGGCGTATGCTGCTATTGGAGCTAAATTAGGCATACCGGTAACATTATGTGTGCCAGAGAATGCAGCTACACCCAAAAAGCGAGCCTTAGAAATTCTTGGAGCAGAAATAATCTATACTTCCAGATTTGGAGGCACAGATGAGGCGCAAGCTACGGCTAGGGAGTTGGCGGAAAGTCATCCCTACAAATATTATTATACCAACCAATATGACAACGACAATAATTGGAGGGCACATTTTGAGACTACAGCTCCTGAGATATGGCAGCAAACACAAGGAGAAATCACTCATTTTGTTGCAGGACTGGGTACCACAGGTACATTTATGGGTGCTACGGCCAGACTAAAGCACTATGACAGAAAAATTAAGTGCATAGCTCTCCAGCCCGACAACGCCCTACATGGACTAGAGGGTTGGAAGCATTTGGAAACGGCAAGAGTCCCTAAAATTTTTAAGTCATCTATGGCGGACGAATATTTGGAGATAGATACCTTGGATGCCTATGAGATGATAAAAATTGCAGCCAAGAGCCAAGGGCTATTATTAAGCCCTTCTGCTGCAGCAAATCTATATGGAGCAATAGCTGTTGCAGATAGGATAGACAAAGGCGTAGTCGTTACCACCTTTGCCGACCACCTCAGCAATTACCCCGAAGTTATGGAATCTCTAAACCTATAAGATAAATATATGTATAGCGTGAGACTGAAAGCAATAACAAAAAAAGTAATGTATAATGAAGCTATATCGGCCTTTCCCGATGAATGTTGTGGCTTCTTCTATGGTACGGAGGACGGTGATTACCGTCATGTTACCACAGCTATTCCTGTCGTAAACAGCAAGGAAGGAGATCGCAGGCGTAGATTTGAAATATCACCCATGGATTATATGAAAGCAGAAAACTATGCACTCCTCCATAATCTTCGATTGTTGGGCGTATATCATACGCATCCGCTACATCCTGCCATCCCCTCTCAGCATGATTTGGCACAAGCCCTCCCATATTTTTCATACATCATTCTTTCTGTCGAGGAGAATCAGGTGAGAGATATTCGCTCTTGGAGACTGAATGAAGAAAAAAGCATTTTTGAAGAAGAACAAATTCTAAAACAATAAAATTATTATAATATGGCAAAATTAATTATTCCCACCCCTCTTCGAAAGTTTACGGACAATGAAGCCACCTTTGAGACTACCGCATTCACCGTAGCAGATGCCGTAGCAGAATTAGTAGGGCAGCACCCCGACTTAGAGAAGCATCTATTGGATAGTCAGGGAAAGATCAGGTCTTTTATCAAGATTTTTGTAGGGGAAGACGACATTAGGTCATTGCAAGGTGAAGATACAGCTATAGATGTAGATACGCTTGTAAGCATAGTGCCTGCCATTGCCGGAGGGATTGTTTAGATATTAAATTAAAAAAATTATATGGAGCAAATCATATTGTCTAATGAGGAATTGGCAAGGTATTCCCGTCACATCATCATCCCCGAATTCAATATCGAAGGACAAAAGCGACTGAAAGCCTCGAAGGTGCTGGTTGTAGGTACCGGAGGACTAGGAAGCCCATTGTTGTTGTACCTTTCAGCAGCCGGTGTAGGAACTATTGGCATCTTAGATTTTGATACAGTAGATGATAGCAACCTCCAGAGGCAAGTTCTTTTTTCTGTTGATGATATAGGCCAGCCCAAAGTAGAGGCTGCAAAATCCAGACTTCAGGGACTGAATCCACATGTACGATTTGTAGTACACAATACGAGGTTGAGCAGTGCTAATGCTTTAGACATCATCAAGGATTATGATGTCGTAGCCGACGGTACCGACAATTTTCCTACGAGATATCTTGTCAATGATGCTTGTGTCTTATTGAATAAGCCCAATGTTTATGCCTCCATTTTTCGCTTTGATGGACAGGTGTCAGTATTTAATTATGAAAATGGTCCTAATTATAGGGATCTCTACCCTGAGCCTCCTCCTCCAGGATTGGTGCCTAGTTGTGCTGAAGGGGGGGTGTTGGGAGTGCTTCCCGGTATTATAGGCTCTTTACAAGCCAATGAAGTCATAAAAGTACTCACAGGCATCGGGGAGCCACTTAGTGGAAGACTTTTTAGCTTCGATGCCCTGAATTTTTCTACCAGAATATTTAAAATTGTAAAAGATAAAACAAACCCCCTAAATGGGGAGAATCCTACGCAAACCTCGCTTATTGATTATGAGCAGTTCTGTGGTATTCCTAAGGAAGAAAATCCTGTGGCAGAAATAACAGTACATGAGCTAAAGGCATATTTTGATGAAAAAAAAGATTTCCAGTTGATAGATGTAAGAGAAAAGCATGAATATGATTTTGTCAACTTGGGGGCGGAGCTTATTCCTCTCAATACGGTCTTAGAACACAAGGATAAGATAGCCAAAGATAAGCCCGTAGTTATTCATTGTAAGGGAGGCGTGCGCAGTGCCAAGGCTATACGCGCGCTTGAAGAGGAAGGATATACTAATCTTATAAACCTCAAAGGCGGCATAGTGGCGTATGCCAAAGAGGTAGATAAGACTTTGCCCATATATTAGGAGTCAAACCACTGTATTGTACCAAGAGCAGGCTTGAAGTGCTGCCGTCTCGGTGCGGAGGCGTTGCGTGCCTAAGCTTACAGGCATGAACCCATTTTCTAAAGCAATTCTCACTTCATTAGTAGAAAAATCACCTTCCGGACCTATGAGTATCGTAGTAGAAGTATTGGCCAAAAGGACAGCAGAGAATTTTATTTTTTTTTCGGGGATGCAATGGGCTATACATTTAGTAGTATGAGCAGCGTTTTCTATAAATTCTTCATATTTAGCAGTACTGATTGGGGGTATCCAAAGTTGCTGTGATTGTTTCGTGGCAGCAATTATTAGTTGCTGGTAGCGAGATAATTTTGGATAATATTGCTCTGTGCGTTCGGATTGTATGAGTACGATATCTTTTACCCCCAATTCAGTAGCTTTTTCTAGAATCCACTCCAGTCTGGCAGGATGCTTTGGGGGGCATAATGCTAAGGTGAGTAGGTGTGGATTTTCTTCATGCCTGACAAGTTCTAGGGTGTGTATTACACATCTTTTGTTATCGAGAATATCAATAAAGCCTTCAAAAAGTTGCCCCCGACCATCAATAATCTCTATCTTCTCCTCCTTTTTGCTACGCAAAACGTTTTTGCAATGATGAGATTCATTTTCATCCAAAAAACATTGATTGTAAAGTATTTGCGTAGAAAAAAAACGCTTTAGCATAATAATTTTGTATAAGGAAATGCCAAGATAATACTAATAATGAAAGCAAATATTTGTTTTTTCTTATTTTCGGCATTATAATTGTAAATCTTTCTGCACAATGATGAATATGAAAAAAATTATTTTTACAGCTTTATTGACTTTGAGTACTATTATGGCAGATGCTCAGGAACTAGTATGGTACACAGATGTGGCTAAGGCTACTGAGGCTTCTCAAGCTCAAAAGAAACCGCTGATGTTGTTTTTTACGGGTAGCGACTGGTGTGGATGGTGTAAAAGACTTCAGGGAGAAGTATTCTTTACCAATGAATTCAAGGATTGGGCAAAGAAGAATGTGATAGCCGTAGAACTGGACTTTCCTAGAACGAAGCCTCTAGCCCCTGAAATAGCATCTCAAAATCAAAACTTACAACAGATGTTTGGTGTGCGTGGTTATCCTACGGTTTGGTTTGTAAACTCAATATTGAAAGAAAAGCAGATAAGTTTTGAAAAATTGGGTAGCACCGGATATGTTGCAGGCGGTCCTACAAGTTGGATAGGTAATGCCAATTCTATATTAGCCGCTAAGCCTAAGCCTTAATAGGCTTCTAACATTTGGAAGAAAGTATCTTCGTCTATGATTGTGATAGACGGTGTTTTTTGCGCTTTACTCAGTTTGCTTCCCGCTTTTTCTCCAGCAACGAGATAGTCTAAATTAGCACTTATGCCCGAAAGGTATTTGCCGCCATTTTCTTCTACTAGTGCCTTGGCATTATCGCGAGAAATACGCTGTAATGTTCCGGTAAACAGAAAAGTCTTTCCACCCAAGGAATTGCTTTTCAGTACCATCTTTTCCTGTGTGATATTTATACCTAAAGCCTCTAAGTCCAATAATAACTGTATATTGTCTTTTTCTGAGAAAAAATCATAAAGACTTTGCGCCACTTTAGGACCGATGTCTTCTATTTGTTGGTATTGTTCGAGAGACCAATGTTCAAAATCCAATAACTTATGAATATGTTTTACGAGTGATTTTGCAGAAGTGACGCCTATATGCTTTATTCCCAATCCTACTAGAAGCCTGTATGCAGTTCTAGATTTGGATTTTTCTATACTCTCCTTTAGATTTTGTATAGATTTGTCTTTCCACCCTTCTAATTGACGGATTTTTTCAAAATCCAAAGTGTAAATATCTCTGATAGTGCTGATAATTTTATTGCGAATAAACTTACGTACTATCTCTTCGCCCATACCGGAAATATCCATAGCATCTTTGGATACAAAATGTATGATACTTTCTTCAATTTGTGCTGGACATAATGGCGATAAACATCGCCAGGCACTTTCATCTTCTGCCTTATATAAATGGTGTCCACAGGAGGGACAATAGAGGGGAAAAGCTATGAGACTAGTATCTGCTAATCTCTTTTCGGGAATTGCTTTGACCACATAAGGTATTACATCTCCCGAACGCTCAATGAGTAGCGTATCACCATGATGGATATCTTTATCTTTAATAAAATCCTCATTGTGGAGTGAGATAGAGCTTATCTCCACACCTGCTAAAATTATGGGTTTTATCTTCGCCACAGGAGTGATGACCCCCGTCCTGCCTACTTGAAAATCTACACGTTCTAGCGGCGATTGTGCCTGTCGGGCTTTGAACTTATAGGCTATAGCCCATTTGGGGTGGTGAGAGGTGCTGCCTATCAATTGTTGCTGGTGTAGGCTGTTTACCTTTATTACCATACCATCAATTTCAACAGGATAGCTATCCCGCAGTTGCTCCCAACGTGTGCAATGCTCTATTACATTATCTATGTTCTCATATATGCCTATATCTTCTATTCCCGTTTTGAAGCCTAGCTCTTGAAGGAGTTTTAATCCTTCATAGTGTGTCTCTACAGGCAGGAGGTCGGCATAGCCTATATTGTATAGGATGACCTGCAGTCTTTTGTCTGCCACATCTTTGGGAGACTTCATTCGCAATGCTCCCGCAGCAGTATTCCTAGAGTTTTTGAAAAACTCTAGTTCTTTTTTGCCTTGGCTTCTCAAAACTTCATTCTGTCGCTCACGCTCTTCATTTAATAGTGCAAATGATATATTATCTATCACTACTTCACCACGAACCTCTATTTTTTTTATATTTTTAGATAATAAATCTGTGTATAGCGGCAGGGACTTTATAGCTTTGGCATTTGCTGTAATATCATCTCCTGCTATACCATTGCCACGTGTAGCTGCCCTTGTCAGCGTATTGTTTTCATATAGAAGTGCAATACTGCTGCCATCGAATTTAGGCTCTACTGTATATTGTATGACAGTATTTGCTGGAAGATTGTCTCTTACCTTTCTGGCAAATTCGCGTAAATCTTCGGCATTATAAGAGTTTTCTAGGGAGAGCATCTGAGCAGCATGTGCTACAGTCTCAAATTCTGTATTCAGATTCTCCGAGATACGCTGGGTAGGGGAGTCCGCAGTGATAAGTTTGGGATAAGTGCTTTCAATTTTTTTTACTATAGAAAAAATTTTATCATAGTCTATATCCGATAAGGGACTTTCTCCCTTTACATAGTATAGATGATCGAAGTATCGTAGTAGGCGTTTGGCATTAGAGGCTAATACTTCTGCCTGTTGGTAGGATATGTCGTTTATATTCTTTTGGATAAGCGTTTGTGCTTCATCTATGTTGGGGTCGTAATGGGCAGAGGAGAACAAGTCCATATTTTAGTAAATTATAAAACCTATATTACTTAGGATACGATACTTAATTTTACCATATTAGATCTTCCCTTACCTTTTATGGGCATACTTGCAGTATGAATAACGATGTCTCCGAAATTGACATTATTATGATTTTTGAGTCTTTGGATGATGTCTTGGATAGTCTCATCTGTGCCCACAAATTTATCGTAATAATGGCACTCTACGCCCCACACTATGCTCAGCGTATTCAGTAGATTCCTATTGTGGGTATATACATATATGTCTGCTGAGGGGCGGTAGCTGGCAAGCATAAATCCAGTATAGCCCGAATAGGTCATGCCTACGATTGCTTTGGCTTCTACATCATCTGCTATGCGGCAAGCATGGTTACATATTACATCAGAAGTGAAAGATATAGAACACTTGTCAGGCATTTCTTTCTTGTAGAAATAGATGGATTCTCTTTCTGTTCTCAATACTATTTTATTGATAGTTTCAATAACTTTAACTGGATATTTCCCTACCGAAGTTTCGCCTGAAAGCATGATAGCATCGGCACCGTCTATTACTGCATTGGCTACATCTGTAATTTCGGCACGAGTAGGCAGAGGCATCTCTATCATGGATTCCATCACCTGTGTGGCTAATATTACAGGCTTAGCTTGTTGAATACACTTCCTGATGATGGATTTTTGTGCCAATGCCATCTCTTCCATAGGGACTTCTATGCCTAAGTCTCCTCTTGCAATCATTACGGCATCGGCAGCCTTAATTATCAAATCAATATTAGCTATGGCTTCTGGTTTTTCAATCTTTGCGATAACACGTGTCTGGGCATTATGCTGATGTATGAGCTCCTTTAATTCGTATATTTCTTTATCACTGCGCACAAAGGACAGCGCTACCCAATTTACTGGAAATTGCAGTAGGAAGGCTAAGTCTTCTCGATCTTTTTCGGTAAGACTAGGCACTGTTGTAATTGTGTCAGGTAGGTTAAATCCTTTTTTGGGAGATAGGATACCACCATTTACTATCATGCAGGTGACACATTCTTTTTTATCAGTATGTATGACTTTAAGTTGTATTTTACCATCATCAATGAGTATATTTTCGCCAATTTTTACGTCTTTGGCGAGAGGCGTATAGGTTACAGAAATCTGCTTTGATGTACCTACGACCGGAAAGGTAACTACTTCTATACTTTCGCCGGTTTCTAAGGTGATTTTGGGCTCAGAGAGCTCGCCCACTCTTAGCTTGGGACCTTGAAGGTCGGCAATAATACTAATATGCTTGTGGTGTTTTTTATTTACCTTGTTGATGCGCTCGATTACTTTCTTATGATAGTCATGTGTGCCGTGAGAAAAATTCAGCCTAAAGGCATTTACGCCCGCTTCTACTAAGGATGTAAGCGTTTCTATCTTATCAGTGGCAGGACCTACGGTGGCTATAATTTTGGTTTTTCTTTTTTCAGACATGAGTTTTATTGATATATCAAAAAGTTATTTCGTGATTTAATTTTCTTTACCGGCAAAGATATAACGTTTTGTATAGCATCAATAGTTTGAATATATTTAATAAATGTATCTACATCTATCATTTCCAATTCACCTCTAATAAGTAAGAAGTAGTCTATGTTTCGCAGTTCAGGTATAAATAGGGTGTTTCCATTTTTATTTTGTACCAATTCTATGGTGAAAAAATCTATGTCGCTAATATATTTATAGAGGTTTACATACAGGGTATTGTCCAAGAATATTTCTTTTTCCCAAGCTAAGTCTATGTGTAAACATTTATTGAGGTGATAGCACACTTTGTGTGGGGAAGAACTGGTTACTAGCCCCCATACTGGAAACTCAAAGGTAGGAGTAGTATTAATCCGCTGTTTGGACACGGAATAAAATTACCTTCTATCACAGATATATATGCCCATAAGATATACATATAGGTGGAAAACTAGCTTATTTAGCAAATTTTTAAATATTGATAGCGAAAGGGTTATAGTATATCAGAAATTATTATTTATTTTTGGGACAAATTACAAATTCGATTGATACCAAAGAAAAGATTTCTAAGGGCGCCTCAAAAGCCCGCCAATGAGCACAGAACAAATCAGGAAATAGATGTACCACAAGTAAGGCTTGTGGGCGAAAACATAGAACAAGGCATTGTGCCTATTGCTAGAGCCTTAAAAATTGCCGAAGAGTTAGAGCTGGATCTTGTAGAAATATCGCCAAAAGCAGACCCTCCAGTATGTAAGGTGGTAGATTACAAGAAATTCTTATACGATAGGAAAAAGAAAGATAAAGAAAT
Source organism: Chitinophagales bacterium (assembly GCA_044227665.1). Classification (GTDB taxonomy): domain Bacteria; phylum Bacteroidota; class Bacteroidia; order Chitinophagales; family JADIYW01; genus JBGAWK01. The sequence goes on from JBGAWK010000014.1 coordinate 46,657, forward strand.
TAAAGCTAATGCTAAGAAGACAGAGGTGAAAGAGATTAGATTTTCTCCTAATACCGACGATCATGATTTAGATTTCAAGAAAAAACATGCCGTAAAGTTTTTGGAGGAAGGTAATAAAGTGAAGATATACGTACAGTTTAGAGGAAGAGCCATCATGTTCAAGGAAAGGGGAGAACTTTTGCTGCTACAGTTTGCACAAAGCCTAGAAAG
>JBGAWK010000015.1:0-45629 GCA_044227665.1 Chitinophagales bacterium
GATGCAATGTTTCAACTTTACAAAATGTTGCCAATTGCTATCAAAGATTATTTAAAATCGGCTGAAAAAAGCGAAGTTATTGCAGAAAATTCTGCAATAGATGAATTAAAAACAGAAACCAAGAAAAGCAAACGAAGTATTTTAGACCAAATTACTTTTGAAAATTACAGTTACTATCTCGGCTTTGACAAGTTATAGTATTGGTTCAAAAACTTCACAATTGAATAACCAACTTCTGTTCCTAAATTAACGGGGACTGCGTTCCCGATTTGTTTGTATTGTTGAGCCATTGAACCCTCAAATTTCCAATCATCAGGAAAGGTTTGTATTCGTGCATATTCGCGAACAGTAAACGGACGAGTTTCATCGGGATGACATCTTTCTGTTTGTTTTTGAGCAGGACTGCAAGTTAAAGTCAAACAAGGTTCATCCCAACCAATACGCCTTGCGATACCCGTTTTACCGCCACCTAAATGAAAACTACCGCCCATAAATTCCTTTTGAATTTTAAGTGGTAAATCACGCCAATATCCTTTTTGTGGAACTAAATCTAAAACAGCTTTTTTGCTTTGAGGATATTTAGCTCCAGTTGACTTTGGAACGTTTGTATCAAACAGTTTACCTTTTTTCAAGGCATCTTTTAAATTATATATTTTCTTGTGCGGCTTTGGATACTCATATTGTAAGTCAATATCTTTTCTGATTCCAACTAAAATCAAACGTTCTCTTTTTTGTGGCACTCGGTAATGTATGGCTTTCAGCACTTGTACAGGAACAACATTGTAGCCGATTTCATCTAAAATGGAAATCATTCCTTGTAAGGTTTTTCCGTTTTCATGACTTAACAAACCACGGACATTTTCTCCAATACAAATCGGAGGGTTTACTTCTTTGACAACTCTTGCAAACTCATAAAATAACGTTCCTCTTGCATCGGCAAGACCCAATTTTTTACCTGCGTAACTAAACGCTTGACAAGGAAATCCACCAGTAACAACATCAACTTGATTATGATATTCAGTAAAATCGAAAGCTTTAATATCGCCCTCGAGGACTTTCCAGTTTGGACGATTTTTCCGCAAGGTTTGACAAGCCCATTTATCAATTTCATTCAATGCGACACATTTCAAACCTGCTTTTTCCATACCAACAGCCAAACCACCTGCACCGGCAAACAATTCCAAGACGGTGTATTCATTGTGTGGCTCAACATAGTTTGTTACAACATCTTCTGCATCGTGGTTGATAAAGTCCGCAAACAGCGTTTCGACTTGTTCTCGTTTATAGACACGGTAGTTACTCATTGGTTCACGGACAGCAGACAACTTGCCTTCTCTATCCCAACGTCTGAGCGTTTCTTTGCTTTTGCCTATGAGTTCAGAGGCTTCGGAGAGTGTTAAATATTCATTCATAACCAAGTAGCTTAACCTTATACAATGGTTACAAATCTACAACATAAAATGACACGAACAACAACTGACGAAAAAAGAACGAACGCCTAACAGCGGCATCTGTTGCACCCCTCCCAGATGTAAAAAAGCTGATTTTTCAGTGTAGCAACGACTTCATTAGAGGCGTTTTGAGGTGGCTTTGTTTTCGATAAACTATTTTCCTTTTTCACACCAACCATTTTTCACAGTACATTACCAAAACGTTTGGCAACCCTGAAAGTGGCATTCAATTCTGACAGTTATTTGGCTTTAGGGCTTTTATTGCGTTAGTCAGAACGGCAAGAGGAACAGACACCAAAGTAAGCTAAAGGCTGATAAATACTATTAGCTTAGTCTTTCCTTTCTACCTCACCACGAGCTGCTCTCTGCCGGCACCTATGGAGGCAATAGTGATAGGTATGCCTATCAGGGCTTCTAGGTGTGTTAGATACTTAGACATATTTTCGGGTAGTGTGTCACCATCGTTATCTGCCCATGAAGGGTGATATTCTACTACTTGTTCTATAGCCGTAGTATTCATGTCGTAAGGCAGTTCTTGCGTGATTTTATCTCCAATTTTGTAATGTGTGCATACGCCAAATTCTTCAAAAGCATTCAATACATCTAGTTTTGTAACCACCAATTGTGTGGTGCCATTCAGCATACAAGCATATTTTAATGCCGGAATGTCTATCCATCCGCAGCGACGTGGTCTGCCAGTGGTGGACCCGAATTCATTGCCGGCTTTTCTTAGGGCTTCTCCTTTTTCATCCAACAACTCTGATGGGAAGGGTCCGGCACCGACCCTCGTGCAGTAGGCTTTGGTGATGCCGATGACTTCGCCTATGTATTTTGGGGATACGCCTAACCCCGTACATACAGCGGCAGTAAGTGTATTGGAAGATGTCACATAAGGATAAGTGCCAAAATCTATGTCCAACATAGAACCTTGTGCCCCCTCTGCAAGAATTTTTTTGCCTTCTTTAAGCGCATTATGAATATAGTAACTCAGTTCTTTCTGGGGTATCTGCTTCACTTCTTCTATTGCAGACATCCACTCGTTTTCAGCGTCTTCAAGGTCGAAATCAAAATTGTAGGTTTGTAAAAGTGCAAGATGTTTACTTTTAAGGAGCTCATATTTTACCATAAAATCCGGTGTCAGTAAATCGCCCATACGCAATCCATTACGACCGGTTTTATCCATATAGGTAGGTCCTATGCCTTTGAGCGTGGAGCCTATTTTCTTGCTTCCTTTCTGTGCTTCAGATGCTGCATCTAATAATTTATGTGTGGGCAAGATAAGGTTTGCACGTGAGCTTATGATAAGTCGCGTGAGAACATCAATGCCTAAGGATTGAATATTTTTTATCTCTTTAAGTAAGGTGATAGGGTCTATAACTACGCCGTTCCCTATCACGTTGATACAATTATCTCTAAATATGCCTGAAGGTATAGTGTGTAAGATGTGTTTCCTGCCATCAATTACTAATGTATGTCCTGCATTTGGCCCACCCTGAAATCTGGCTATGATATCATATTTTTCTGCTAAAAAGTCAACTATTTTTCCTTTGCCTTCATCGCCCCACTGCAAGCCCAAAAGTACGTCCACCATAAATATTCAATATTAAAATGTAAAAATAATCAAACACATGCCAAAATCGAATAAAGGTTTTGCACCAAAATCAGAGATGTAGATATTGTATGTTATAAAGATTTTCTTTGCATAACGCTTTCTGCTGCTGCAATAATATCTTTAGGCATGAGTCCATATTTTTCCAAGAGTTGGTCTGGCGTGCCACTTTCTCCAAAAGTATCTTTTACGGCAACCATTTCGATAGGTGCAGCGTGGAGGCGTGACAATACGCTGGCTACACTTTCTCCTAGTCCCCCATACATCTGATGTTCTTCAGCTGTCACCACGCACCCTGTTTTACCTACAGAGGTTAAAATAGCTTCTACGTCCAGAGGCTTTATGGTGTGCATGTTTATCAATTCTACAGATATACCATTTTTCTCTAATTCTTGTCCTGCCAATACTGCATGCCACACCAAATGTCCGCAGGCAATGATGGTCACATCTGTACCTTTAGAAAGATATTGTGCTTTGCCTATCTGGAAAGTTGAATCTTCATTCGGCGTAAAAATAGGCCAAACAGGACGTCCAAAGCGCAAATATGCAGGGCCACGATGTGCGATGACCGCCTTGGTAGCCAATCTCGTTTGATTATAGTCGGCAGGAACTACAACAGTCATGTGGGGTAGCATCTTCATTAGTCCAATATCTTCTAATATTTGATGTGTTGCGCCATCTTCGCCTAACGTGAGACCGGCATGAGAGCAGCATATTTTTACATTCTTGTCGGAATAGGCTACACTTTGTCGGATTTGGTCATACACCCTGCCAGTGCCAAAATTGGCAAAAGTCGTAGCTACAGGAATTTTGCCGCCTATAGTCAATCCGGCAGCGATGCCTATCATGTTAGCTTCGGCAATACCTGTTTGTACAAAGCGTTCTGGAAAGGCCTCTATAAATTTTTCAAGCTTTAGGGAGCCTATAAGGTCGGCACAAAGCGCTACTACGTTGGGATTTTCTATGCCTGCTTCGTAGATGCCGATGCCAAAGCCGCTACGGGTGTCTTTTTTTTCAGTATATGTTATATTTTGTAAGGACATGATGCGTTTTGAATTTTGTGGTAACAAATATCTTTTTTGACTAAAACTATGTATGATTTTTTACTTTGATTAAAAAAATACTTCACTAATAATCACCCAAAGTTTCTTCTAATTGGGCGAGTGCTTTATCTTTCTGTTCATCATTAGGAGTGTTGCCGTGCCATTTGTGTGTACCCATCATATAATCTACGCCCATGCCCATCTGTGTGCGCATTAGGATGGCAATTGGCTTACCCTTTTTAGATTTTAGCTGGGCTTCCGTGAGGGTAAATACTACATCTTCCATCACATTGCCATTCATCTGTAAGACTTCCCATCCAAATGCCTTGAATTTTGCTTCCAAGTTGCCGAGGTCGCATACCTGCTGTGTGCTGCCATCTATTTGGCAGTCATTCCAGTCCACGGTGACAATGAGATTGTCCACTTTTTTTGCGGCTGCAAACATCAGGGCTTCCCATATCTGTCCTTCTTGTAATTCGCCATCCCCGGTAAGACAAAACACTGTCTTGTCATCATGATTTAGTTTTTTTGCAAGAGCAGCACCAATAGCTACTGAAATGCCTTGTCCCAATGAACCGCTAGCTATGCGTATGCCGGGCAATCCTTCGTGTGTAGTAGGGTGTCCCTGAAGTCTTGAGTTTATATGGCGGAATGTTCCCAATTCTTTAGCTTCGAAATAGCCGCGACGCGCCAGAACACTATAGAATACAGGCGAAATGTGTCCATTGGAAAGAAAAAACAAGTCTTCCCCTATGCCATCCATAGAGAAGTTGGTATCTACTTTCATCATCTCGAAATAAAGAGCAGTAAGGAAATCTGCACAGCCTAATGAGCCTCCCGGATGACCACTTTTGCATTGGTGTACCATCCGTACGATGTCACGTCGTACTTGCGATGCTATAGATTTTAGTTCTTCTGTTTGCATATCTACAAATGTAATAAACTGCTCATTAGAATAAATTATGTTTTTATAAACAAAAAAGCCACTCTGCAAGGAGTGGCTTTAAAGCGAGAAAGCTCCAATAATTATTGGATGGTTATTGTTTTTGAAGCTTCTACGGCTGTTTTTTTAGGTAATACTAGCTGAAGGATTCCGTTCTCGTAAGTGGCTTTAATGTTTTCTGCGTCTATTTTTTCGCTATCTACGGTGAAAGCTCGTCTAAAGCTTTTGTAGCTGAATTCTCTGCTGGTAGTTTTACCTTTTTTCTCTTCTTTTTCTTCTTTGCTTTCTGCGCTGATTATCAAATAATTCTTTTCCAATTTTACGCTGAAATTTTCTTTCTTTAGTCCCGGTGCGGCCACTTCTACCTCGAAGTCGTCTTCATTTTCATGGATGTTTACCGCCGGTGTTGTGTGCTTACTGTAAGTAGGTGTTTCGAAGAAATCTCTTACAAAAAAGTCATCAAAGAATGTGGGGATGCTGTGGTTTCTTTTTATTAGTTTCATAATTTTAATTTTTATAATTGATGTGTTGCAAAAAAGATTCCAGCCTTATTTTTTACAAATTTTGGCATAATCTAGCATCTTAAAAAGACATAATGGCATATTTTGAGTATTGTAAATGACATAATGGCGTATTTTATTTTTATTTCAAGTGTTTTTTGACTTTTTAACAACTATAGTAAAGAAACATACGCAAAAATGTATGGCTTTTGCTTTATTTGCATCTGAGCATGGAATTAGTCAATAAAGTTGCAGATAGTGGAATTCAGGTCATTGATTTAGAACAATTTGTTCCGAAGGATGATGATATTTTAGTCTTTGACTTAAAAGATTATTTATTTAAAGGATTGTTACTTAAAGAAAAGGAGTTTCGCAGTCAACTCGCTGGAATTGACTGGACAATGTATGGTGGTAAATTTGTGGGTATATATTGTAGTTCTGAGGCTCTTATACCTCATTGGGCTTATATGCTCACTGCAAAATATTTGCAGCCTGTAGCAAAGGATATATATTTCGGGGATAGAGAGGCTGTAATAAATCATCGTGTAGCGGTGGGTATTGCGCAATTAGATACCGATATCTTTGGCGATGCTAAAGTGGTAATAAAGGGATGTGGTAAGTATCAGCTTTTGCCAGAGGCGTATATAGATATTTCAAAAAAACTTCTTCCTGTAGTACAATCACTGATGTTTGGAGAGCCGTGCTCAACGGTGCCAGTTTACAAAAAGAAAAAATGAATATGAAAAAATATATAAACATATTTATAGCTGTATGTGCTATAGTAGTTGTAGCTAGTGCTACTGTAAGTTCGGAGTTCTTTCACACTCACTTTCGCACACCCAATGCTGGTGACAATGCTACGCCTGCATTAAAAGAAAACTTTTATGCGCCGGAACTCCCTATGAAATTGGCATTTTGTGGTGAAAACGTACCATTATCTGATTTTGAAGTTAGAGAGCGTTATGATAGGGAGTTAGTTGTGAATTGCTATCGCCATTCTAATACTATTTTATTGATAAAACGCTCATCGAAGTGGCTACCCGTAATAGAGCCAATTCTCAAAGAGTATGGTGTGCCTGACGATATGAAGTATCTGTGCATGGCGGAGAGCGAATTTTTGCAGGATGTATCACCAGCAGGGGCTTCAGGATTTTGGCAGATTATGCGCTCCACAGCCAATATGTATGGACTTACTACCAATGATGAGGTGGATGAGCGTTACAATGTAGAAAAAGCTACACGCGCAGCATGTAAATACCTGAATGATGCCTACAATACATTAGGATCTTGGACTTTAGCTGCTGCATCTTATAACATGGGTATAGCCGGTGTGAAAAACAGCATCTCCAAGCAAGGCGAAAATAATTATTACGATTTGTTGCTCAATAGTGAGACTTCAAGATATGTTTTTAGAATATTAGCTATGAAAACAATTTTTGAAAACCAAAAGAGCTATGGATTTTATGTGCATGATGACGACAAATATATACCTCTAGATTATAGTACTGAAACCGTGAGTGGCAGTGTGAGTAGCTGGGTTACTTATGCTCAAGAACACAACGTTACTTATAGAGCTTTAAGAATATACAATCCTTGGATAAGAGATGTGTCCCTGAAAAATTTGGAGCGGAAAACATATACAGTCAAAATTCCTAAAGAATAAGCTTGGAACACTACTATGCACATGGAAAAATATTATTGACAGGAGAATACGTCGTTCTAGATGGTGCAAAGGCTTTAGCGCTACCTACTCAATTAGGACAAAGTCTGAGGGTGGAGGAAAAAGAATGTAATTGCATTAATACATGGACGGCATTACTGCCGAATGGAAAAATATGGTTTTACGAATCTCTTATCTTGGATAATCTCCAGCAGGAAGATTCTTTTCTACATAAAATATTTTCATCAATCGGTACGTATATTACAGATACAGAAAAAAAGGAAAGATTATTTGCCGGAGGATATGCTTTTGAGACAAAGCTAGAATTCGATCCCGAATGGGGTTTGGGCACTAGCAGCACTTTAGTGTCTTTGCTCTCTCAATGGTCTGGAGTTGACGCTTATCAATTACTAGCAGATAGCTTTGGCGGCTCTGGCTATGATATTGCATCTGCTACAGCGCAGCAGCCTATATTTTTTCAGAAAATGGAAAATGGTAATAGAATCATTGCAGCCCATTTTAATCCAATATTTAAAAATAACCTATACTTTATTTATTTAGGCAAAAAACAGAATAGCAGAGAAGGGATTACAATGTATAAATCATTGGATATAGGCAGCAGATGTGTAGCAGTAGATACTGTATCGTCAATATCCGATACTATTGTCTCTTGTGAAAATTTAGAGCAATTTAATTATGTTCTGACTCAACATGAATTGACTTTAGCAGAATTGTTATCTACGGCATCCGTTCAGGCTACATACTTTGAAGATTATAAGTATGGAGTGATAAAATCTTTGGGCGCATGGGGTGGCGATTTCATTATGGCTACTTCTATAGCTTCTACAGAAGAAACAACTACTTATTTTAAAGCAAAAGGATTTACGACGATTTTGAAATTTTCTGAATTAATTCTGCAATAGGATTTTTCATATTAGTTTTATTAAAAAATATATGCTTGATATACCAGTGACTCTATTTTGGTTTCGCAGAGATCTTAGATTATATGACAATCAGGGGCTTTATCAAGCATTAAAGTCTGGAATGCCAGTTCTGAGTATATTTATTTTTGATAGAAATATTTTAGATAAACTTAAAGATAATGCTTCTCCGCAATTAGACAAAAGGGTAATTTTTATTCACGAAGCCATAAGAAAATTAAAGGAAGAGCTCGTTTCAACGGGAAGTGATTTGCTGGTTTTTTATGACGAACCCTTGGCAGTATTTCAGCAAGTTTTGAAAAATTATGATGTAAAGAGTGTTTATACAAATCATGATTATGAACCGTATGCTACAGCTAGAGATAATACCATAAAGAGCTATTTAGAAGAACAAAGTATTTCATTTCATTCTTTTAAAGACCAATGCATATTCGAAAAAAATGAAGTTATAAAAAGTGATGGTACACCCTATACTGTATTTACCCCATATAGCAAAAAATGGCTGGCATGTTTAGATGAATCAGGTATCATTATATTTGATACAGAAAAGTTATTTGTAAATTTTTGTAAGACACCAGATGTTAGCCAATTAATATCTCTTCAAGAGATGGGATTTGAAGAAATAAAACTAGATTTTCCTGCACATACTTTGACTATAGATACAATAAAAAAGTATGGAGAACTCAGGGATTTTCCAGCATCGGAAGGCACGAGCAAGTTAGGAATACATCTTAGGTTTGGCACAATAAGTATTCGATATTTGTTGAAATATACAATAGAGAATGGCGGTTCTGACTTTGTTAATGAATTGATTTGGAGAGATTTTTATATGATGATATTATTTAATTTTCCACATGTCGTCAATAAATCGTTCAAAAGCGATTATGATAATATTCAGTGGATAAATGATGAAAGGTTTTTTCACCTATGGTGTGAGGGGCGTACTGGATTTCCAATTGTAGATGCAGGAATGAGAGAGCTGAACACTACGGGATATATGCATAATAGGGTAAGGATGATAGTGGCAAGTTTCTTGGTAAAAGACTTATTAATAGACTGGCGATGGGGAGAGTCGTACTTCGCTAAGATGTTGCTTGACTATGAATTGTCATCTAATAATGGAGGCTGGCAGTGGGCCGCCAGCAGTGGATGTGATGCTGCACCCTACTTTAGAGTTTTCAACCCAGAGCTTCAGGCTAAGAAATTTGATCCTAAAGGTATATATATCCGTAAGTGGATACCAGAGTTTGATAGTTTACAGTATCCTGTTCCTATGATTAATCATGCATTTGCGAAGGAAAGAACTTTAAAGGTTTTTTCTGCTGCTTTGAAGAAATAGGCTATTTTTATACAGAAAATGTCAGAAATTGTACATGCACTCTGGATTGGTGAGCACCTTAGCCCAATAGAACAGTTATGCATACATTCATTTCTGAGGCATGGTTATACTTTTCATCTGTGGGTATATCATACGGTTCTTGGCGTTCCTGAACAAGTTCATATAAATGATGCTAACGAAATTCTTTCTGAAGATAAAATATTTAGGTATAAGCATACCAACCAATTTGGACATGGCAAAGGAAGCCTTGCCGGATTTTCGGATATTTTCAGATATAAGCTCCTGTATGACAAGGGCGGTATATGGGTAGATATGGATATTACATGTCTGAAAGCTATAGATATAGAGGGAGAATACTTATTCAGGTATCATGACAAAGAAGGTGTGGTAGGTAATTTTATGAAGTGTCCTCCCCACAGTCTTGTCATGAAATTTTGCTATGAAAAGGCTGCAGGAGAAGTTCATGCCGACAACAAAGACTGGATGCTTCCCTTGAGGATATTACGGGAAGGAATTTACAAGTATAATCTCCAAGATAAAATTTACAATCTCTCCAATGAAGATTCATGGTTGGTGATTCTCAAATTACTCAAGGGCTTCCCTCATATCCCTAATTGGTATTTTATACATTGGGTGAATGAGGAGTTTCGTAATCAGGGTATAGACAAGGCACATTTTTTAAAAAATTCTTACATGCATAAACTTTTGGAGGAATATCATATTGCACACCAACTGATTATAGAACCTAAGGCAATGAGAAAGTATAAGTGGAATATTTCAAGAGTACATTATGCCTATTTACACTTCATAAACCTTTTCAGGAAAATATTTTCTACTTCCAGATAAAATGAACAGGCGTCATCTTGCCGCCAAAACTACGAAAATATTGCTCTACGCCTTTAAGCATACTACCTTCAAAATTGAACTGTAAGCCTCGGGATTTGGCAAAGAGAATGGCGTTCCAAAACAGCAAAGTCTTTGCACCAGTATCAGAGTGCGCATCATCATAGCCACCAAAAAGATAATACACATAGGTGTCGTCATATACCAAAAATAGCGATGCCACAGCCTTATCCTGATGATAGGCGACGAAACTTTTCGCTGACCTGTGATTATAAGCATTTTCCATGAGCTTCAATACGTAACTGTCATCGGGGATGAGGGGTGCTTGCTGCCGATGTAGGGATTGTTTTGCCAATTGCCATATTGCGATGTGATTGTCAATGTCAGATTGGACAGTGCATATTTTTGAGCTTTTTTTTATCTGTCGCTGTAGGCTGTTTTTTATGTTTTTCCATATCTCCTCTTCCGAATTTTTTGTATCCAAAATATAAGTATAGTATGTGGTTTGCGAAAAACCATTCCAATAAAATGGCAAATGATTGTCTATAGAAGGAAATAATTTTTGTCTGTATTCTAAGAATTTTGGCAGATGCCTACACAAGGCACTAAAAAGTTCATTCTCATATTGTCGCTGTTGGTAATGACTTATTCCTTCTGGCAATTGATAGACAGGGCCCAGATAGGGTGTGAGCAGCGGTTGGTATATTTTCTTTAATACTAATTTATGATGATAGCAAAAGGGTAGATATGCTGTTACTCCTTTGTAGGAAGCCATTACCACATCCCACTTGTCGGGAGATACTGTGCTAAGCCACCAAGGCTGTGCAAATATGGGAGCCTTATAGGATTCGCAATATTGAGAATATTCAGCTTTCAAAGGTTAAAATTATTACAAAAGTAATGCCTTATGCTTATGATTGGTAAACAATATGGTATTATAAGTTATTACCTTTGTACCAGCACAATGGAACTACAATCACTAAAACAAAGATTTGGCATCATTGGCAACTCCTTGCAGTTGAATGTCGCATTGGATGTGGCTGTACGCGTTGCACCCACCAATCTTTCTGTACTTGTCACGGGAGAGAGTGGTGTAGGCAAGGAGGCTTTTTCACAAATCATACATCAGCTCAGCCCGAGGAAGCATGAAAGTTTTATAGCCGTGAACTGTGGTGCTATACCCGAAGGCACTATAGATTCAGAACTTTTTGGTCACGAGAAAGGTGCTTTTACAGGGGCTCAGGATAAGCGCAAGGGATATTTTGAGACAGTAAATGGCGGCACTATTTTTTTGGATGAAATAGGAGAGATGCCCATAGGCACACAAGCACGCCTATTGCGTGTACTTGAGACTGGAGAATTTATCAAAGTAGGATCTTCGGTAGTACAGAAAACAGATGTAAGAGTATTGGCAGCCACGAATGTGAACCTGCCCAAGCTCGTGAAAGAAGGAAAATTTAGAGAGGACTTATATTATAGACTCAATACAGTACCCATATTTGTACCACCGCTACGAGAGCGAAAAGAAGATATTCCTATTTTGTTCAGAAAATTTTGTATAGATTTTTCTGATAAATATCGTACTTCACCTATCCAATTGGCAGAAGATGCTAAAGAACTTATCAGCAAATATTATTTCCCGGGAAATATCAGGGAGCTAAAAAATATTGCAGAGCAAGTTTCTGTATTGGCTACAGGGAAAGTGGTCACGGCACAGGAATTAATTAAATTTCTGCCCAATCCCAATGCTGCCAATACGATGCTTCAGACCGTTCCTAAGCCTGAGGATACTACGTATTCCGACAGGGAGATATTGTACAAGATGATGTTTGACATAAAACATGACTTGAATGATTTGAAGCGCTTTGTCTTTGCCATGTCCAGTGGAGGCAACTTTGATGCCTCAGGCATAAAATTTCCTGTCGCAGACTTGGAGTATAATGAGGAAAAGGAAGCACCCTTGTTGCCTTCTACCATTCATCCCGCATATAATGAAGTAGCCGTCTCCCAGCCCGTAATCATAGACCATGTACAAAACACGTATGAAGAGAGCAGTGTAGAAGATAATTTGTCTATCATGGAGATGGAGAAGGAGCTGATTATCAAAGCATTGAAGAAGCATCGCAATAAGCGGAAGGACGCTGCCTTGGACCTAGGCATTTCTGAGAGGACCCTTTACCGCAAACTCAAGGAGTATAATCTCGAAGACAGCTTCTAGCCAAATTGCTGTAGGAATCTTACATCGTTTTCTGAAAAGAGGCGTAAGTCTTTAATTTGATATTTGAGCATAGTAATGCGCTCCACGCCCATGCCAAAAGCGAAGCCTGTATATACTTCAGGATCTATGTTGCAGTTGCGTAGGACGGCAGGATCTACCATGCCGCAACCCAATATTTCTACCCATCCCGTATATTTACAGACATTACAGCCCTTTCCATGACAGAGGAAGCAGGTGACATCTATTTCGGCAGAAGGTTCTGTGAATGGGAAATAGGAAGGCCGTACTTTAATCTGCGTATCCTCGCCAAACATTTCTTTAGCAAAATACTTCAAGGTCTGTAGTAAGTCGGGAAAAGAAACATCTTTATCTATATACAATCCTTCTACTTGGTGGAAAAAGCAATGTGCTCGTGCCGAGATAGTTTCGTTGCGATATACTCTGCCGGGAGAGAGGATGCGTATGGGCGGTTTGTTGTTTTCCATGACGCGTACCTGTACTGACGATGTGTGCGTGCGTAGCACAATATCGGGATTTACATGTATGAAGAAGGTGTCTTGCATGTCGCGTGCGGGATGGTCCTCAGGCATATTCAGAGCCGTAAAGTTGTGCCAGTCATCTTCTATCTCCCTGTCTTCTACTACGTGAAAGCCAATCTTCCCAAATATCTCTATGATTTCCTCTCTAATAATAGAGATGGGGTGTCTGCTGCCCAAGGGGAGATTTACACCGGGAAGGGTAAGATCTGACACCTCTGTTTTCTGTGTATGCGTGGCCGTGGACTTGTGAGCATCATACTTTTCTTCTGCAGCTTGTTTTACCTGGTTTACTAATTGTCCATAAGATTTTTTTTCCTCGTTAGGTACATTTTTTATGGCTGCAAATAAGTCTTTAAGGATATTTTTGGAACCTAAGAATCTAATCCGGAACTTCTCGGCAGCATCAGCGTCGCTGAGTACTGTTTCAGAAATTTCTTGTAAATAGGTATTGGGCAACTCAAAATATTCGCTATGCATAACAGTATGTAAAGGTAAGCATTTCAATATAATAGCTGCATTATTATGATTTTAATTCATGTATAGGTATGGAAAATTATTTCTAATTATAGCTATTAAAGGGTATATTCGTAGGTATGAGATACAGAAGAATGCCCATAGAAATAGAATCTCCCGAGGAGTTGGGATATGGCAATATACAATATAATTTGGCGGAAAGTTCAGTGAGGGATTTATTTTGGAAGGATCTACAAATATCATTTGATGAATTAGTACTTTGCTATGGTGAGCATAGGGGAAGCCTACCGCTTAGGCAGGCTGTCATTGAGAGGCAGCCTGCCTTGCTTCCCCCTGATGTATTGGTGACGCCTAGTGCTGCTACAGCACTTTTTATCATACACACCGCATTATTGGATGTCAACTCCCATCTGATAGTAATGCAACCCAATTATGCTACAAATTTAGAGACTCCGTATGCGATAGGCTGCGATACTTCATATATAGACTTTTCACTAGAAAATAATTTTACTTTAGATGTAGAAAAAATTATTCATACCGTAAAACCGACAACGAAATTAATAAGCATAACTACGCCACACAATCCTACAGGCAAAATAATTGATAGTACTGTAATACACACTTTAGGAGCTTTTTGCGAGAGCAAAGGTATTTATTTGTTAGTAGATGAGACGTATAGGGATCTGCAATGGGATGGTAGTTCTGCACCAAATTATGCGGCTACATTTGGTAATCATATCATATCGGTAAGCTCACTATCAAAAGCTTATGGCGTACCCGGAATTCGTACCGGCTGGATTATAAGTAAGAATCTAGAGCTCATGAACATATTTTTGGCAGCAAAAGAACAGATATTGATATGTAACTCCGTATTGGATGAGGTGGTAGCATTACATGTATTAGTGCATAAAGAAGAGATATTAAACAAGACATTACAGTATTTGCCAGAAAATTTCCGCATTCTCAATAGATGGGTGTCTAGCAACAATCTGATAGCATGGTCAGCACCAGAAGCAGGTGTTGTGGCGTTCCCGCATATAGTCGGAGATGTAAAAATTGACTTGGAAAAGATGTATCATAGCTTATATCAAGATTTTAAGACCATAGTAGGTCCGGGGCATTGGTTTGGATATTCCGACCATTATATGCGTATAGGCTTTGGCTATCCTACGCCTGAGGAACTGGAGGTGGGTTTGGCAAATATTGCCAAATCTATAGAGCTGTCGTTGTTATCCTAGTCCTTTGAGCATAGGTACAAAACTAAAATCTTCCAAGATTTCAGTCTGAAGGTCATCGTCTGAAACTTTTGTGATGCGTTGCATCTTTTGAACTTCGCCTTCACCGAGCGGTATTACCATAATGCCACCCACCATAAGTTGATTCAGTAATGTAGCAGGTATTTCTGGTGCCGCAGCAGTAATCAATATGCGGTCATAAGGGGCAAAGGATGGCAAGCCCTCAAAGCCATCGCCCTTGAAGAACTGGATATTTTTATAGCCTCTTCTTTTGAGGAAGTCTTTACTTTTTTCGTGGAGTGCTACTATGCGTTCTATGGTATAAACTTTTGCGCCACATTCAGCGAGGACAGCAGCTTGATAGCCCGATCCAGTACCTATCTCTAACACTTTCATGCTAGGAGAAAGTTGTAGCAATTGTGTTTGGTAGGCAACGGTGAATGGTGCAGAAATCGTCTGTCCTCTGCCTATGGCGAAGGCTCTGTCTTGGTAAGCAAACTCTAAAAAGGCTTTATCTAAAAACAAGTGCCTAGGGACGCTATTAATAGCCTTCAAAACTTGATTGTCGGTGATGCCTTTTTCTCGTAATATTTGTATCATTTGCCTGCGCAATCCTTGATGTCTGAAGCTGTCTTCCACATCCCAAAGATGAGGTATTATGATTTTCTACCAAACGTAGTTTATCAACAAAATATAGATTATGGATTTGGATGTCTCCTTTTGTAGTCAGCGATTTTTAGTGCCAATTTCTCGTCGCTCAAACCCATTTCCATCGCTTGTGAAAGAAAATCGTAAGCCTTTGCCGTATCTCCTTGATAAATTGTGATATAGCCTTTGTTTTCTATGGACACATAGGGGGTTGAAGGATTTTTTGAGATAATAGTGTTTATGGAATCGGCGGCACTGTACATCTTAGCTTTGCAGTAGGCATCTACAGTCTTATATTCTAAATCGAAGGCATGTGGAGACATTACATAACCCTTTACATAACTCCTGGCTGCATTATGATAATCTTTATTCATGTGGAGGATTTCTCCAATATAGGTATAGCCTTCGACATTTGCGTAGTTTGCCAATCCTTTGTTGAGGTATGCAAAACTCTTGTCGGTTTCACCCTGAAAGAAGTATGTTTTACCTAAAAGATTGTTAAGAATATACTCTTTATCATAAACTTGTAGTCCTTGCAGCGCATAATATTCTACTTTGTCAAGATACTGCTGTTTGGTATATTCATCATTAGTCGCATTGGCTTCAGCTAAATAGTTTTGGGCGGCGATTCTATTAGCATCATAAGACCTTTTCAGATGGGGCATATCTGCTTTTATCAAGGTGAGGATATCTTTCCAGTCTCTACTTCTTTGGTAGTCGAAATAGGTATATACTACAAGTATAGGCAGGAGAAGATATACATAGCTAAATTTTTTATAGGAGGAAAATTCAAAAATTCCTGCCCCCAATACCATACAATAGCCTAATGATGCAATGAATGTATGTCTGTCTGCAACGATTCCTGCTACTGGAAGATATATATTTAGAAAAAATGCTATCGAAATAAGAAACCATTGTACACCAAATCCATAGATAGTTTTTTTTATAAAAAATGAATAAATACTAAAAAAGAGTAAAATCAATAAGAGAGTATAGCCTATAAAATTCAGTATGTTATAGGGATTCTGAATATCAATAGTATTGTACCCAAAATAGAAGAAATAGTCAGTGGGAATAATATTGAACTTTAGATAATACAAAAAACTTACGCCTCCGGCACTCCATTTGGAAAGCGTAGTATCCGTCATCAAAGGATTCTCGTTATAGAATTCTATATTATTCTTAAAGTCTTCTTCCGTAAGAACTTTAGCTCTTTGGTTTTCATTTAAATTGGTGATAATAATAAGGTTTATTGCCAGTAGAAATATTCCTCCAACAATAGAATATCTCCATTTGGCTTTGTTAAAGCCTAAGAGTACTACGGGTATGATTAGCACATATACAGCATCTAATTTTGCAAAAATCCCCAAGGCACTAAAGAATAGAGCTACCAAGCCATAATAATATTTTTTATCATAGATGGCTTTAGCCCAAAATAGTAAAGACCATATTGTAAGGAGCATACTCAGAATATTGTCTCTACTCTTGAGATTACATACTACATTTGTGTGAACAGGATGAAAAAGAAATAATAGGGTAATGACTAAAGCAATCTTTTTGTCTTTAATGAAAGGAAGCTTAACTAGAAGAAGATAAATGGAGAAGCATAATATGCCATACAAGAGTACGCTTATTTTATGACTGAATGTATAATCAGGGGTTGGGTATAGAAATGTTTCGAGAAAATAACTCAATACCAATACGGGTCTGTAATCTGTCTTGTTGAATTTGGAGTTGAAAATCTCTTTTGTACCTTCTAGGAACTCTTTTCCATAAGGAATTTGGTCATAAATAAGGAAGTCATCTAGGTTCTGGCCATAGTTGAAAGTAAGATGATACAGCAAGCAGCTTGCAATTACGCAAATTAGAAATACCCACTTGCTGTCTGTAATTTTCATCGCATAAAGTTACTTTTTTTCTATAAAACAAGGTTAAAGTTACTCCTTAGATATTAGTCAAAAACCTATTCCTTTTCTATTTCGTATTCTAGGTTAAACGAAATCCCGAAAAGAGTGTGCGAGATAGTAAATAACACATTATAGGTAGGTTCAATTTTTATCTGGGAAGAAATAGGGTTTCCTAAAGCTCAAGAGATGACAAGCCTGAATAGTCTCTACCCACTTACACCGCCGCAATTTTTTGTAAGATAATCTTTGCCATCTTTTCTTTGCTTTCTATACTCCATCCGGCAATGTGGGGTGTGGCAACTACATTGGGCAGCGCAAATAACTTATTATATATGGGTTTCATCTTGCTATCGGCAGAGGAAATTGGTTCATCCTCAAATACATCTATGCCCAGCCCTATAATCTGCTGCTGCATGAGTGCCTCCAACACCGCAGCCGTATCCACTACTGCACCTCTGGATGTATTAAGCAGGATAGGTCTTTTTTTACATGCGATTAGCCACTCCTTGTTTACTAGATGATGTGTGAGTGCGGTAAGTGGCAAGTGTAAACTTATAATATCTGCTTCACTTTGTATATCTATCAATTCTACCTGTCTCATTTTATCGTATGGAGGAAATATTTTGAAAATATCCGCATATATGATTTCTACCTCAAATCCTCGGAGTACTTTTGCAAAGGCCTTTCCTGTATTGCCCATACCTATTATGCCCACACGCTTTGTGCTGAGTTCTGTACCTCTATTAAGCTCTCTTTGCCACTGCCCTGCCTTTAGTTCTTCATGAGCATGAGAGATCTTATGTAATAGGGATAAAAGTAAGCCCAAGGTATGTTCTCCCACAGAAGGAGCAAGCCCTTCGGGAGAGCTTATTATTGTAATGTTGCGATTCCTACATTCTTCCACGTCCGTATTCTCCATGCCTGATCCTACTCTTGCCACAAATTTTAATTCCGGTGCCTGATCCAAAAGAACGCTATCTATTTTAGTATAAGTGGTATAAATTATACCTACGGCATCTTTTAGCAACACATATAATTGTTCAGAATTTTTGTCAAAATAGGTTGTAGGGGTATAGCCCAAGTCTATAAGTCCTTGATATAGTATAGGATGCACCTCTGGTGCAGCAACAACAACCTTTTTCATCGCATCATTTTAGTGATAGCGCAGTAATCCTCCAATGTAAGTTGCTCCGCACGCATGACACCATATTTCTCTATACATACATCAGGCAATTGCAATGATTTTAGGGCATTGCGCAACATCTTTCTTCTCTGATTGAAAGCAGTCTTTACGAGTAAAGAAAGTTTCCTGAAAGAAATATCTACGGCAATATCCTTCTTTCTGCGCATGGTGATGACTGCGGACTCTACTTTTGGCGGAGGGGAAAATGCAGACGGCGGCAAGACCAGCTCTATTTTTATTTCATAAAAAAACTGAGTCAGCACACTAGTAATACCATATATTTTAGACCCAGAGGTTGCTGCCAGTCGCTGGGCTACTTCCTTCTGAAACATCCCTATGACTACAGGAACTTTTTCATGATATTTCAATACCCTAAAGACTATCTCGGTAGAGATATTATAAGGAAAATTACCACAAACCAGCACTTCCTCTCCAAGAACTTCTAAATAATTGCTAGTTATAAAATCTTCATGCAAAATATTTAATGATGGGTGCATTGCTTGTAGATACTCTACACACCTTTTGTCCAGCTCGATGCAGGTCATTTTCTTCCCTACAGATGGGAAGATAAGGGAAGAGATGGCACCCATGCCGGAGCCTATTTCCAATACATGTTTATCCGCAGCATTTGCCAAGATAAGCGATGCAATATGTTGTCGAGCCTCCTTGTCTGCAAGAAAATGCTGTCCCAGTTTTTTGTCTGCCTTCAAGAAATTAGTTTGTATCTTTGACAAAATTAAGGATTACTCATGATACATCACGGAACGAATAAGAAATTAAGTACATTATTACTTTTGGATAAGGAAACTTATAAAGATTCCAAGTCCTTGAATTCTAGTGTTAAGGCTAAGATAGAGGCATTTGCAGAGAAGAATATTTATCAGATTCCGATATTAGATGAAACTTATAATTTCATTATAATAATTTCGTCAGAATCAGGGACAAAGAGTTTCGAGAAGTTGGAAAAAGCAAGATTGACGGGATACAAAGCCTTCCAAGCTTTAGCTACTTACAAGATAGCTGCTTTTAATATTCAAGGTATAGATGTGGAGGAAGACACCAAGAGTGCTTTTACGGAAGGTCTTTTGCTGTCCACCTATAGTTTTAAGAAATACAAGAAAGTAGATAATAACGATTATGTATGTGAGGCAATATATGTTGACACTATAGATAATAAGGAACTGGAAGAGCTAAAGTCTATCATGGAGGGTAATTTTTGGGCAAGAACATTAGTAAATGAGCCTTTATCGTATCTCAATGCCTCCCAGTATAGTAAAGAAATAGTGGAGATAGCCAAGTTAGCAAAATTTGATGTTACCGTACTAGACCAAGGAAAAATAGAATCTTTGAAGATGGCAGGTGTACTTGCTGTAAATAAAGGAAGTAAGCAGTCGCCTACTTTCAATATCTTAGAGTGGAAGCCCAAGAATGCTGTCAACGATGCCCCTATAGTGCTTGTAGGAAAGGGTGTAGTATTTGACACTGGGGGAATATCCATAAAGCCATCGGCAGGTATGGAACACATGAAGTCCGACATGGCAGGATCTGCGGCAGTAGTAGGCACATTTTATGCTTTAGCAAAAAACAAACTTCCCATACATGTAGTAGGCCTGATTCCAGCAGTAGAAAACCACATAAGTGCAGAAGCTATCACTCCTGGCGATATCATCACTTATAGTGACGGAACTACTGTTGAAGTTCAAAATACAGATGCCGAAGGTCGTCTGATACTTGCTGATGCCTTAATCTATGCTAAAAGATATAATCCCAAATTAGTCATAGACATAGCCACGCTTACAGGGTCTGCCATGAGAGCACTAGGCACACATGCCTCTGCGATGATGGGAACTGCCGATCACAAGACGAAAAAACGTTTGTCTAAAATTGGCTTGCGACTCTCAGAGCGCTTAGTAGAATTCCCACTTTGGTTTGAATATCAGGAAGATTTAAAATCCAATATTGCTGACCTCAATAATTTGGGAGGGCCTTTAGCAGGGGCCATTATTGGAGGCATGTTCTTGAAGCACTTCACCTCTTACCCGTGGATACACCTAGATATTGCCGCACCTGCATATAATGCTACTCCACTGAACTACAGAGGGGTAGGTGGCTCTGGCATTGGCGTAAGACTGCTATATAATTATTTAAAGAAAGAAGTAAGTAGATGTCAGAACGAGGAGAAAAAATAGTCGTAGGAATAAGTATAGGCGATGCCGCAGGCATAGGTCCTGAGATTATCATAAAAACATTTATGGACGACAGAATATTCAAGCATATTACGCCAGTAGTGTTTACGAACCCTAGAGTATTGTCTTACTACAAAAAAACTATAGATGGCGCAGATAAATTCCAATATCAAACGATAAAAAATTTTAACGCGCTATCGCAAAATACACTAAATGTCTTTTCTCCCTGGGAAGAGGAATTCACTATACAACCTGGCACACCCGACACACATACCGGAAAATTTGCTTACCTATCCCTGAAAGCCGCTAGTGAAGCCTTACAGCGCAATCAGATAGACGTACTCGTAACAGCACCTATCAATAAGGCGGCCATTCAGAGTGATGATTTTGATTTTCATGGACATACAGAATATTTGGCTCATGCTTTTGAAGCAAAAAATCCGCTGATGTTTATGGTATCTGAAGAATTGCGACTAGGTCTCGCCACTAACCATCTTCCTGTACATGAAGTATCAAAACATATAACAAAAGAAGGTATAATAAAGAAATTACATACGATGCAAGTATCTTTAATAGAAGATTTTGGCATAGACAAGCCCAAAATTGCGGTACTGGCACTTAATCCCCATGCCGGAGATAATGGATTGCTAGGTGATGAAGAGAAAAACATCATTCAGCCTGCTATAGAAGCTGCACAATTGGACGGCATCTTGGCTTATGGTTCCTATCCTGCTGATGCCTTCTTTCAGCAAGGTATGTATCACAGTTTTGATGCAGTATTGGCAATGTATCACGACCAAGGACTCATACCCTTCAAATATATAGCTAGAGATGGTGGCACCAATTATACCGCAGGGCTCAAATATATACGTACCTCCCCAGATCATGGTACCGCAGAAGATATTGCTGGAAAAGGTATCGCTGATGCTCTTCCCTTTATTAATGCTATCTATACGGCCAAAGATATTTATCAGAATAGATTTAGTTATTTTGATAGAAACTCTAATCCCCTGAAGAAAATTGCAAACCTTAAATCCGAGAGACATTGATAGACTTTGAATATATTGCAAAAGATATACAGGCTAACTTATGGGTATATCTATCTATGCCCTTCATAGCAGCCATTATTGGCTATGTTACGAAGATAGCAGCTATTAAGATGATGTTTTTGCCCCTGGAATTCAAAGGCATAAAGCCATTTCTAGGATGGCAGGGCATTATCCCTAGAAAGGCAGCAATAATGTCTAGCATAGCATGTGACACGCTTACTGCCAGGCTTATACAGCCCAAAGAAATATTTAGCCGCTTAGACCCAGAACGCGTGGCTAAAGAATTAGAAAAGCCTATGCTGCCGATAGTAGAGCAAATCACTCATGATGTGATGAGCCACTATCAGCCAGGACTCTGGGAGTCCATACCCGAACCTGTGAAGAAATTGCTCATCCAAAGGATACAGCACGACTCTCCAGCTATGGTAAAAGAACTCATGCAGCAAACCAAAGATAACTTGGATGAAGTTTTTGACCTCAAAGAAATGGTTATCACCAACCTCACCAAGGATAAGGCTTTATTAAACAAAATATTTTATGAATCTGGAGAAAAAGAATTCAAATTCATACAACATTCAGGCATATATTTCGGATTTCTGATAGGCTTAGTGCAGCTTATCACGTGGCTCTTGACACACAATGTCATTATCATGCCGATATTTGGATTGTTTACGGGTTGGTTCACGGACTGGCTTGCCCTAAAGATGATTTTTATGCCACAAACACCGAAAGGCATAGGCCCTTTCAAATGGCAAGGCTTGTTTTTTAAACGACAAAAGGAAGTGTCTGCCGCCTATGGTGAACTCATAGCCAAAGAAGTTCTCACGCCCAGCAATATGATTGCAGCCATATTGCAAGGGAAGCTCTCAGACAATCTCTTTGCCATGATTCATCGCAACATTCAGAAAATGGTAGATGAACAAGCCGGTATGTTGAAGCCTGTGGTCGTTTTTGCCGTAGGCACCACCAAATACATAGAAATGAAGCGCATCATCACCGAAAAGATGGTACAGCAGCTCCCCACAGCACTCAAACACATAGAAAAATATGCCGAAGATGCTATGGATATCAAAAATACCTTGGTAACGAAAATGCAAGAGCTTACACCTGAGGAATTTGAAGGTGTACTTCGCCCAGCATTTAAGCAGGATGAATGGATTCTCATTACAGTAGGTGCCGTATTGGGATTTCTAGTAGGGGAATTACAGGTACTAATGATGGAGAATTTGGTAGTTCATATTAGGTAGGATTTTCCTAGAGCAATTAAGCATCCCCCCTCTCTATCTGTATTATGTGGTGGTGGTCTCTGGGTGACACACCTAACTAATACATGTATGGAGCGTTTTTACTACAACTCCGACTATCCCTACCTGCTTTTTTCTTCAAGTTCACGCATCAGATCTTCCAAAGACATTTCGTCAATGCCGACATCACTGCTTGATGCTGCTATATCCCCAGTTTTTTCCTTTTTAGGCATATACTTTTCTTCTAAGCTTAACTGCTCTACTAAGAATTTTGTAAATTTCTCTACTGTAGGGTATGCCCATATATTCGCCACGGCTATAGTGGTCTTATAGCTGTCTTGAATCTTGTTTTTGAGTTGCACTGCCATCATGCTGTCTATACCTAAGGATTTGAATGTTATATCTTCTTTCACTGCTGCCGGTGTAATCTTGGTAATGGACGAAATATGATCTTTTAGGGTCTTGCGGATTGCACGTTCCGCTGTAGCAAGATTTGCCATAGAGAAGATGTCTTCGCCCTTAGCTTGTTGTATTTGCTGTGGCACATATTCTTCGAAATATGCATTGTGAGACAGCGCAGGATAGGTGTTGCTCCACAGCCTAAAGTCTATATCTATAGCCAGTATCTGAGATCTCTGTATGCTCATGATTTGACCGAGTAACTGATGAAACTGAATTTTAGAAAAGGCATGGATGCCATTTTCAGCCAATTGTTTGCCGCGCCTTGTGTCAGCGGCAGCCAATCCTATTTCACCTATGTTGCCCCATGCTACTGCAATAGCAGTGATACCTTTATTGCGCAAATGAGCGGCATATTGATCCAAATAAAAATTGGCACCGGCATAGACACTTTGGGCTATAGTTCCCAATACTGAAGCTGCGGAGCTAAATAATACAACTTGACGTAGGGATGCCCCTACGGTATCTACCAACTGAGCAACTGCCAATTTGGGGGCTAAAACTTTATTTGTCGTCAATCTGTCTGTCGCTGTGAAAGGCATGTCTTCTAATATGCCTGCCGCATGTATCAATACTGTTACTTCCCCTAAATCTTGACGTATAGCATTCAGCAAAGTAGCTGTCGAATGTTTGTCGGCTATATCTGAGGCATATACTTTTACATTTATACCCTGCTGAAGAAGGACATCTACGACAGCGGAGGTCTCAGCTTTCTGTCCGTTTCTACTCACTAAGGCAATCTTTTTTGCACCATTATTTCCCAGCCATACGGCAGTTTCCAGTCCTAGTCCACTTGTGCCTCCAGTTATCATTACTATATCGTCAGAAAAGGTGGGGCTGCCCGCTTTAGGGCTTATGGACTTGAGATACTGTCTGTAAGGACTGCCTTTCCTAACAATAATATCTTTATAGTTGTCTGTTACAGGGATGTGCCATGTACTAAAATCATCTGTATCTATACGACAAAGATTGAGTTCGGGGTGTTCATGGGCAATACTTCGCGCTGCGCCAAAAAGTACTGATGAGGAGCTGCACTGCATATCTTTATCTCCATAGACAACAGCATTTTTAGTGATAAGGAGTGTCTTTTTAATATTTTTATTAGATAGAATATTTTTTAAGATGTTCTGAAAAGCCATGACTATGTCAGCAGCATCGCCGTCAAGATCTGCTACTATGGCAAGTGTATCTAGTGCCGTGGATTTTATATCTTCATGAGAAATAATGATGAGTCCTTCTCGTATATCACCAAGTATTTGCCCCGAGAGTGTTACTATGCCTACGGAGTTATTTTCCTTATTTTCTTCAACTTCTTTATAATCAGTAGTATAAAAATAGTGAGAAGAGGTATTGTCTAAATTAAATTTTGGCTTTGTATCAAACCAATATCTTTGTTTCTGCCAAGCATAGTTGGGCAGTTGTACGAAATTATTTACTTCGGGATATATCTTTTTCCAATCTACATTATATCCACTATCGTGCAATTTAGCAAAATTTGTAAAAAAACTAATATGCTCATTTTTTTCTCGGAATAAGGATGGCAATGCTATAGCCTTATTTTCACTTTCGTGTATATTTTCTTGAATGGCATGTATAAGTGTAGGATGTGGACTCATCTCTATGAATACTGCTTCTCCTTGTTCTAAGATATTTTGTATCGTTGTGCCAAAGTGTACAGTGTTCCTCAGATTTTTTGTCCAATAATCAGCATCTAAGTCACCCTTGTGGTGTGGTATGGCTGTAGATAGGAAGGCTATATTTCCTTGCAGTGGTTTCAGCTCTGTCAATAAAGATTTTAATTGGGGTAGCAATGCTTCCATTTGTGGACTGTGAGAGGCTACATCTACTTTTATTTTTTTGGCAAATCTTCCTGATGTCTCTAGCTCTGTTGCTATTATTTGTATTACATCGGGATTGCCAGATATTACTGTAGAATTACGACTATTGACTACTGCTAATGATACTTCATGGGCATATCCTTGTATTCTTTCTTCTGCTTCCTTTACGGTAAGGTCGGTAGCCAGCATCTCTCCTTTTCCGGATAGTGTGTGCATGAGTCTGCTGCGATGACAGATGACGGTATAGGCATGGTCGAGGCTGATTTTTCCTGCAATATATGCTGCCGAAATTTCACCCATACTGTGTCCTATCACGGCATCTGGCATTATACCATAATGCTGCCATAGCTTTGCTAAAGCTATCTGTACTGCCACCAATATGGGCTGTACGATATCTATACGCTCTAACTCGCCTTCGCGGAGTTCTTTCCATAGATTCCAAGACACTATACCCTGAAGGGATGTGTCACTTTCGTCCAGAGATTGTTTGAATATAGGTTCATCTTCTGCCAATTGTAAAGCCATACCTTTCCACTGTGTGCCTTGTCCCGGAAATACAAATACTGTTTTGATTTCGGCATTTTCTTCAAATATTATTTCATTCTCCTCGTTCAAAACGGTGGATTCCATATTTTCTTTTAGTGAAGTAATATTTTTGGCTACAAAAGTGTTTCTATAGTTGAAAGGCGTGCGATGATATACGGCATTGGCACAAATTTCTTCGGGTAAATATTTTGTGTGATTAATATATTCTGCCATTGCTTTGACGTTCCCTTGTAATGCTCCTAAACGCTTTGCATATACAGGCATTATCAATATGTCGTTTCTTAGCGATGCCATATTGCTGTCTGTGTCAACTATTGTAGGAGGCTCGGCAATTATAAGGTGAGCATTAGTACCTGTTACGCCAAAGCCACTAACGCCGGCCGTCCTATTCTCTTTATCCCAAGAAAGAGTTTCTTGTACAACTTTTATAGGTGTATTAGCCCAGTCTATGAGGGAGTTGGGTTTGTCAAAGTGGAGGGTAGCTGGGAGGGCTTTTTTCTTGAAAGCTAATAAAACCTTTATGATTCCTGCTAGACCTGCTACGCTCTCGGTATGCCCAATATTGGATTTTACAGAGCCTATCCAAAGTGGGGATATAGCATCTTTCTCCTTTCCATATACATTGGCAATGGCTTCAAATTCTATGGGGTCACCAATTTTGGTGCCTGTACCATGAGCTTCTATATAGTCTATATCTTTTGGGGTTATTCCTGCATCTTGTAGTGCATCACGCATTAATCGCGACTGTGCTCCTACATCAGGGGCGGTGAAGCCATTGCTACGTCCGTCCTGATTGACTGCGCTGCCCTTTATTACGCCCAAGATATTTCTTTTTTGTGCTACGGCATCGCTCAACCGCTGTAGTACTATGATAGCGGCACCTTCTGATCGTACAAATCCATTGGCATTATCTGCAAATGGGCGACAGCGACCATCTTCGGAGAGACCATTCAGGTGTGAAAAATACATGGTAAGCTCCGGCTCTAATATGAGGTTACAAGCCCCTACAATGGCGAGATTGCTTTCATTCCTTCGCAAAGATTGAACAGCGAGATGTACGGCCACCAAGGATGAGGAGCAGGCAGTATCTATACTCAGCGAAGGTCCTTGCAAGCCCAAGAGATAGGACAGCCTTCCGGCATGAGCACATACAGCACTGCCTGTATAAGCATAGTGATTGATAAGTCCATAATCGCCGCTGCGGAAGTGTTTTTTCTGATAATCTACATTCGTAACGCCACAGAATACCCCTGTTCTGGATTTTTCCAATAGCCGTACATTCATGCCGGCATTTTCTAAGGCTTCGTGCGTAAGCTCTAGGAGAAAACGCTGCTGGGGATCTACATTCTCGAGTTCTACAGGTGTAATATCATAGAAATTGCCGTCAAACTTGTCTATATCATTGAGGAAGCCTCCTTGCTTTACCTTGATTTTGCCGGCTATGTCGGGATTACTATCATAATATTCGTTTACATCAAATCTTGAAGATGGGATGGCTGTAATGGCATCCTTATTTCCTGATAAAAGCTGCCAGTAACTCTCCTCATCATTTGCATTGCCAGGGAGGCGCATAGACATACCTATTATGGCTATAGGTTCATGCTGTTTATATCTTTCTGTGGCTAAATCGGCTTTAAGTTTCTTTATGGCTACAAGTGCATCCTTTAGCTGTTGTATTAATTTTTCTTGATCTGACATAGTATTTTATATGGATGTATTTTTATAATACAAAGTTACAACTATCCTATCTCTGCTAAAAATATTTTTAGAATCATTATATTTGTATTTATGAGTAACACTACACCTAATAATCAACTAAATATTGAACTACCTGAAGAGGTGGCAGAAGGCACATACAGTAATCTGGCCATTATCACCCATTCCAATCATGAGTTTGTATTAGATTTTATACGCATAGCACCAAATGTTCCTAAGGCAAAGGTGAAATCTCGTATCATCCTTACGCCAGAACATGCTAAGCGATTTATGAAGGCTCTTGCTGATAATATCAAAAAATTTGAACAAGCTAATGGCACTATTCAAGAGCTGGAGATACAGGGGTTGCCTCTGAATTTTGGTACACCTACTACTGAGGCATAATAAATACCGTGTTTTACGATGAAGGTAGAGCAGGCTATTAAGCAAAAGTCTTTCAAGAGTCAATTTATTAAATTAGAAGTAAATTTGCTATATACGGCAAGTGTTATTAGCAATTACAATACTAAGTTCTTAAGGGCATACCATATCTCGCCACAACAATTCAATGTTCTAAGGATACTTAGAGGGGCATACCCTAGGGCTCTGACAATGAACCTTATTGCTCAGCGTATGATAGATAAAATGTCCAATGCTACGCGGCTGGTTGATAAATTGGTAATTAAAGGGCTGGCAAGTAAGAAAACTAATGATTTCAACAGACGACAAGTAGATATCTTGATTACGCAGGATGGGTTGAATTTATTAATCAATATAGATAGTGAGATGGATGTTTTATTGAAAAAGTATGATGTAATTACAGAGGATGATGCGCGCCAATTGAATATATTATTGGACAAGCTTAATGGGTGAATCATGACTTTGGCAATGTGCTAGTTCGAGATAGTCGGGTGTGTCTGCAACACTATCATGAATGAAAGATTTTATAATTTTCCCATTATTAATTAAGAATACTCCGGGCATCTGGTAGGGATTTTCATTAGCAGGAAATCCTAGTCCTAGCTTTTGAATAATGCCTAATCTAAAAAATCTAGCCCACATTTTTAGCCCAAATAATTGTTGGGGTTTACCTCTTTTGAGATTAAAATATTTGAATAATAATAATTCGGGGTCGCTTATCTGTTTTAGGTGGTGAAGATTGAATCTATAAAGATCCCCGGATGCCTCTGCAAAGCATTTCTGGTGTACCAATACTATTTCTGTGCCCGTGCTTTTTATGGGTGTTTGTTTCTTGGAAATCTGTGATAGTGCTTCTCTACAGAAAGTGCAGCCAAAATGCCTTAAAAATATAAGTAATACAGGCTTCTCGAAGCTGAGTTGGTATAAATTGTCATGTGTTTGTGTCTCAAATTCTTTTAAAAAATCGCCATTATCTTCGTGAATGCCTACGGTGATAGTATTCTCATCCAGTTCATAGTCCATTTTGAAAGATGAGTAAAGAATAATACCATAAGGTATTAACCAAATTATTCCGTTCGTAAAAGCCATATTAAAAATAATTGGTGGCAACAGACCTTGGTTTAAGTCATAAAAGAAACCTATAGTAAGGAATAGTTTAGTAAGGAAGCCGATAAGTATTACTACCCAGTGCCGCAAAGGATTGGCTGCAGCTAGAAAATACCCAATACCTAATACCAACTCTACCATGCCGACATACTGCCACAAGGGTATATAATTGGGATATTTGAGGTGTGCTACCGAAAACCACCACGTAGGAGAAATTACTACGGATATTCCCCAAATGATAAAGTATATTCCTGCCACACGTAGGAGTGACACCATCCAAGGGCGATATCGTGGTGAATCAAGTTGCAAGTCTATTTTTTAATTTAAATTGTTCTATATAAATTACATTTCATCTAAATTGTTTAAAATAATTTCTATTTATTATCTGAGCTACGTAGTTCCGTGCTAGAAAATCCATCAAAATATTAATTTGTTGTATTTGACCATAAAAGAATCCATAATGCCAAGACACTGGGGTGCTGGTGGGTATTTTCGGAATATAAATCATACTTCCATCCGCCATCAGGCATTTGATGATTAATTAATTCTTTTAGCCATTTATTTTTTAAATGATAAGGAAATTCTAAAAGAAAAAGAGTTAACATAGCTTCCATACCTGTATCTGTCCAAATAGGATTATTTTGTAAATATGTTCTTGCTAGCATCATATATTTACCTTTTAGGACAGAATATCTTGAAATTTTAGCGTCCATATTTATCTGCTTTGCCCAGAATAATACCAATGCACAATGAGCTACCTGCCTCATTGTAAAATCACTATACTCTTCACTTGATGCATATTTCTCCAACGTAATATTGATTTCTGAAATATAATTATCTGAAAAATCTGCATATAGCCCCCAACACATTGCCTGAGAAATATCTTTGTAATTACTAAGGTAAGTATATACTCGTATTGTATCCACAACCATATTCTTATATATCCATCTATTAAACAATGGAAAAATGGAGGTGTCATCATCATAATAAGGTTTGTAATTAGTCAATACATTGAAGGTGTCATTTCGAAAGTAATTGGGGTATTCTATTTGCAAATAATTATATATCAGTCTATTAGAATATGTAAGGGATTTTGAATTACTATCATCTTGATATGCAATATTTTCCTCTAAGATTCGTGAATTAATATATTGTATTGCACTATGAATAGCAAAATTTCTCTTATCATTAAATTCATTAGTACCCCTTCCATGTAAGGGATAGTTACTCAAAATCAAAATATATAGAAGTAAATTATTTTTTCTTAACAGTGCCATCCGGATATAGGATAAAGGTATTATTTGATTGTAGGTTATTATATAATACGGGTTGCTTTGTTCCATGCCAATATACTTTCACTAGACTTGAATTTTGTGATTGTCCCAACCCAAAATGCAAGGTTTTGGAGGATTGTGACGCATGTCCACTTCCTCCGTCTATTTCTCTGATTTGGTGTAATTCTCCATTTGTAACAATTACATGAGTGCCTATTATAGATTTTGGGGATTCTCTATTATCTTTCAAAATAATTTTCACATAATTATTCTTATTTGAATTATTATTTCTATACAATTTAATTTTTTGGAGATTATTTGCAAATTGTCCATAATATATTTTCACTGGAGAAGATATAATGTCCATATCTCCATCATTGTCATAATCTATAGTAGCAGCCCCTCTATGTGAGATTATATCATTTAATCCTGATAGTGAAGAAATATCTTGATAGTGGAAATTTTGATTTAGAAATAATTGATTAGGATCTTTTATAACAGCTTTGGGTATATAGTTTTCTACATTACCTTTCGCAATATAAATATCTAAATCGCCATCATTATCCATATCGAAAAATATGCCACTCCATGAAGTACCAGGTAAACCTTCTGATACTATTTCATTGCCAAGTCCTATTGTATCTGTTATGTCTTCAAAAAATTCTCCGTTATTATTCCTTAGGAATAAATTTTTTCCTATATTGGTAATCATATAATCTAGATATAGGTCATTGTCAAAGTCACCTATACCAATACCCATACCATACATTTTCT
Source organism: Chitinophagales bacterium (assembly GCA_044227665.1). Classification (GTDB taxonomy): domain Bacteria; phylum Bacteroidota; class Bacteroidia; order Chitinophagales; family JADIYW01; genus JBGAWK01. Next base: position 31,126 of record JBGAWK010000015.1, read on the forward strand.
TATCAAATCCACGTTCATTGCTTTCATCCAAGAACAAATGATATAAATTATCATTTGTATAAAGTTTATTTCCTAACTGCGTCCATGTTCCAAAATCATTGCATATCATCAAGTCTACATCATTATCATTGTCATAATCTGTAAAAGCACTTGCCAATCCACACCCCTCATCATTTACGCCCATTAATGTACTCATATCTGAAAATGTCTCATTACCGTTATTTCTAAAAAGAAAATTAGGCATTCCTTGTGGATTATAACCTATTGGCATATATGAAGTATCTTCCAGTAAACTCATATACTTGACATAATTAGTTATATATATATCTAAATATCCATCATCGTTATAGTCTCCCATTGTAGCAGTAGTAAGGAATCCTAGTGCCGGAAAGTTATAATCCGACTTAATAAATTTTTTCCCTTTAATATTTATAAGTAAAATAGGGGCGTGCTTATCTCCACCTCCATGACCATTCCCATAATTATATATAAAAATATCCTCAAATCCGTCATTATTGATATCTCCTGCTATCGCACCATTCACATACATACCATTAAGTATGGAGAAACCACAATTATATGATACATCTGTAAACTTTCCTTTTACATTTTTCCAAAGCTTACTTTCAAATAGTCCCCCTGCTTGGAATATGTCATCCCATCCATCATTATTGTAATCAAATACTGTTACACCACCCCCAATTTGTAGATTAGATATTCCAGGATAATGATAATTAAGTCCTATTGAATCGGATACTTCTGTAAAACATTGTGTATAGACTTGGAATTTAGTCAATAATATAATGCCTATAGATAGAATATTAATTCTCACCTTTAAAAAAGTTATACGTAGTTTCTCCAATAATGCTTCCTATATGGATACTCTTTTCTAATGTATTTCTATAATGAATTCCGCCATAAAACCTAGAAATTGACACCTCTTGATTCATATCTTCAAGAGTTTTGTACTTCCTCGGCTTTCCATAAATGTCAACTCTATTTTTATGAGTATCATCTTTAATATTTTTTGCGTAAGGAAAGTAATATTCAAGTATTTTAATTCCTGCACTCGATTGACAGGAATGTCCTGAAGGAAATTCAGGAAATGGCGGAGTCATTATCAATGTACTATAATCTTTTGCAATAAAGCGATGTATATATGTTATAGGACGTATTGTATTGTAAGTATATTTCATCTTCCATGTAATAATGAAGGCATCATTGATAGCAATTCCTAATAATAGAAACATCTCTGCTGTTGTGGATAGATCTACATTGTATTTTTCTGTCAAGATAGAAGCTGTATTAAATATGTGTGCGGGTGGTGTACCTGAATATCCGGGGGCATCATCCCAATATTCTGCTATGATCTCCTCTTCTTTAGAAATATTTTTCTGATTCAAGTATAATTTCATGGATTCTCGAAATATTTCGGAATTACTGTCTATAGAAAAAATCATGGGCTGTTCTACTATAGATGCTTTGTAATTTGCTTGAACTAATACCTTATTTTTACCCCAATATGGCAACTGAGAAGGTAGAAATCCAGGCGGTGTTCTTGTCCAACAACTATCGCAACTCGGAGGTATGTAGGTAGAAGGGAAGTTTTGTAAATAACCATTCATACCACCATCTTCAAGAGAAAAGCGATATACAATGTCACATATTTTTAAAGCAATATTTTGGATATCTTTATAATCTTCAATGGAATAATTTTCATTACATTCCTTTAAAATTTTTAAGTTGTACTCAGTTGCTTGGGGATATAATCGCAATATTATTTTATACGCAACTTCATTGATAAGATATTCTTTATCCAAATTACCTTCAATAGTAACAAAATTAGAATCCAAAGAGTATAGTTTCTTCATAGCTGATTGGTCATTGCAATTCATTGCGTAATATATAGCTATAGAAAAATAAGCAAATGCTCTTGCAGTTACTGGCGGAGAATACCCTACAGTATTCTTATTTAGCTCAATTAATTCTCCCACCCATCTGTTGATTATATTTTGTTCTGGATGTTTTGATGAATATACATTTGTTGTTATACCACATACAATAAACAGTATGATTAAATACCTTATAAATTTAGTATCAAACTCATTTCCTTTTTCCATAACTCTCTATTTTACATCCCATTGGAATTGTAATGGCAGGATGTATAGGTTCTCCCATAGTGTAATTTTTAAGTGCGTTTAATAAATAATTTGTAGCGTGATTAGTAGCTTTTCTCACACCTATACTTACATATTTATTAGTAATCTGTCCATTATATTGAATATTCATCATAGTATCTAGCAAGAAAGTTTGAGGAAAGGTAGTAGCCCCTAATTTTTTTACTAATTTATTTTTTTTGTCTATAAGTATGGGTGCCTCAATATTGATACTATCTTTTATGGTTTTTATCTCCTTCATACTTAAAAGTAACGATTCGGGTATAACCAGATACATAGACACATCTTCTAACTTACTTTGTGAATAAATTTGATTTAGTTCAAAAGTATGATTCAAACAAATCGGACAACTATTAGAATAGAAGACTAAAATTATGCCTTTACTTTCTTTAGCTATATGATTAATACTAATATGTGTATTGGAATCAACATCATATAGTTTGATGTTCTTTCCAATAGAATTAGAATTAAAATATATAATAAACAGTAGGATAATTGATAGTCTATAAATTTTGAATACTACGTGTAACATTATTTAAAATTATATCCATTTATTCATAAATCATTTTTTATAGCACATAAAGTAGTTTAAAAGCATCTCTTGATTAGTGGAGACTCCTGCTGTAACATAGATTGGTGGAGAATAAGGATTATAAGGGTTGTTTTCTGTATTATCATACCATGCTTCATAAAATATCTTACTTCCTCTAGGAATAAATAAGGGCGTAATAAATTCATAGAATTCTTGTTGGTAAAAATTCCATTTATCTATCTTAATAATTTTGAGTGTATCGTTTTCAGGCGTGATTGCATAACTGAGAAATGACTTGCCAAATACATGCATGTGTGGGTGACAATATTTTACATACATATCTTTAGTCGTAATATAATGCACTTTAAAAAATTTCTCTACGTTTGGCTCTAACTCTAATTTCAAGTTTTCTTCAAACTTTATAGGAGAATGTAAAAATAATTTATGGATTATAGGCTGTTTTGACTTTACAAAATATACGCCAAAGGTTACTGACTTCTCTTTAAATACATTTGGAGAAAAATGAATATCACCTCTTATCAATCCACTTTTAGGCAATACCATTCCATAGCCCTCATCAAATGGCTCTTGCTTGTTTCCAGGAGCATAACCACATGCAATATCATATATCAGCATATAGTTATCTTTTAATGAAACTAAGTCCTCTGTATTAATCTTATTAACTCTTGCCGAGTCTGTAATAAATAAATTTACATGATGTAATAATTGTAATTCAGAGCTATAAATCACGATTTGTTGAATCTCTGCTGACGCATCTAATGAATAAGAGTATTCAAAAGCAATATCTGTATCCTTAGGATTTTGTGATAGAATAATTGGATATGGATATTCTAAATTTATTACAGATTCTTGTGAGGTTTCACGTTGTAAATCTAGCTGAACTGTGGGCATTATATCGCTTTTTGACAGGGATTTTACCCAGTTAATTATTTCCACTCGCTCTTCTTCAGACAATGCCCTGCAATTCTTAAATTGTACATAGGTTGTATCGGCAAGCCATGGGGGCATAAGATTTTCATTTATCACATATTGTATAATCCCTCTCTTGCTTGCAATATCCTGATAACTTATTAGATTAAATGGTGCGCTACCATTAGGACTATGGCATGTAACACATTTGGAAGTAAAGTATTGCAACCCTTTACTTATCTCTGATTTTTGAGCAGTAACGACTACACTGAAGTGTAGCATAATAATCATGAATAATCTTAGTCTTTTACACATCTTATACTCACATAGGCATCTTTCTTATCTGAAACGTCAACTATCATTCCACCATTTTCGTTTACTACAAGTACTCTAGATTTTACCTTATCGTTAATCCAATATGCACTAAATTTTCCATAATTTATGATACCACCTTCTTCCTTCAGATAGGATCCTTTTTTACTGGGAGAAAATTTGATAATTCTATTTTTATTTTTACTAAAATAACGTGAGTTCGGGATAAGAAAAAAGCAGTAAAAAGAACAAAGAAGGCACGATATTTGCAGTGTAATATACTGACAAACAATTACTTATGCAAGTCACACCTTCTTCATTCCAAGACAAAATTACTACTATTTATGTTGCTGTAGATGACTTTTGTATCCAAAATTCCTCTCAAATCACACAATTACGCCTAGAATCTCCCACAAAGAGACACAGAAATAGAGCAACATCGCTCTCAGACAGCGAAATTATCACCATACTTATAGCCTTTCAGAGTAGTGGATATACCTGTTTTAAACATTATTATACTCAATTTATCTGTGTATATCACACACATGATTTTCCCAAATTAGTATCCTATAATAGATTTATAGAGTTAAAACAACGTGTAGCTATACCCTTGATGCTATACCTAAAATCAAATTGTTTAGGTAAATGTACAGGCATAAGCTTTATAGATTCTACCCATATGAAAGTATGCCATAATAGGAGAATACATTGCCACAAGACCTTCAAAGATATAGCAGCACGAGGGCAATGTTCCATAGGATGGTTCTACGGCTTCAAGTTACACCTGATTATCAACGACAAAGGAGAAATATTGTCCTTCTATCTCACTAGAGGCAATGTGGATGATAGAAATTTAAAGGTACTTACCGACATGACAAAACAATTATTTGGCAAGCTATTTGGCGACAAAGGATACGTCTCCAAGATGCTTTCAGACATCCTCTGGGGTAATGGCATATCCCTCATCACCAAACCCAAGAAGAACATGAAAGGAATAAATATATCTCAGGAAGACAAAATATTACTACGCAAAAGAGCCATCATTGAATGTGTCAATGATGAATTGAAAAACATGTGCAACCTACAACATACACGACATAGATCCATCAACAATTTTTTGATAAACATTATGGGTACACTATGTGCTTACGCCTTCTTCCCCAAAAAACCTTCCCTCAATATCACATACCAATCTCAGCTACAATTACCTCAGTTACTCATATCTGCTTAACCCGAACTCACGTTATTTATATGCTCTCTTAGCCTTTAAAATTTCGTTTAAAGGGACTGATAGTAAGTAAAAACTACCTATATCTGTCTATAATGGGGAAATCATCATCTTTTAGTACATTCCATCTTACACCTAGATGTAATCCTGCATAAAAGTTATGTGAAGGTGCATAGTCCTTGTGCGTAGTATATGTCTTCGTGTTCAAATCTGTAAGGGCATAGTACATCCTTAGCCCTATATTAATGGCGATATGCTCTACGGGTAAGATATTTACACCCCCTTGTACAGCTAGTCCGGCATCAAATTTCCTGAAGAAATCTTTATAGTCAGCTGCAACAGGATAAGTAGCATTGAAATCTATGGCATCCTGCAAAGGATAAGGGGTCTCTACTCCATTTACTTTATAACTGAATTTTGAATTTAACAAAAATCCAAATTGAGGACCAATAATGGCATCAAATTGATAGTTTTTATAGGCGTAACTATTTGCTCTATAGGCAGCGAGAAACTGGAAGTAGTCCAGCTTAATGTCTTTAGTATGAGTGCCGGGGTAATAAGCATTGGCGAATTTATCTTCATACTTCTGACCCATCCTTCCATATCCTACTTCAAAATGCACACCCATATTATCGTGCATATTGATACCTAGTGAGCCATTTATGCAATATCCCAATCTATTTTTGTAGTTGAGTTCCAGCATATTAGCACCAAAATCGTTTTGATTTACGATAAAAGGCATAGTCAGTGTGCCACCACCACCAATATATAAGCACTGTTGGCTATAAGATTTTATAATAGCAGCTAATAAAAGAATAGTTAGTAAAATATTTTTCATATCGTTATTGAAATTGAAGTTCAATGCAGTTATTGCGTTTTTCGGCTTCCGGAATCATGGCAGATGATGGCGGATTTTGGAAGTTTTTATTGATGCAAATAATTCTATAAGCAGCGACACTTCTTTCCGCTATATATGCTTTGACGATATTGAGTCGTTGTTCACATATTGATCCAGACTGTTCAGGGTTGCCTGAATTAGAAGTATAAGCCGTTAGATATAAGTTTAGGCTCGGTTCATTTATCATTTGCAGAATCAGTCTATCCAAATAGGGGCGATATACTTCTGGAATTTGGGTGGCGGAAGTAGGAAATAAGATTCTATCAAAGAAGGGTTTTGTAATAGATGTATTAAAGCCCTGCATGAATTCATCATCTGCATAGAGGCTTACTCCGGATATAAAAAATACTATTACGAAAAATAACCTTTTCATATTTGGCAAAGATACAAATCTATTCAATTAATAGGCTTAACTTTGTTATGTATGTTTCTTGAAGAACAATCTAAAGCAGAATGGATTTCATTGCTAAAAAATCGTATCAATGAATATACTGTTCAGGAAGGTTTGGCACTCCCACCAATGGTCAATAAGGATGAAGGTGGCAAGAAGATAGATATTCCGAATCGTGACTTTATGATTGAAGAGGTCTCGTGGCTAATACTGTGTAATACAAAAAATATATCACTACAGCGGTCTCTGCAGAATGGGGTTACGGGTATTGTTACCGAGGATGTAGAGAATTCCACATCTATTGATACTGATATAATCCCTGTATATATTTATAGGAAAGATTCCTTTGAATTGCATTATAAAGAAGATGCTTTCAGAACATATAATCTAGAAAAATGTAGAATAGATATTTGTGCCTATAAAAATAATGGGGCAAATATTATTCATGAGGTAGCAATAGCACTCAAAAAAATGCATGACAGTTTTCTCTCTTATAATTCAAGAGATATTTTTTTGTTGCTGGAGCTTAGTGTGGGCTGTTCCTTTCTTGAAGAGATAGCTAAAATCAGAAGTTTACGTTACTTAGCGAAAGCTTTAGGAGAAATTTTGGATAAAAATATTAAACTACAAATATTTGCCAGTAATTCAAGTAAGAATAAGTCGGAGGTAGATAGAGAAAACAATTTAATTCGTGCTACCATAGAGATTATGGCAGCAGCATTAGGCGGTGCTGACGGCATTATTGCGGATTCGTTTTGCAGTGATGACAAAGAAATTTCTATATTATTGGCTCAAAATATACAGCATTTGCTTGTTCATGAATCCCAGTATGGCAAAAATGACAATACGGTAGAAGGAGCTTATGCTATAGAATATCTCACTACACAATGTGTGGAGCAATCTTGGAAGCTATTTTTAGAGATGAGAGAAAAAGATGGCAATGAAGCGGAAAGAATATTCAACAAATGGTGTATTGAGGATGCCAATCAACTACAAAAACAATATGAAACGTTAGAAAAGATTTGGGTAGGCGTTAATAAATTTCAGAGGTAAAGGAAATAATTATTATTTGGCTAAAGCCAAATTTACATCTTGTATATCTATGCTGTTGTGAGAAGCATGATATATAACCTTGTTATCTTTCACTACTATTAACTGAGGAGATTGGTGGGTGATTTTTAATTTTTGTTCTATATAATCAGATACTTGGCGATAAGACAATAAATCTAAGTAATAAAATGATATGGGAGGAATATCAGATCTTTCTATTCTGTTTTTAGCCATAGAACTTATAGAGCATCTTGTACTGTGTTTGAAGACAGCAGCAGGAGTATTGCCGGCTAGTATGGAATCTAATTGTTCCCTCGATGTGAGTGGTTGCCACTGCATATCAGATAGATTTTTTTACTTCCACCACTTTTTTTGTTTGTTCTGCTGAAAATGGGCATCCGTAAGAACTTTTGCGTGCACAGCTAGAAAACAATAACATTCCTACTGCGACAATAATGCTGATTTTTTTTATTATTTGCATGTTAAAAACTTTTCTACTAGATACGCAAAGATAATCAATAAATTGCGCAATAATCTGTTAAAAGATATAAACATGCGTTATCATTTCATAGCTATAGGTGGTGCGGTCATGCATCAGCTGGCATTACACTTATTGGATTCGGGTCACGAAATTTCGGGTTCTGATGATGCTATATTCGATCCTGCACGACAAAATTTACAGAAATGGGGTATCATGCCAGAGAAATTTGGGTGGTTTCCGGAAAAAATCAGCACTCAATTAGATGCTGTAATTTTAGGTATGCATGCGAAAGCTGACAATCCCGAGCTTTTACAAGCGCAAGCACTAGGTGTGAAAGTATATTCATTTCCAGAGTTTGTATATGAAAACGCTAGAGACAAAATACGTATTGTAGTAGCTGGAAGCAATGGGAAGACCACTACTACATCTATGATTATGCACCAGATGCGTAGCAGTGGTTATGACTTCGATTATCTAGTAGGTTCTAAGATTGAGGGCTTTGATTACATGGTGAAGGTTACTAATGCTGCTAAATATATTGTCATAGAGGGAGATGAGTATTTGACATCTCCATTGGATTTGCGATCTAAGTTTTTACATTATAAGCCGCATCACGCCATCATTACCTCCATAGATTGGGATCACATAAATGTATTCCCTACTTTTGACGCATATTTGGATACATTCAGAAAGTTTATTAGCGATGTCCAAGAGAATATATTTTATTATGGTGAAGATGCTACACTTACGGAATTAATAAAAGGTAGTGAAACAAAAGCAAAAAAAGTAGCCTATAAGAGTTTGGACTATACTACAGAAAATACAATTCCCTATATTACGTATAATAATAATAAGTATCCTAGTAGTGTATTTGGCAAACATAATTTTGCCAATTGGAGTGCGGCCCTACATGTTTGTGCCACGGTGGGCATTGATGCAGAGAGGTTTTGTGAAAATATGGGTTCATTTAGCGGCGCTGCTCGTCGTATGGAGAAAGTGTACAGTAGTATAGAAAAAGATATACATATATTTAGGGACTTTGCTCATGCTCCTGCTAAGTTGAAGGCTACCGTAAAAGCAGCTAGAGAAAATTATCTAGTTCACAGATTGGTATCTGTATTTGAGCTACATACGTTCAGCAGTATGCAGGAAGACTTTATTCCACAATATCACAATGCGATGGAGGGCAGCGACGTAGCCATTGTTTTTATGGATGAGAATTCTTTTGCACAAAAGGGGCGACAAATATTAGATAAAGAATGGATAGCCACTCATTTCGGCAATCCCAGACCAATTATTTGTACGCATAAAGAAGAGTTGGAAGCTCTATTGTTTTCTAATATTGCTCCCAACTCTGTGTTTTTACTTATGAGTTCCGGTCAATTGGGTGGATGGGACTACATTGAATTTATACAAGAAGTCCGTACTGCTATTTGATTCTATACGTAGGTTCTGATTCATCCAAATCAAAGACTATGCTTATAGAAATACTTTTTGTAATTTTTTGATTGTCAAGCTCTACTATGCAGTCATAGGAGTAGTTGTTGTCAGAAGTATGTTCCTCCCATTTGCCCTCATATAGGGCAAAGTTCACTATTTTGATATCATGTGTACCTGCTTTTATTTCAAAGTTGTACGTGTTCTTCTCGGACTCCAATTTGACACCAGATTCTCCGATTTTATCACCATCAACATATACTACTATCTTATTTTTATGGTCATAACCTGATTCTACATTTTTGAAAATGTAGTCAATTTTTACCACTGTAGATTTTGATTTTTTTGCTAGGGCATCATTGGGGAATACTAGAATAGTAACCAATGACATCAGGACGAATAGTTTTTTCATAAATATTTTTTTACAATATTACTAAAAATAATAAAGTCTTATGCAAATACATAAGACTTTATTTAATACGTATAAAGGAAATTAACTATTTATTCCCTCTGTTAAGACGGCAATCTTATTTTGCAACACTTCTACAATGCCACTTTTAATATTTAATTCAGTAGTATTATTACCTTCTTTATAGGTAAGTTTGCCTTCTGTAAGTGCTGCTATCATGGGAGCGTGATTGTTTAATAATCCAAACAAACCATCTAATCCCGGCAATTGTACGTGGTCAACTTCGCCACTAAATACCTTTTGCTCAGGGGTAAGAATATCTAATTGCATATATAAGTATTAGTTTTTATTAACCTTTAGCTTCTGCCAATAGTTTTTTGCCTTTCTCTATGGCATCATCAATAGTACCTACCAGGTTGAATGCTGCCTCGGGATATTCATCTACTTTGCCATCCATTATCATCTCAAAACCTCTAAGGGTTTCTTCTATAGGCACAAATACACCTTTGAGCCCAGTAAATTGCTCCGCTACGTGGAAAGGCTGTGATAGGAAACGCTGCACTCGACGTGCTCTGTGTACTACTAATTTGTCTTCTTCACTCAATTCATCCATACCCAAGATGGCGATAATATCTTGTAGCTCCTTATAGCGTTGCAATATTTGCTTAACCTTTTGTGCTACATTATAATGCTTATCACCCAATACTTGTGGGTCTAATATCCTTGATGTAGAATCCAAGGGGTCAACAGCAGGATATATACCTAGCTCAGCAATCTTACGGCTCAATACCGTTGTAGCATCCAAGTGTGCGAATGTAGTAGCAGGAGCAGGGTCTGTCAAGTCATCGGCAGGAACATATACTGCTTGTACAGAAGTAATCGAACCATTCTTGGTAGAAGTAATCCTTTCTTGCATAAGACCCATTTCTGTAGCCAAGGTAGGCTGATAGCCTACTGCCGAAGGCATACGACCCAATAATGCAGATACTTCTGAGCCTGCCTGAGTGAAACGGAATATATTGTCCACGAAGAATAAGATATCTCTACCTTTATCATCATCTTGCTGATCGCCGTCACGGAATTGTTCCGCAATAGTCAATCCAGATAAAGCTACACGTGCACGCGCACCGGGGGGCTCATTCATCTGCCCAAATACTAGGGTAGCCTTGGACTCTTTCAAGGCTTCTTTATCTACCACTGCAAGATTCCAGTCCCCTTCTTCCATAGAATGCTTAAACTCTTTGCCGTATTTGATTACATCTGATTCTAAGAATTCTCTCAATAGGTCGTTACCTTCACGTGTACGCTCACCTACGCCAGCAAATACAGAAAGTCCCCCATGGCCTTTGGCGATATTATTCACCAATTCCATGATAAGTACTGTTTTGCCCACACCAGCACCTCCGAACAATCCAATTTTACCACCTTTTGCATAAGGCTCAATTAGGTCTATAACTTTTATACCTGTATATAGAACTTCTTTGGATGTAGCCAAGTCCTCATATCTAGGGGGCTTGTTGTGGATGGAATAACCACCTTCTTTGCTCACTGGACCAATACCGTCAATTGCATCGCCGATTACATTGAAAAGACGACCTTTAATAGCTTCACCAGTAGGCATTTTTATCTGACCACCCGTGTCTATTACATCCATACCTCTTCTGAGACCTTCCGTGCCTTCCATTGCTACGGTGCGTACACGGTCTTCCCCCAAATGTTGTTGACATTCTAAGATGAAATCAGAACCATCTGCTTTTTTAATTACTAAAGCATTTAATATTTCAGGGAGATTAGAACCTTCACCTGAAAATGCAACGTCAACTACCGGACCGATAATTTGAACTATTTTACCAATATTAGCCATGAATATGTTTTTATAAAATCGTCTGCAAAGATACACTTCATAAAACTGATTTCAAACATCCTAAGCCTTAGTTGTCCACAGAGAACAAGGAAATAAAGTGCATTTAATATTTTAATAATTTTAAAAAAATGGGGGCAGATGATTTTAAAAAAGTAGTTTTAAATTTTATTTTAAGGATGAGTAACCGTTACGATTTGCGAGGAGTATCTGCTGAAAAGCAAGAAGTACATCAAGCTATAAAAAATACTGATAAAGGATTGTTTCCTAAGGCCTTCTGTAAAATATATCCGGATTTTTTGGCTCATGACGATACCTATTGCAATATTATTCATGCCGATGGTGCCGGCACAAAGTCTGCATTAGCTTACATGTATTGGAAAGAAACAGGAGACCTTAGTGTGTGGAAAGGCATTGCTCAAGATGCGTTGGTAATGAATACTGACGACCTGATATGTGTGGGTGCTACTACTGATTTTTTATTATCGTCAATTATAAATAGAAATAAACATCTTATTCCCGGAGAGGTTATCCGCACACTTATAGAGGCTACGGAAGAGCTGGTAGAGAAATTCAGATCTTTTGGCGTTACTATTTATCCTATGGGTGGCGAGACGGCAGACTTGGGAGATACTGTACGTACCATAGTTGTAGATGCGGTGATGACAGCTAGGATGAAAAGGGCAAATGTGATAGATAATGCTCGTATAAAACCTGGTGATGTCATAGTGGGTTTATGTTCTTACGGACAGGGTATATATGAGGAAGCGTATAATGGAGGTATGGGAAGCAATGGTCTTACTTCAGCACGTCATGATGTCTTTGCCAAAATATATGCCGAAAAATATCCGGAATGTTTTGACCCCAATACAGATGAGAAGTATGTTTTTTGTGGCTCAAAAAAATTAACAGATAACGTAGAAGGCACAAATCTAGATGTCGGAAAATTAGTACTCTCGCCTACCCGCACGTATGCACCTGTCATGCACAGTCTCTTGAATGCTTTGCCTTTGTCTGCTTTTCATGGTCTCATTCATTGTAGCGGAGGAGGGCAGACCAAAATTTTGCATTACATAGACAATATACATGTGATTAAAGATAATCTTTTCGAACTTCCTCCTTTGTTTAGGATGATACAGGAAGAGTCTGGTACTTCTTGGAAAGAGATGTATCAGGTTTTTAATATGGGTCACCGATTAGAGATATATACCGAAGAGTCTTTTGCTGACGAAATTATTCATATTTCAAAAGGTTATGGCATAGATGCCAAAATAGTAGGAAGGGTAGAAGATAGTCCACAAAAAAAGTTGACGATACAAGACAGAAACGAAATTTTTGAATATTAGATTAAAAAATTATATAAGACTGGATCATTGTTTACGATGGTAAATTGTATGCCCACTTTTTTCATTCTTTCTAATAAGGGTTGAAAATCTTCGGGTTGCTTTAATTCTATTCCTACGAGTGCAGGCCCTGATTCTTTGCTGTTCTTCTTGGTATATTCAAATAGGGTGATATCGTCGTCCTGTCCTAGTACTTTGTTGACAAATTCTTTTAATGCGCCTGAGCGTTGTGGGAATCTTATGATGAAATAGTGCTTCAACCCTTCATATAGCTGTGATCTTTCTTTTATTTCAGGCATCCTTTCAATATCATTGTTGCCGCCACTGATTATGCATACTACATTTTTTCCTTTTATATCTTCCTGAAGAAAATCTAGTGCAGATACAGATAATGCCCCTGCTGGTTCTGCAACTATCGCATCATTGTTGTATAAGTATAAAATATTTGTACATATCTTTCCTTCTGGTACTAATATCATATTGGAAAGTCCATTTTTGCAAATATCAAAGGTCAAAAATCCTACCTGTTTTACGGCAGCACCATCTACGAAATTATCAATTTCAGATAGTGTGATTACTTTTCCTTGCTCCAAAGATTCTTTCATGGCGGGAGCTCCCATAGGCTCTACACCTATAATTTTGGTATCGGGTGCATGAACTTTACACCATGTAATAATTCCCGCGGCAAGACCACCACCACCAATAGGTACTATTATGTAGTCGGGTTTTTTATTTTTCAACTGTTGAAATATTTCCAAGCCCACCGTTCCCTGTCCTTCGATAATTTCGGGTGCATCAAAAGGGGGTACAAAGGTATGTCCTCCAGCTTTTGCCAGACGTATAGCGGCATGTTTGGCATCATCATAGGTATCGCCTTGCAATACTATCTGTACGTTATTGCCTCCTAATCGCTGTACAGCTCTTATTTTTTGCTTGGGTGTAGTAGCAGGCATTACTACTATACCTTGTATCTGTAATAATTTACAGGAATAGGCAAAGCCTTGGGCATGATTGCCTGCGCTGGCACATATCACTCCGTTAGACTTTTGCAGGGAGTTTAACTGACACATAAGGTTATATGCTCCTCTGATTTTATAAGATCGTACACCTTGTAAATCTTCTCTTTTCAGATATATATTACACTTATACTTTTCAGATAATTGTTTATTTAGCTGTAGGGGTGTAAATACACTTACCCCATCTAAGCGTTTGTGTGCGTCTTCTATGCCCTCACAGGTAGGTAATCTATGCTTCTGCAAAACTTTTTTTTACAAATGTATTGTATTAATAAAGAATGATATAGGCGTATAATATTATGATTATAAAAAAATATGACGAAGGAGCTGTAATATATAAAACAAGAAGAGGGCGCGCCGCAGGCGCGCCCTCTTCTTGTTTGCTGCAATTTTGCGATAGATGATTATTTCTGTATCACTATTCTCAGGGTGTTCATCT
>JBGAWK010000016.1:0-44984 GCA_044227665.1 Chitinophagales bacterium
AATATGAGTGCTGAATCGCTGGCAGGCAAGTATAATAAGTTCTATCTTTTTTTGTCTATAACTTTGGCATTTGTACCCATCATAATATTACTAGTTTATCGACTCCCTGTACTACCTTATTTACCTTTTATTCCGATTACATTCTTATACAATTGGAGGATTTTTTCTAAAAATCGAGCTTTTAAGCATTTTACATTGATAAAAAACATGTATTCTGCTATTCTAATTTGGCCATTACCCATTGCAGTAATCCTAAAATATTATGTTGGCATGGATAATTATCTATTTGAAATCATGTATTGGTTTTTACCTTTTATAATATTTGTATTGATGGGCGAAATAATTTGGGATATGAGAGATATCATTGGAGACAAAGCTGAAAAAGTAATGACTATACCCGTAGTATTTGGATTAAAAAACACTAGAATTATATTATTTATTTTGCTTGGATTTCAGATTACATATTATATAGTCAAGCAAATGCCCATAGAATTTGGAGTTATAATAGCGTATTTGATTTATATAATAATCTCAAGTCCAAAATTACCAAAATGGGCATTTCATATCCCATTATTCATTTCTTTATTTTACTATATATATCAATATAAACACTTATAAAGAATATTCCTCTAACAACTCAATTATTTCTCTTCTGGACGGCTGCCAATTATCATAAGGTATTACCTTTTTAAGTCTACCTATCTTCGGTCTTTCATATATACCATCCATAAACTGTTGAAATTTCATCAATAAGTCGGTGTCCTCTTCATATACTTCTATCTGTTTAGGATTTTTTTTATCTCTAAATACCACTTGGAATTGAGCATCTTTATGTGCCACAAAGGTCTGCGACACGATTCTAAATTTATCACTCACATTAGGCACAGAATCATGCAATGTGCTTTGGCTACATATCACAGCCTGCCCTGCCTTCACATACATCGGTGTCATATATTTATCCAAAAATTTGACATGTTCTTGATAAGAAAAAGGTATAGTAGGTGCTCTGTATGTTCTAGGAAATCTGTGGCTACCTTTCAACAGCCTTAATGCACCGTTACGCTCATTGATATCGATAAGTGGACACCACACATTTACAGGCACAAACTGATCTTCATCTACTAATGTCAAGTCCTGATGCATGCCAAGGTCGCTCTTTGGTTCATTGTTTTTGGTCACATAGGAGCCTAGGAAATTTTTGTGGTTTTCGAAGTGGCGCTCTAAAGCAGGATTATGTATTGATGACACCACTTCATCTACACGTTTTCTGTACTCCAAATCCGATAAAAATGTGGTAGCATAGAATCCTCTGTTGTTCTTATCGTGAAGTTCATAGTATTTTTTCTCCAAGAAATCTATTTCATCTTTTCCCATGAAATCTACTACTACGAACCCATTTTTATCAAATTCAGCTTCTATATTTTTATCTTTAAATATATTATTGACCATAGTATTATGATTTTTATGTGAGTAATTCTTTTTTAGATATTTTAATTATTTTATTTTCAAATTCAGCTAGCTTGGGGAAGTCGATTATATCTTTTTTATTTTTATACATATCTGTCAATTTAGCATTAGAATATTTGTAAAAAAATGATTCATCAATAGCATAAGTACGTATACGTCGCCTATCTGCCGAGATATTATAATGTATCAATGGCGCTTGCGCATCCGTAATCTCTATAGCTAAGTTGACCCTAGGATGAGCCGTAGTGTTGGGCTTGGAAGCATGTATAATTCTGCTATTGAATAGCAAAGCATCACCAGCTTGTAGCTCAACGAAATCTAGGCTCTCGGTGAGGTCGTAAGCATATTCCTGAAATGGCACTTCAAATATAGGCAAAGGTGTAGCCCTAATGTTGGATAACTTACTATGGGAATCTTTCAGAAATCCTAAAGTGCCATTCTGTAGCGTGCATGGTGTCACAGCCACCCACAGATTATAGGATTGATATAAGGACTCGTCCACAAAACTCCAATCCTGATGAGGAGGTATCAGGCTATTCTGACTGGCTTCTTTTACAGCAAATCTCGGTGAAATATATTTAAACCCTTGCAAAAACTCTTGCACAGCATCATCTATTACAGATACAATCTCTTTAGAAATATTTTCTATCTGCTCCGACGACTGCAAATCCAAAGTGACATGGAATCCAAAGTAGGGATTCTTAGCATTGGGAGAATTATTGTACAACTGCAACAGACGCTGTATTGCCTCCGTTTGCAATAGCGGTATTTTCACATATCCATCTGTATGTAGTTTTTCATTCAATATATTATCTCTCAATATCTGCATCTCATTATTGTCATTATTGTCATTATTGTCATTATTGTCATTTAAAGATAGACCGCAATCTACCTATAAAGTT
The DNA here is from genome assembly GCA_044227665.1 of Chitinophagales bacterium. GTDB lineage: Bacteria > Bacteroidota > Bacteroidia > Chitinophagales > JADIYW01 > JBGAWK01. The sequence continues at coordinate 2,370 of JBGAWK010000016.1, forward strand.
ATCGCTATTTGTTGTTTTTTGCAAAAATTCTTTAGGAGCATAAAGCTCAAAATTTTGGGTTATATTTTTCCAAGCATATTTTTTTCTTACAAATCCATCCTTTCTAATTGGTGTTCTATTTGAAAAATTTTTTATATCAAAATTATAAAAGTCTTCCTGCGCTGCACTGTAGGTATATATGTTGTTATCTTCTTTAAGAAAAGATACGCATAACGAAGCTGCTTTATCTTTCATACCTACAATGGCTACATATCGAGGTTCAGAAGTAGTATTTGGTCTAGAATAATGCAACAATCTGTGGTCATAAATGATGGCTTGCCCCGCTTGCAGCGATGGTTCATAGCCTATGGACAAGAATTGTTGGTTGAATGTAGCAAAGGGATTAGGAATATTCATGCCTCTAAGCCCATGCTCCCATAGGTGTGAGCCAGAAATCAGCCCCAATGTGCCATTAGCAGCAGAAGTATCTACTAGTGGCATCCAAATATTATAGGAATGGAATCCACTCTCATCTACTATGCTCCAGTCGTTATGTACATCTAAAATACTTTTGCCACTGTATTTAGCTGCCAAAGTGCCGCCTAAAAGCTCTAATGATTGGTGGCTATCTTGGAGCTTTATTGCAAGTATTTTATGTAATTCGGTATTGATAAATGCTGAAGTATCTGCATCCAAATAGTGTGATGAGGACACAAAGTCTGTAGCTCCTGTATGTAGATATTTTTTACACAACTCCAACAAATAGCTGACTTCATGTATGTCCAATACATTTATTATACAAAATCCATGCGTATGTAGCTTATCAAAGTCTATCACAAATCAATTTTCTCTTTAAGTTTCTGTATTAACTTCCATGGATTCAGTTTATCCAATATGGCATTAGCTTTTTCTTTTAATCCTGCTTTCATATAATCTCCAAACAAGGATTTCATGTGAGCAGTAAGTTCATCATTATAAGTATTTCCAGCTGCTAACACTCTTTCTTTCATTTGATCTTTGGACAAATCCTCCCAATGATACTTTACTTCGCCCATTAGTTCGTAATCTTCTATACATTTTCCTGCGTCATACATCTTCGACAAGGAGCCATTATCATATTTAGTAAAAAAATCTGGTGTGATCTTATATTTTAGCAAGGTATCTTTAGTACCTGGCTTGAGATAATAATGTCGTAATTCTGCATTTTTTTGAGTAAAACTTAGCCCCACTGCCAACCTAGGAATATTAGTGATATTAGGTGGTGAAGCATGAAAAGTTCTGTTGTCGAATATCAGAGCTTCGCCTGCTTTCATAGGCAAAAGCTGAAAATAAGGAAATAACGAAAACATGTGTTTAGATAGTGGCGATGGCACTTGTGGCGATGGAGAAGGGCGCACACTGTTGAAAAAATTATTACTACCCTTGATTACGCCCATACAACCATTGTGCATATCGGTATCTACAAGAGCTATCCAACAAGTAACGGAACAGTGGCGAGATTCGTCTTCTACAAATGTCCAGTCCTGATGCGGAGGCACTACTCCTTTTGGGTTGGGGTCTTTAATCACATAGCTAGCGGTAATCAGCTGATAGTCATGCAGGTACTTAGCTACTTTTGGCATGGCTACTTGCTCTACTTTTTCCATCATGGCCATTACCAATTTTTTATCTTCATGATCCATGCCTACGTAAAAACCGTAGTCGTTTTCTTTTTTTATGCCAGATTGAAATAAAAAATCTACCAATTGTTGTATATCTTCAGCTTCAAGGGCAGGCAGTTTGATATATCCATTTTTTTGGAAGTAGTCTTGATGCTCTTGCTGTGCAAAAAGTGGCTCTAAGGAAGAATTTTTCATTCTATTGAGATATAAATTTTGAATAATTTCTTTTTCGGGGATAGTAGGCGGATGATAAGAGAATTTCTTAGCGAAGATGCCGATTTTTGGTTGCTCAATAATTTCGGGATATTGCAGAAATAAGTCATCAGGCATAGTATATTGCTGTATTTCTTTTTTAAATTTATCAAAATACAACATAAACAATTCTGCTGCCTCTGGCACCAAACCAATGGTAAGTGCCAATCTATTTTCCATCGATTTGTTTGGCCACGAAGCGTGCATCAATTTTTGATTAAAAACAAAAGCTTGACCTGCTTTCATCTCTAAGGTTATTAAATATTTGTCAAGGGCAGCTCTATCTTGCTCAAATGCTACGGGCAAGCTAGGTGCTCTCAAGCTATTGTCTACATTATGACTTCCTGATATAACTCTGATAGCACCATTCTGCTGATATGTGTCTTGCAAAGGTATCCATAGTGTATAGGAGCCATACTTTTCTTCATCAGTTACTGTCCAATCTTGGTGTATCGGCAAAGGGTTGTTTTGATTGGGTAGTTTTTTTAGAAATGATGTGCCTAGTAATTTAAAATTATCAAAATAGGTGTTGAGTTGGTCTTTAACCAATGCTTGCACCTCGGCATCGACTGTTTTTTTGAGCTGATAGTCAGGGTGAAAGGATGTAGAATAAAATGCAATATCTTGATTATCAAAATATTTATTGTAAATATCTACGAGTTGCGCTACAGTATTTTTATCTAAAAAATCTATAACAAAGTATCCGTTGGTATGTAAAGATTTCTGTAATAAATCTTCTTTTACTTGCAACATTAGTCAAATACTGCTTTTAATTTTTCGATAAAAGATACTTTTAAAGGTGCTTCATCTATACGTCTGCCATATAAATTTTTTTCATAATCTCTTAATGACAAATCAAAAGGCTTATAATGAAAGCTACGCAATTTTTTGACGTTTTCGGGTTGCTTCCATGGGTTAAATTGCATATAAAAATCTACATCTACTTCCAACACATCTACATTTGTCTTGCTTTTAGCAGGATTCATGTGGTAGTGTATAGATTTTTCTTCGGCCGGTATCATAATTAGCTGTATAGCCAATCTTAACCCTTCTGTGGCATTGATATTGGAATAATGTACGATGCTGTCGTCTAATATCACAGCCTCACCGGCACGTACATTCATAGGCACCATATATTTAGCGATAATATCTTTTTTGATATTTTCAAGTTCCCAAGGTATCATAGGGCCTCTTACTGCTCCGAATCGCTTATGCGATCCTGAGGTCACCTCTAGCGTTCCATTCTCTTGATTGCTATCTACCAAAGGACACCATATAGATATGCTGGTGCATTTTGCTTCATCTACAAATGCCCAATTCTGATGTAATGGCACCTCGCCGTCATTGGATTGCTTGCGAATAAAATTGGCTATGATAGGTCTATAATCATCTAAATATTGTTGGTAATGGGCTTTAAATTTTTCAGTGATGATATCAAACACCAACTGTTTATAGGCAATATTTTTATTGATAAAAGTAAAATCGTAAGATATCCTATCCTTAATATTTGCCTCTTCTTCTACTATATTTCCACCACTTTGTTCCAAAGTAGAAAAATATAGATTTTTAAGTTCTTCGACTTCCTCAGCACTTAAAAAAGGTACTATTACATATCCTTCTTTTTGAAATTGCTGTTCTAAATTATCATTTGTAAAGACTCTTCTCATAATTAATTTATTTTATATAATTTCAAACCCAAAATTCTATTGATGTGGTTCTTTTCAAAAAGTAAAAATAAACAAAAAAACAGTACCGAACACGCCCTAAATGTGGGTAATTTTTATAATCACAACCATGATGCTTTTATTCAAGTATATGGAGAGGTGATACAGGCCTTCCGCACAAACAACTTGCAGAATATCTTAAACTATCAGATAGACCAAATAGGCTTGCGTCCCGAACATACAGTACTCGATGCAGGATGTGGCGTTTGTGGTCCAGCACGCTATTTTGCTAAAGCTGTAGGTTGCAATATCCATGCGGTAACTATATCTGAAAAACAAGCTAATGTATCCAAAAAACACGTACTTGAGGAACATTTAGAGCAAAATATACATGTTCACTGCCATGATTACCATACTGTAGAAAAATTATTTGACAAAGACACTTTCGACAAAATTTACTTTCTAGAGTCTTTTGGTCATTCTCCTGACAAAGCTAAACTCTTAAAAGCAATATGGAAAGTCCTAAAACCTGGAGGCGAAGTATATATAAAAGACCTCTTTAGGCGTATATCCAAAAACTGGCTAGTACAGCGTAAAATTGATGCAGAAATAGAAAAAATTAACAAAGCATACTATTATGATGTCGCAGACCTTAGAGATTTTGTGGACATGGTAAGAGAAATAGGCTTTGTAATTGTATTTATCAAAACCATTGATATTCCACTCGATGACTTCGAAAATCTTTCCATTTCCAATGAATTTCAGGAACTTACAGGTATAGCCAAAATTGACAACTGGGAGAAATATATTTTTCCTATAGATTTCTTTGAAGTAAAACTCTACAAACCTGAATATGATATTGAAAAAGGCAAACACCGCTATTTCTTACAAAATATCTATCAAATCCAGATGAATCATATAGACAAAAAAGATTTGTAATTTGGGGGTGTTTTCAAATATTTATGAACGCTTATTGGGTAGGATACAATACAAGTTCAGTCTTATCTTTGGCAGTATATATGTAATTATTGTTTCCGGCAGAATACCTGCAAATATTATTATTTACTTGCTGCTATCCATTCTTACTGCCACAGGTATTGCAGCACTAGGCTACTTGCTCAATGACTATAAAGATTATGATGACGATATCAAGAATAATAAAAGCAATCTTTTTAGAAATTTGAATACGTTTCAAAAGTTATCATTGGTTGTCTCTTCAATATTAATTGCCATACTTCCTTGGTTTTATCTTCCATTTACAGAATTTTCATTTATACTTCTAATAGGGGAATTATCTTTGTTTTTTTTGTATGCCTTTCCTCCTTTTCGATTGAAAGAAAGAGGTCTTTGGGGTATAATTAGTGATAGTCTTTATGCACAACTCATTCCATGTTTATTTGCACTATATACTTTTGCACAAGTAGTAGCTGTAGATATAAAACCTTCATTCTTACTATTTGTATATATATGGTGGTTACTCCTTGTGGGCATCCGCAATATCTTAGCACATCAAATATATGATTATCACCATGATATAGACACAAATAATAATACCTATGTTGTAAAAAAAGGTATTCAACCTGTAGTTCGGTTTTATCTACAGATGGGCTTTGCGATAGAGCTGCTTACCTTTTTTTATCTTTTATATTATATTCCTTTTACCTACCATATCTTGTTGCTCATCTATTTTTTATACTTATCTATTATCATGATTATTAATAGAAAGAATGTAAGTAGCGATATTTTTGGCTTTATACATCAGCGTATGCTGAATGAGTTCTATGAAATATTTTTACCCCTACTGCTAACCTTGTTCTATACTTATTATCAAAAAAACTTCTTGCCCATCTTAGTTTTTAACGCCATTATTTTTTTGCCTATTTATAAAAATTACACATTCCATTTTTTCAAGAAATACCTATAGCTTATGCCTAAAAGAATCCTTCTATTCGCATCTGCCTTACTTACTTCACATTTGTATAGTCAACAGATTCAGTATCCTACAACCCAGAAGATACCTCATGAAGACAAATATTTCGACACACTTATCACAGATCCATATCAGTGGTTGGAAGATGACAACGCCGAAGGTACACTATCGTGGGTGAAAGCACAGAATGAAGCAACATTCTCGTATTTGAAAGACATACCTTACCGCGGAGTTTTAGAAAAGAGATTTAGAGAGCTATATAATTACGAAAAAGCAGATTTACCCATATATCTTGGTAACTATACCTTGATGGAAAAGAATGATGGTCTGCAAAATCAAGATGTTTTTTACATAAAATCATCTCAAGATACAGCTTGGCACATCTTTTTAAACCCCAACACTACAAACAAAGAGGGCACCACTGCATACAAATTTTCAGGTGCTGATAAAAGCTTTACTTACCTAGCCTTTAATGCCAGTAATTCCGGCAGTGACTGGTCGGAAATAATTGTTTTCGATATACACTCTGGAAAAGCACTCTCCGACACGATACGTTGGGTGAAGTTCTCTGAAGCAAAATGGTATGGCAAGGGCTTCTTTTATAGCAGATACCCCGAACCCAAAAAAGGTGAAGAATATAGTGCTGCTTCCGAAAATCACAAGGTTTATTATCATAAACTCGGCACGAAGCAAGCTGATGATGTACTCATATATGAAGACACAGCAAACCCAAGACATTATCACTATGTAGATGTGTCTGATGATGAAAGGTATATGTATCTATATAAATCCACAGGCACGAATGGCTATGAAACTTATGTCAAGGATTTGAAGAAAAATGGCACGCTTATCCCCTTATTTGTTGGCTTCGATCATAAAAATACTATTGTAGGCAATGATGGCTCTACACTTTATGTCCTCACCGACATAGATGCACCCAACTATAAACTCATTGCCAGAAAATTAAGTAATAATCAAAGTCGAACTATCATCGCCGAATCACAGCATTTATTAGAATCTGTATCCCTATTTGGCAATAGATTTTATGCAAAATATTTGGAAAATGCTAGTAATACGTTATATCAATTTTCTACTAAAGGAAAAAAACTTGGACATATCACATTACCGGACTTAGGTACTTTAGATGGCTTCACCGGTGGAAGATATGATAAAAAAATATACTACAAATTTTCAGGATTCACTAATCCAGGTACCTTATATGAATATGATGCAAAGAGTGCAAAGTCCATACAGTTTTTCAAGCCCCAATTACAATTTAACCCTAATGATTATGTAAGCCATCAGGTGTGGTACACTTCTAAGGATAGCACTAAAATTTCTATGTTTATAGTACATAAAAAAGGTATAGTCTTGGATGGCAACAACCCTACCTACTTATATGGCTATGGTGGATTTAATATCAATCTCACGCCTACGTTCTCTACTTCGCGCATCATGCTTCTTGAGAATGGGGGTGTCTTTGCTATGCCTAATCTTAGAGGTGGAGGAGAGTATGGCGAAGAATGGCATCAAGAAGGTATGTTGATGAAAAAACAAAATGTATTTGACGACTTCATTGCTGCTGCAGAATATCTAATCAGAGAACGCTACACCTCCACACCGCACTTAGGTATAGGAGGAGGTTCCAATGGAGGCTTGCTGGTTGGTGCTTGTATGACACAACGACCAGAATTATTTGGCGTAGCACTTCCGGCTGTAGGCGTAATGGATATGTTGAAGTTTCATAAATTTACGGTAGGTTGGGGCTGGGTGCCTGAATATGGCAGCAGTGAGCAAAGCCCCGAAATGTTCCGCTACTTGTATGGCTATTCTCCTTACCATCAGCTACATTCAGGCATAAAATATCCTGCTACAATGATTACTACCGCCGACCACGATGATAGAGTAGTGCCGGCACATTCCTTTAAGTTCGCAGCAAGACTGCAAGCGTATCACAAAGGGGATAATCCTGTGCTTATCAGAATAGAAACAGAGGCAGGTCACGGTGCCGGAATGCCTACATCTAAGATTATAACATCTGTTGCAGACCAATGGTCATTCTTCTTCTGGAATACAGGGATAAAAAGTATGTATGGCAAATAGTCACTTTTCCCTATAATAGTCTTCTATTTTTTCCTTAATAATTTCTGCTAAAAATTTATTGCCTGATGAAGAATGGTGATCATCATTTATTAAGAAATACTTATCATCACTCCAAATTTTATTTCCAATATAATTCTTTCGGATATTGTAATACGGAATGTCTTCATCATGGGATAATATTTCATTCAAGTTTCTCTCAAAACATGTTTCTTCCGTATTCCTACCTGGTAGATAAAAAACAAGCAAATGAGTATTATACTTAGATACAAATTCCTCTATGGCATTTTTGATTAGAATTTCGTTTTTTGGCTTACATTCTTCAAATCTAGGTTTTATAAAGACATCATATATATTTGAAAATACTCTAAATACATGAGATGCAGCATAAAAATATTCTGAGATTGGTGTTTTTTTATATCTTAAGCCATTGGCAATATATCTTTCAGTTCCACCTCTAATATTCATATCTCTATTGTCATTTTCATAGATTACCAATACAACCAAATCGTTTTGTAAATCCGTCAACCTTTTATTAAAGTAATTTATTTCACTTAAAGGATCTGCACCACATACTCCAGCATTAAATACTTTATACTGGTCATGGCTATCATGAATGTTCAATAATTTTTCTAAATAATAAGGCATGGTCTGTGTATCTTCTACTCCATGTCCTTCTACAAAAGAATCTCCTAGTATCGTAATCCTTTTTTCATTTGTGCCTTTCGTTTTATCAAATGCCTTGCCTCTAAAACCTAATTCATTATATCTGACTTTTAAATCTTTCTTATATAGATATTTTCCTGTACTGTTTCTTTCATAACCATTTTCATACGTTAGTCTTGTTTCTTTTTTGAAAATTGTTTGCATTACTTTATCTATCAGTGGGTATTTATACTCCGATATATACATATATCGAGTATTTTCAGAACTCGTATTTAATGAAGGTATAACTATTAAAATTACAAACTCAAAGAGAAATAGAACGCATAAGGCAGCTTTAATATTATACTGGATTTTTTCTTTTAAATTTACATTTATACCTAAAAGATTTATTACAGTTACAACTATTTTATATAATAGAAAATAAAAAACGATTTTAGTAGTAAAAAAAGAAATGCCAAAAACAATTAAAACAAGTACATGTATTACCACGAGGCAATACAATAATATTTTAAAATAATTCTTGTATTCTTTCTTCACCTTAATCATTGTGATATAAATATATAACCAATATCAGCGATATGGAATCTCCAAAAGATTCTTATTTTGGGAATCCATTGCAAATCCCAATAGATAATTCAGAATTATCTACTGGTATAATTTGGAGATTCGTGCGTAATGGTAATATCATGAGGATGGCTTTCACGAATTCCTGACGCTGTAATCTTTACAAACTTGGCGTTGTGTTGTAATGCTTCTATATCCTTGGCACCACAGTATCCCATACCTGCTCTGAGTCCACCTATATATTGATATACTACCTCCGAAATCATACCTTTATATGGCACTCTGCCCACAATACCTTCAGGCACTAATTTTTTGATATCATCTTCTGCATCCTGAAAATAGCGGTCTTTGCTTCCCTCATTCATAGCTTCCAACGACCCCATACCTCTGTACACTTTGAACTTTCTACCTTCGAATATGATTGTATTGCCTGGGGATTCCTCTGTTCCGGCAAATATAGATCCTGCCATTATCGTATTTGCTCCTGCCGCCAATGCTTTTACGACATCTCCGGTATGCTTAATACCTCCATCTGCTATAATAGGTACGCCTTTGCCTTTCAATGCGGATGCTGCGCTATATACTGCACTTAGCTGAGGTACTCCTACGCCTGCTACTACCCTCGTAGTACATATAGAACCGGGACCTACTCCTACTTTTACTGCGTCGGCACCTGCTTCAGCTAGGGCAATAGCTCCTTCGCTTGTAGCAACATTTCCTGCTACTATCTGCAAATGCTTGAATGTCTTATGAACCTCTCTTACGGCTTTCAATACGCCTTGTGAGTGCCCATGAGCCGTATCTATACAAATAAAATCCACACCCATAAATGCCAATGCTTCAATTCTGTTCATCATATCAGGCGTCACACCTACTGCTGCGGCAACGCGTAATCTGCCTATCTCGTCTTTGCATGATAAAGGATAATTCCTTACTTTCAAAATATCTTTGTAGGTTATCAACCCTACAAGTTTCCCCTTTTTATCTACTACCGGAAGTTTTTCTATTTTATATTGATGTAAGATATCTTCAGCATCTCTCAATTGTGTTCCTTCCGGTGCTGTATAGATGATGCCTTTGGTCATAAAATCTTTGACTAGGGCATCTCCTTTGTATTTACAGAATCTAAGGTCTCTATTTGTGAGAATACCTACGAGTTTATTATCATTCTCTACAATAGGTATTCCTCCGATTTTGTTTTCCTGCATGAGCAGCATAGCTTCCTGTATTGTAGCATCGGGATGGAGTGTGATAGGATCTACAATCATACCTGCCTCAGAACGCTTCACCTTGCGCACCTGTGCCGATTGCTTCTCTATAGACATATTCTTGTGTATGACACCTATACCTCCTTCTCTGGCAATAGCAATGGCCATATCTGATTCTGTTACCGTATCCATAGCTGCGGCAAGAATAGGAATGTTTATCTTTATGTCCTTGGTAACATAAGTACTAATATCTGTATCTCTTGGAAGAATCTGTGAAAAAGAAGGCACTAATAATACATCATCAAAGGTTAGTGCCTCGCCGAGAAATTTCTCAGTAGTATTTGACTTAATTTCCATAGGCAAAAATACCTATTTTTCATATTATTCATCTCATCAAAAGATTTTTTTACACTTTATTAGTATGAGACTATTTCAACTTGTCGCTAAAAATCTTTTTAAACTTATCAATTTTGGGTCGTATAACGATAGCGCAATAAGCTTGCTCCGGATTATTGGCATAGTATCCCTGATGATAGTCTTCTGCTTTATAAAATATTGTAGATGGACTAATATCAGTCACAACTGGCACACCATAAATATTTTCTTTATTCAAAGCATGAATTATGCCCTCTGCAACGGATTTTTGTTCTAAATTTCGATAATATATTACAGAACGATATTGAGTACCTGTATCTGCACCCTGCCTATTCAACGTTGTAGGATCATGAACGGTAAAAAATACTTCCAAAATATTTTCCAATGACACTGCTGTAGTGTCAAATGTAATATGTACTACTTCTGCATGACCTGTACTGCCAGAACACACTTCCTTATAGCTGGGATTATTGGTAGCACCGCCCATATATCCTGATTCTGCAGAAATAACGCCCTTCATTTCATCAAAAACGGCTTCTATACACCAAAAGCATCCGCCCCCTAGCGTAATAGTGTCCATAGTAGTTGTAATATCTGTGTGTAGAGTCTCCATATTTTTTGATGATTTATAATTTGTATTACATCCTGTCATACCTACTGTGAGTAAGCATAGTAGCATAAAATTCATAATTGAAATAACGAAAAATTACGTGTTTGGTTGTAAATTATTTAGAATATCATTTGGGCTACCCAAGCAGACAGATATGCTACGCCGCCCATATATATAAACTGAAAAATAGGATACTTCCAAGTACCTGTCTCACGACGTACTACTGCCAGGGTACTCATACACTGCAAGGCAAAGAGATAAAAAAGTAATAGTGCTACAGATGTGCCTCTATCAAACAATTTTTTGCCTGTGTGAGCATTCGTAAGTTTCGACATTTTCTGAGATATTGTATATTCATTCTCACTATTCCCTATACTATACAAGGTAGCCATACTACTTACAAATACTTCTCTTGCCGCGAAGGATGTGATTAAGGCTATACCAATTTTCCAATCGAAGCCTAAGGGTGCTATCACTGGCTCAATGGCTCTGCCCATAATTCCAGCATAAGAATTTTCCATGGTATATCTAGACATCAGAGCCTTCGATTCCCCAGCAGAAAGTCTCTTGTCAATTACTTCTGCTTGTACTTTTGCTTGTACATCCTTCATCTGCTTAGGAGGCCCATAGGATGACAATAACCATAGTAATAAGGATACTATGATAATTATTTTTCCAGCACCAAAAATAAATGATGTAACCTTCTCCCATACATTAATACCAATATTTCGCATAGAGGGTATCTTATAAGAAGGTAATTCCATAAGCAAATAAGAGTAGTCCTGATTTTTTAATATTTTATTTAACATCCATGCAGATAGTATTGCCATGACAGCTCCTAATAGATACAACAAGATAAATATCAGTGCTTTTTTATCTATAAAATAAAATTTATTGTCATCTTGAATGACAAATGCTACGAGTATAGTATATACAGGTAAACGGGCAGAACAACTAATGAAAGGAGTAACCAATATCGTGATAAGTCTCTCTTTCCAATTACTGATAGTCCGTGTACTCATGATTGCAGGGATAGCACAAGCTCCCCCTGAGATGAGGGATACCAAGCTTCTGCCATTCATTCCCCACCGCTGTAATATATGATCAAAAAGATATACAGCCCTAGCCATATAGCCTACCTCTTCGAGAATAGAAATGAGCAAGAATAAGAGTGCTATCTGTGGAACAAATATCGCTATTCCTGCCATTCCTGGAATAAGTCCTTCATATATAAACTTACTGAAAAAACTATCGTCAGAAAAAGACTTAATCCATGATGCTAATGCCATAAATCCCTGGTCTATCCATTCCATAGGTATCGCAGACCAAGAAAATATGGCATTAAACACTATAGCCAAGAGCAAGATGAATATTATGGGTCCCAATATCTTATGGGTAAGTACAACATCAATTTTATCACTAAGACTTTGTTGCGCTGAGAACTTCCGAGACAGGGATTTTAGAATTATGGGTTGCAACATTCTATAACGCACCATTATCTCCTCCATTTGCCCATGAAGAGGCAAATAATTTTCTTGCTGTATGCCCCGATGTATTTCAGCTTTCGTATCGTGAGTAAGGAAGCTAAGCTTTTGATATTGATGCACCAATACCAATGCAGTATAGTAATTGCGAATATTTATCTTATTGGAGAATAATTCTGCTATGATTCTTTCTTGTTGCGTAAGATTATACCAAACTCCAGAATTAAATCCATCAGCATCTATTATATGCATAAGTTCCTCCATACCCTTCCCTGTTCTTCCGTTCACAATGAGAACCTGTGTATGCAATTCTTGCGCTAAAATTTCTGCATTAATCTTCCAGCCCTTTGATGCCGCAATATCATCCATGGTTAATACTAATAGCATGGGGAATCCCAAGTCTGCGATTTGAGTAAATAATAACAGATGTCTTTCGAGGTTATTACAATCTGCTACATATATTATTGCATCGGGATAATCCTCATTGTCCTCTTGTGTAAGGACTTGTACTACGGTACGCTCATCAGCAGAAGTAGCAAAGAGACTATAAGTACCTGGTAAATCTATAAACTTTACAGTCTTTCCAGAAGATAATTTTTTGACTCCTGTTTTTTTTTCTACTGTAATACCCGGAAAGTTGCCCACTTTCTGATGCATACCGGTAATAAGATTAAATACCGAAGACTTCCCTGAATTGGGATTGCCAACAAGTGCTATGTTTTTTACTATATTCTCCACTAGTTAGACACTTCAATGTTTTGGGCCTCGGACTTCCTAAGGGCTATAGAATGTGTGCCCGATTTGATATACAAGGTATGACCAAATGGGGCTTTGCGCACCACCTTTATACTATTTCCAGGGACAAAACCCATAGTAATAAGCTTACAACCCAACTGCATGTCTCTGACCTGCACTATTACTGCGCTTTCTCCTTTATCCAATTGTGATAGATTGCGTATCATCCTAAAGGTTACAAAGGTAATTCGCTTGTTTAGAATTTATCTAAATAAGTATATTATATTTAGCTCTTACGTTATAAAATATTGATTATTTGTGATTTAGAAATAATAAATACCAAAATTTCGGTATATCGTAATTTTTTATGACAAGAAGGCAAAAATGAGAAATAAAATCTGGAAATTCGCCAACTGATGATACACTCAGATGATATACATGGTTACTGCCATCCCGATTTTAGCGATGTCAGGCAATTTTTCTATGAAAATTTCTTATATCGCAATGAAGTAGGGGCTTCTGTATGTGTATATTATGCTGGTGAGTGTGTAGTACACCTATGGGGAGGGCTCTCTGATAAGAAGAACCTTATAGCATGGAACGAGAACACCCAAACACTAGTATTTTCCACTACGAAAGGTATGAGTGCATTAGCATTAGCCCTATTACATTCTAAAGGGCTTTTAGATTATAATGAAAAAGTAAGTACCTATTGGGAAGAATTTAGTGCTAAAGGCAAGAAAAATATTACTGTAAAACAGTTATTATCACATCAGGCGGGATTATCTACGCTGAGTCAAAGACTTACTTATGATATCTTGACTAATGAAAGAAAATTTTCTACCCTACTTTCCCAAGTAGAACCGCGATGGAATCCTGGGGACTATCAGGGGTATCATGCTTGGACAATAGGATTTTATATTCATGAGATAATAAAGAGAATATCGGGGAGGGGTCTTCAACAATTTTTTGATGAAGAAATTGCAAAGCCTCTAGGTATAAGTGGAAGTATAGGACTCAAATCGCATAACGACAATATGCAGGTATCAAGACTTATTCCTATCTACCCTAGTGAAATTTTAAGGGGTCATCACAGCGGAGACTGGCTGAAATATGCCGCAAGTTTCAGCAATCCCTTTTCGATGTGGTTTAGGACATTGCTCAATCCATCATTTGCTTTGAATCTAGAAAACTTCAACAATCCACGATACCAAAGATTGCCCATAGGCTCTACCATGGGATTCTTTACGGCAAAGGATTTAGCCAAGATTTACAACGAATGTATTATTCCACACCCTACTATAGCTATAAGCAAAGAGACAATGTCACTTATAGAGGCTGTACCCGAGCCCCCAAAGATTTCCCGTAAAGACTTAATTCTTGATGAAGAAATACCTTTCCACTTGGGATTTGCCAAGTCTTCCAGTTTCCAAGAGTTTGGTATAAACCACAGATCTTTTGGCAGCTTTGGTGCTGGAGGCTCTGGAGCTTTTGTAGATCCTGAGAGAAAATTTTCTTTTGCCTATGTAATGAATAAAATGGGCGCATATCTCGCTAACGATCCTAGAGAGCTAGTATTACGAAACGCTGTAATAGCTTGTGTAAAGAAAAAGAACCTATAGAAAAAAGGGAGCCCCATGTAAGACTTAACCCTTTGCCTTTTACTGGCAGGTAAAGATCCCATTAATAGGACTTCGCTTGTAAATATGCAAGATTTAAGACCTTAACCTTACTATTATAAGCATCTTCAATATTATGTATCTCACATTCTCCAGTTTCGGGATTTATCTTACTAGGATGAAAATAATTAGAGGATAGCCAAGCACCATTTACCCACTTAATTTCTACAACATACCCATCATTGACTACAACTTGCGTGACCATATTTTCTAATGGTGAGGACTTAGTGGCATAAGATACTTCTGCCACGTAATTACCATCTGCTATTGCCAATTGAGGCTTACCTTCATCCAAGACAGAAGATTCTGTAGTAATATATCCTATCTTATTATCTTTTTCTTCTGGTAGCAAATATTTTTCATCGGTGAGGGATGCTAAGTACTTTTTACAACCTGCAATAGTGAATATTATGAGTACAACAACGATGACAACTTTTTTGGTCATGATACAAATTTAATATTATAATCTATATTAGAGACACCTATAAATGTAAAAAGGTTGCCATAAGGCAACCTTTTTACGTAAATTAATATAAAAATTACTTTTTATCCTTTTTCTCTAACTGTGCCTTAATATCCGAAAGAATATCTAAGTCTCCGAGCGTAGATTTCTGGATATTGCTATTGTTTTCACGAATAGTATCCTTAGTTCTCTTTTCTACTTTTCTCTTATCGCTAACAGCTTTAGTTTTCTCTTCCACTTTCTTGTCTTCAATTACACGTGTATGGGATACAATAATTCGTTTTTCATCACGCTCAAATTCTAATATCTTGAAGGAAAGTACTTCTTCTACTTCAGCCAATTTGTTGTCCTCTTTCTTAATATGACGTGTAGGGGCAAAAGCTTCTATACCATAAGGCAATTGAACTATTGCTCCTTTATCTTCTCTCTTAAGAACTGTAGCTTCATGGATGGAGCCTACAGGGAATAAGTTCTCAAAAGTATCCCAAGGGTCTTCTTCTAATTGCTTGTGTCCCAAGGTAATTTTCCTATTTTCAGATTCCAATTCTAGCACTACTACATCTAAATTTTCCCCTACCTTAGTAAATTCTGATGGATGACCAAAACGCTTAGTCCAAGAAAGATCCGAAATATGTACCATACCTCCGACAAATTCATCCATCTCTACGAACACGCCATAAGGCGTAATATTCTTAACTACTCCTGTATGCTTACTGCCTATTGGGTACTTCTCTGCGATATGCTTCCAAGGGTCTTCTGTCATCTGCTTGAGAGATAGTGACATTCTTTTTTCTTCTTTCTCTACGGATACGACCATAGCTTCATACTCGTCGCCCAACTTGAAAAAGTCTCTACTATTGGTAGGATTATTACTCCAAGAGACTTCCGATACGTGGATTAGTCCTTCTACTCCCGGTGTAATTTCTAAGAATGCACCATAGTCTTCGATATTTACTATCTTACCTTTTACAATTTGACCTTCTTTGATCTCTTCGGTAAGTGCATCCCAAGGATGTGGCAATAGCTGTTTCAAGCCTAGGCTGATGCGTTTTTTATTGTCATCGAATTCTAATACTACCACATTGAGTTTCTGGTTGAGTTCGAGTACTTCATTAGGATGGTTTACTCTGCCCCAGCTAATATCTGTGATGTATAAGAGACCATCTACGCCACCTAAGTCTATGAAGGCGCCAAAGTCTGTGATGTTTTTGATTGTTCCTTCCAATACTTGTCCTTTTTCCAACTTGCCTATGATTTCGGCTCTTTGTACTTCTAGGTCGCTTTCTATGAGTGCTTTGTGAGATACTACGGCGTTCTTGATAACGTGATTTACTTTCACTACTTTGAACTCCATAGTTTTGCCTACAAACTGGTCGTAGTCTGTGATAGGCTTCACATCAATCTGTGATCCTGGCAGGAATGTTTCCATGCCGAATACATCTACTATAAGACCGCCTTTAGTCTTGCTTATTACTTTACCAGTTACAATTTCATCGGTTTCATTGGCTTGTACTATTCTATCCCAGGCTTTTGTCAATTTAGCTTTTTTGCGAGATAGTACTAAGAAACCTTTTTTATTCTCTTTAGTTTCTACATATACTTCTACTAGGTCGCCAACTTTGAGGTCGGGAGTATCTCTGAATTCTGAGCGCGGCACTAGCCCATCTGACTTGAATCCGATATTTAATACCACATCGGAATCATTAATGGCACTAACTGTAGCAGTTACAATTTCGTGTTCTGTTACTGCGTTGAAGGTTTTGTCATACAAATCTTCCAGAGCCTTTTTCTGTTCTGTAGAATATCTGTTAGCACCTTTTTTGCTTACATTCCAGTCAAAGTCTGCTACTTTGGCTTTGGGAGCAGGAGCAGGTTCGGCTACGGCAGCGGGAGATTCTTCAATCTTTTCTTCTACCTGCGGGACTTCTACTACAGTTTCTACTTGGGTTTCTTCGGGTGTAGATGTTTCAACTACTTCTGCTTCGTTGGTTGTTTCTACTACAGCTTCTGCTGCATTTTCATTTTCTAAGATTTCTTCTGTCAAGACAGATTTTTTTAAATGTTAATAATATTTTTCCATCCCCGTTTTTTGAAACGGACTGCAAAGATACTTTTTTTACTTATAAAAAAATATTATTTATCCTCTATTCTAATAATTAGTCCTGAGATAATACGAATCTTACGCCGGTATAAGCGGTAGCCCCTACTATTGGTGCCCAAATTTGTGTAGCATCAAAACCATAAGCATAAGGGTTTTCTACGTTGAGTATAGGATTTTTTTGCCTAAAGTGATTGATATTTTCTACGCCTGCATACCACTGCCATTTCTTCCACTTTTTAGCTATCTGGATGCTGGCTACAACATATCTTTTGGAATAATTTTGTATGTCTTGACTATAGCTTGTGGGCAGTCTCCGCTTGCCTTGCATGGCGGTGATACCTGTAAATGACCATAGTTTATTGGGCATCTCATAGGTTATTGAGAAAAGTCCTTTGTGGGGTGCAAGCATAGCCTTTGTCAGCAGCTGTCCGTTGTCTTTGTCTTTTACATCATCCCATTTGTAGGCAATTTTTATATTAAACTGTACTACCGGTTCAATATTGAGTTCTAGGAGTAAGCTATTGGCGTAAGATATTCCTGCATACTGATGAATATTTATAGTATTATCTCTGCTATCTATATCCGTCATGGTTTGGGTTACAAAGTGTGTGCGATAGAAGTCTATATTCACATTATTATTAGTTTCTTTTATCTTGATTTTTTGTAAAAAACTTATGCCATAATTCCACCCAATATCCCCTCGGGGTATATCATGGATATGCAGATATCTGGAGCTTGCCAAATAACTTATATTTTCTCCCAAAACTATAGGATACCGAAACCCTCTCCCAATATTGGCGCGTAGTGTAGTCGTCTCTGTAGGTGTATATTTTATTTGCAGACGCGGAGACTGCTGCCAATGCATTTTATTATGATAATCTACTCTATATCCTGCTACCAATGTCAACAACTCTTGATAGGTAAAAGTATATTCCGTATATGCTCCTATCTGAAAAAGATGTAGATTATTCCGGATAGAATCCAACTGCTCTGCTACTATATCACTATACATATTGAGTCCGGCATTGAGCTTATGCATGGTGTTTTTTAGCGGGGTGCTACCTATCAGCGACAGGTTGTTGGTCATCTCGGTAGCGGCATAATTATGCTTGCCTATTGTATTATTTTGTGTGGCAAAGCCTCCATTATAGGTATAGGCAATGCTCTGTCCTGGTTTCTTATCAAAAAAATATCCGTTTTTAATGAAATATTCTACTTTATGGGCATTGCTTTTACTACTAAAGTTATTGGGAATATTATCCATCTGTCCGCCGTTGCGATATTCATTGAGATAGCGCACCCCCATTTGCATCTCTGATTTCTCTCCGTCATAGTGCCATATATTCATGAGATGTGCTTGCCGCAGAAGAGGTATATCCAAGAAGCTGTCTTTGTTGCGGTCTATTTGGGCATATTGCCCACCTCCCTGTCCATAGAGGACTGTCCCCCACTTACTATTCTTCATCATCATAGCATGTCTACCGGAAAGTTCTGTCCTACCCCAGCTGCTCTGAAACAAATCTATATAGGTCTTTTCATGATTCTCAGGGGCAGCAAAATCAATATTGATAGAACCCGTGATGCCACTTACACCATTTTTTACCGAAGGTATCCCTTTGGATACGGAGATGTTACTTATCCATGCGGCAGGTATTCTGTCCATATAATATCCTTTCCCAATTCCGTACATGGCGGTCAAACCATCATTGAGGTGCTGTATATACGTACCTTCTAGCCCCAGCATCTGTATCTCTCTGGCACCGGTTACGGCATCGCTGTAATTGACCTCTACGGCACTGCTGGTCTGGAAGCCTTCCGCGAGATTACAGCAAGCAGCCTTCCGCATCTCGCCGGCAGCTATGACTTCTACTTTTGCTGCTTCCGAAGACTTTATAAATTGGGTGGATTGCTTTGCAATAATATCTACCTTATCCAAGGTGATGCCTTCTTCTAGTTGTACTACTACGATATTTTCTATTCCTGATAATTCTATACTGTCGTCCTGATATCCTATGTAACTTATTACAAGGGTATGTGGCATGGTATCATGGAAGTCCATCTGTACTTTGCCTTCTATGTCTGTAGATTTTCCTATGGTGGTATTTGCCCAGAATACATTAGCACCAATGATAGGCTCTTTACTGTTCTTGTCTGAAACTTCTACTAGAAATGTCTTAGCGAAATTATGCTGATATGCCATAACACACAGCATATACATTAAGTGTTTCTTTCTCATAAGTACTTTCTATGGACGATATTGGCAACATGGCGGTAGCGTTGCATACACGCTACTTTCTGCTTTATGATGTGCTGTATCATGCCCAGCAGCTGCAATAGATTTTTCAATATCATCTAGTGCTACGATAGTACTATCATAAGCAATTGTAAGATTTTGGTGTTCTTGCGACCAAGAGACCTTCTTTACCCCGGGCAACTTTGCTGCTTTTTCTATGCGCATTTCACAATGTTCGCAATTGCCCGAAACTTGTATTGTCGTTTCAAAAGAAGGTTTTTTACCATATGCCATTAACATAATAATGGTCAAGGAAATAATTAAAGATATTTTTGTTTTCATGATTTTTTGTTTTGTTAGATAATAAATTCAGTGTGTTACCATTGAAATTTATCTAACAACGCATGATACAAAGGAATCTGTAAGAGGTGTTTAGTAATACCGGTGGATTGGAATATGCCGCTTGTATCGGTATATGTATAGTTTTATATGCTATATATTTTGCGGTGGCAAAAGATGGAGGGGTTTGTGGAAGTGGGGTATTCTTGTATGTATAAGTCTTATTATCTGTAATTTTTGGGAAATAATTTTGTATATCTGCTTTTACAAAAAAGGTTTTGTCTTCGCAGCAATTCTTCTTTTTCTTAGGGATAGTATGGCTGTCTTTTGAGCAACAATCTGTGTCAATAGAATCATTATCACAAGAAACTTTTACTAGGGCTAAAACCTTGAAATGTTCTGTATTACATATATGCTCAAATACATTGATACCCGTAGAGCACAAGAGCACCAAGGCTCCAAGTAAGGCTACACCAATTCTTTTGAGCGAAGTCATGATTAAACTTACCACAAATTTTATGCTAAATATGAAAAGAGTTGGTTAAATGGTCATAATTTCTTCTTCCTTTATTTTGAGCATATTATCCACCTTGTGTATATAGTCATTGGTGATTTGCTGTATGGTGTCTTCTGCATCTTTCCCCAAATCTTCGGATAGTCCATCTTTGATAAGGGACTTGATGGCGTCGTTGCCGTCCTTGCGGACATTTCTAATAGCTATCTTGGAATGTTCCCCATGATTTTTTGCTTGTTTCACTAGGTCTCTACGTCTCTCTTCAGTCATCGGAGGTATGGAGAGTCTAATACTTTCACCGTCGTTCTGCGGTGTGATGCCTATGTTACTCTGAAATATTGAGCGTTCTATGTCTCCTATTATCTTGCGTTCAAATGGCGAAATAAGCATAGTACGGGAGTCCATAAGCTTGATGGATGCTACCTGATTGAGTGGCGTAGGTATGCCGTAATACTCTACTGTAATACCGTGTAGCATATCTACAGAAGCCTTGCCAGCACGCAACTTACGCAGGTCATCCTCTAAGAATTTTAGTGCCTTGAACATAGATTCTTTTGTCTCATCAATGTATAACTGAACTTCTTGTTCCATAAATTTTATATTCTATGCAAATGTAATCCAAAACCTATAAATATCTTTTTCTTTATAGTTCAAAAAAATAGGCTTGCTCAGATTTTTTTAATCTATAACTTTTGAAAGTATAATGATGTCCATCGGCACTCCTGCCTTTAGTAATATCAAATTTATAACCATGTAAGGGGCATACTACTATGCCTCTGATATTACATACCCCTTCGGATAGCGAGGCACCAGCATGTGGACATAGTCCTGCCATGATATATATATCTTGTTCTACCTTGCAGACTATCCAATTCTTTTCCTCATGCCGTACTTTCAGAATATGTCTATGCTGTAAGTCCGATATGAGGGTAAAATATTTTTTATCCAATATAATTTTCTGCATAATTTCTCAGCTTATTGAGCAAAAAGGGTACATCTTCCAGATTACTTGTTTTGTATATTTCGTGGTAGTATAGCACTTTATTGTATTCCTTTCTGTGGACTTGTGTATTTTGCATCTGATGCTGCCGAATGTAGGAATTGTACATCTTGTCTTTCTCTACCAAAGCTACATGGTAGGCATTTTTTTCTAGTAGCGGTTCTACGATGAGCCTCAGCTTCCGCGACATAGGGTCAGGAACGTGAAAGTGTATGGGCTGTCCTACAAACATGGGCTGTCCTCCTAGGTCTATATGTCCTAAAGAAAAATAGGGGTAGAAAAATTTCTTGCCTATTATTCCTTTTTCCTTCAGGAAGGTCTCCAGTACGGCAAGCTTTGTATTGATAATACAGCCCGGGAAATCTTCGGGTATGATGTTCTCAAATTTATGCCACCCTTTATTCCAATGGAGGTATTCTACATCTCCCAGTCTTAGCTTATATTCAAAGTCTCGGGACTGATCCATTATATAACCAGGATAGTAGTAATGATAGCTATTTCGCTTAGCCCAATCCATCTCCAAGAGCATGGTGTAGGTGCCTAAAGAATATTTATAGTACGCTTGATCAAAAACGCCCAAAATACTAGCCACGCTATTTTTCCCTTTGTCAAAAAAGCTGAAAGCTACTAATTTATCCTGGTCATAAATGCATATTTCTTGAGTATCAAAAACTGCCATGTTCTGGTCACCAAAGAGCAGGTGTCGCAGACTCTTGTACAAAAAACCCTTGAAGCGATGGGCATGTGCAGCAAATAAGGCTTCCTTCTGGGGGGTGATACACACCTCTCCTACTGTGACAGTAAATCTCTGTTGGTTTTTGCGCATCAGCTTTGCCATGCGCTTGGGAGACTTATATCCTCTGAGGTCTAACCGAATATTCACTACATTATTGAGTTTGCCATCTATAGGCAAAAGTTGTGTCCGAAACATCATATTGGCATTGCGAAAGAATCCTTTTTCCAGATAAGCATCCAAGCGCTCTTGCTTTATCTGATTTAGGAATACATGGTCTGCCAAATTGCTCATGCGATAAAAGTAGTATTTTTTGAAAAATCTATATATGTAATTTTAGCCTTTGGCTATAAAAATCCTAAAGGCTTGTGCAATCTTTATTTCTTCATAGGAATATATTTCCAAACGTTCCTTGGTGTCTTTTAGGGACATATCCGAAAGGACAGACAATTGGGCTGTGATGGCAGAGAGTTTTTCTTGGGAAATTATATCTTGTGCTTCTACTTCACCACGTTCTACAAAGTATGAAAGATGTCCTACTATTGTCTGGCTTGCCAGATTTCGTTCTTTGGCTATCTGCTCCAAGGATTTTCCTTCTTTGAACAGCTGTAGTGTGAGGAGTTTTGTATCTTGCTTTATAGGCTTAGCCATAGAAATCTTGCCCTCTCCCGTACTCGAAGCCACTGTCCTCTTCATCTTCTGCCCTGACAGAGAGAACTCTGTCATATTGAGGATTTTATATTCTAAGGTTTCAATAAGTTTTGCTATAGCTTTTTTGACAGACTTGTTGCCGTTTTCCATTTTTTTTTCTACAACATGAGCTAATGGTATAAGGGCATGGTCTTTGATTTCTTGGATGAAATAGGCAAGTGCTTTATTATTGCGTTCTTGCACTATTGCCAAGGTGCTTTCACTATTACCCAGCTCAAATATTTTCTTAATCTGATTCAAGAATTTATCTGCGGTTTGCTGCTGATGATATAAATTGATTATGATTTTTTCTGTTATAGCTAAAATTTCTCCTTTATCTTTTCCTGCTTTAGTAGTAATCATATTATTACACTGTACTGTCGCTGTAATAAGCTTCTGCCAATCGTATAGCAAAGCTATACGTTCTTGCAGGTGCTGCCATTTGCATAGAGGCAAGTTGCAGATATGCTGTGGCATGGTAAGCTCTTGTGATGCTGTCCACGCTACTATATGCTTATCTGTACTTATAGCATCTTTCCCTATTGGTGACATGAGCCGTAAGCCCTCCATAGTGGTGCAGCGGCTGAGGGCTACATATACCTGTCCGGCAGCAAATGCCGATGCTGCATCTATTACTACCTTGTCGAAAGTAAGACCTTGGCTCTTATGTATTGTTACTGCCCATGCCAGTCGGATGGGATACTGCGTAAAAGTGCCTATGATTTTGCTTTGTACTGTATCTTCCATTTCATTGTAAGCGTAGCGCACATTTTCCCAAGATTCACGCTCAAGTTCGAAGTCTTCATTATTATCTGCAAATACTACTGTGATACTATCGCTACGTACCTTTCTTACTGTCGCCAATCTGCCATTGTAATATCTATGCTGTCCTGAACTATCGTTCTTTACAAACATGACCTGAGCACCAGATTTAAGGTGTAATTGTATATCGGCGGCTACGGACTTAGGATTTATCTCTCCTTCGACCTCTGCGTGATAGGTCATCACATCTCCGGATATTTTTTCTAGCTGTGACGCATTTATTTTATCAGCTTTCCAATTATGTGTAGTGAGGATGATATTATTTTCCCAATCTATGGGATTATCTGGACTGTAGCGACCCGACAGCCACTCATAGTCATGATTGGACAGGGTATTGTTCCTGATATTATTTAACAGATGTATAAACCTTTGGTCGCTCTGTCTGTATATTTTGTCCAAGGGGATATATATCGAAGGGCTTTCCTGCATCACCTGAGCCTGATAAAAATAGGAACTGCGATACCATGGTAAAAGGATGGTTTCTGATTGCTCGCTTACTACGGGTGGCAGCTGGTACAAGTCCCCGATTAGTAGCACCTGCACGCCACCAAAGGCTTTGTCTTTATTTCTTCTAATCGTTTTTAGTATAAAATCTATGGCGTCCAAGAGGTCTGCATTAAGCATACTGACCTCATCAATAATGAGCAATTGTAGTTCCCTGATTAGGGTAAGTTTACTATCACTCATACGCATGTGCTCCAGCAAAGATCTTCTGTCGTGTACAGCAATATCGGCATACCCTCTGTAGTGCATCTCAGGCACAAATATGCCTGGAGGCAACTGAAATAGAGAGTGTATAGTCATTCCACCTGCATTTATAGCTGCTACTGCTGTAGGTGCTACTACCACAAATTTTTTGGCAGTCTTGGCAACAATATTTTTTAAAAAAGTGGTTTTTCCTGTTCCTGCCTTTCCTGTCAGAAACACATGTTGGGAGGTTTCTAACACATATTCTTCAGCGAGTTGCAGCGGATTCATTGGCAGGCATGTCTAACAGATGTAATATAGCATTATTTGCCCACCTTTCTTCTATCCACTCCTGAGGATTATCACTCAGGGATTCATCAAGTATGGGAATCATTTTTTCCAATTTTTCTTTCCATGATGTAGATGTCATACTTTGTGGGAAACATTTCTGGAGAACTTCCACCATGATATATACTGAAGTAGATGCTCCAGGCGATGCCCCTAATAGGGCGGCGAGCGTTCCATCGGCAGAGGCTATCACTTCAGTGCCGAACTCTAATTTTCCCCCACTACTTTTATCTTTCTTTATTATCTGTACACGTTGCCCTGCCATAGACAGTTGCCAGTCTTCGGGTTTTGCCTCTGGATAGTAGTTTTGTAATTGGTCTATCTTTTCTTCAAAGGATAATGCCAATTGTTCAATGAGGTATTTGGTAAGCGAAATATTATGTATTCCTGCACCGAGTATAGGTATAAAATTGTCGAATTTTACGGACAATGGCAAGTCGAAATACGAACCATTTTTGAGGAACTTGGTAGAAAATCCGGCAAAGGGACCAAATAGCAATTCTCTTTTTCCGTCAATAATTCTAGTATCTAAATGTGGCATAGACATAGGTGGCGCGCCGAATTCGGGCTTGCCATACACTTTGGCATAATGGGCAGCTATCACTTCATCCTCCTTACATATCAGCCATTGTCCTCCCACTGGAAAGCCCCCATAGCCTCTGCCTTCGGGGACATCTGACTTTTCCAAGAGGGGTAATGCACCACCACCTGCACCTAAAAAGACAAAATCTGTAAAGAGTCTGCCTTTCCCTGCGCTACGCAAATCTTTGTAATGTATCTGCCATCTGCCATCGGGTTGTCGCTGTAGGTCTCTCACCTCATGTTCTAGAAACAATTCTACGCCGTCTTGTTTTTGTAGATATTGGAACAATACGGTAGTAAGTTTTCCATAATCTACATCTGTTCCTGTATCCACCTTTGTAGCAGCCATAGGTGTATCGTCATGTCTTCCCTGCATCACCAAGGGTATCCAATCCTTCAAAGTATTTTTATCCTCAGAAAATTGTATTTCTGAGAAAAGTATGTTTTCTTTTAAGGCATTATATCTTTTTCTTAAAAATGCTACTTCCTCTTCACCCCAAACAAAGCTTATATGGGGGACATTGTTTATGAAACTTTCAGGATTGCCAAAATAACCTTGTCGCACCAAATAGGCCCAAAAAGACTTTGAAATCTCGAATTGATGACAGATTTTTATGGCCTTAGAAATATCTATGCCGCCATCTTCTCTTTCTGGAGTATAATTGAGTTCGCAATAGGCAGAATGTCCTGTCCCTGCATTATTCCATGCATAAGAACTTTCTCCTGATACGTGATCTAATCTTTCTAAAATTGTTATTCGCGCTTGGGGTTCTAATTCCTTGAGCAGCACCCCTAATGTTGCGCTCATAATTCCGGCACCTACTAATGTAAAATGTTTTTCTCCCATATTATACAAAAGGTGCTTTCACTACCTCAGCAGCCATCAACTTTCCTCTTACTTCTACAAACACCTGCGTACCAATTTTATTGTATGGTACATTCACATATCCCAAGGCTATGCCTGTAGAAAGGATAGGTGACTGCGTACCTGAAGTTACTATTCCTATATCATTGCCTTGTGCATCTTTTACAGGATACCCATGTCGCGGTATGGCTTTGTCTGTCATCTGTATTGCAGACAATTTTTTGGAAAGCCCTTGTTCTTTTTGCTGCTGCAATAATTCTTTGGCTATAAAATCTTTATTCCATTTTGTCACCCATCCCAGTCCTGCTTCCAGTGGTGATGTATTATCATCTATATCATTGCCATAAAGACAGTAGCCCATCTCAAGGCGTAAGGTATCACGACATCCCAATCCCGCTGGTTTTATCCCAAAAGATGCTCCGGCACGAAGGATTTTTTGCCATACTTCTACAGCATGTACGGCATTGAAGTACAGCTCGAAGCCACCAGCTCCCGTATATCCTGTTGCAGAGATTATCACATTCTCTACATCTGCAAATTTTCCTCTCTTGAAACTGTAGTAGGGAATGCTTGCCAAATCCACTTCGGTTAGTGCTTGTAAGGCTTCTGCCGCTTTGGGGCCTTGCACTGCCAGCAATGCCGTCTTTTCGGAGATATTGTGCATTTCTACGTTGTTGGCATTATGGGATTGTATCCAGTCCCAGTCCTTATCTATATTAGAGGCATTTACAACACACATATAATTGCCGTCATCGAGATGATACACTAACAGGTCGTCCACTATGCCCCCTTCGCCATTTGGCAAGTAACCATATAAGGCTTTTCCTCTTTCTAGTGCTGCCACATCATTGGACACTACACGCTGCAATAGTTCCAGCGCAAGATCTCCTTTAAGCACAAACTCTCCCATGTGCGACACATCAAATATGCCTATGGCATTGCGCACACATAGGTGTTCATCTACTATACCACTATATTGTATGGGCATATTGTATCCTGCAAAGGGCGCCATTTTTGCTCCCAATGCGATATGTATATCGGTAAGCGGTGTATTTTTCATGAGTATTTCAGAATTTTCTAAATGTAGATTTTTGTATCCTTGTGAGCAAGTCAAAGTCTTGCTCATTTTTTATCAACGATCCTGCATAAGGAGGAGTAGCACTGATAAAATCTGCCTTAGCAAGCGCCTCTTTTTGTACTTTTCCTAGTTTCAACAACTTTATCCAATCTAAGAGCTCACTAGTGGAAGGCTTCTTTTTCATACCATTAAAATCCCTGAGATTATAGAAGGCTGCTAATGCTTCTCTCATAAGATCCTCTTCCAAGGTAGGATAATGTACTTTTATAATATCTATCATTGTGTCCTTGTCCGGAAAGGTGATGTAATGAAAAAAACAACGACGTAGAAAGGCATCTGGAAGTTCTTTTTCATTGTTTGAGGTAATAATTACCACAGGTCTGTGTATTGCTTTTATAGTTTTTTGTAATTCATAACAATAAAATTCCATCTTGTCCAACTCTAATAATAAGTCGTTAGGGAATTCTATATCTGCCTTATCTATCTCATCTATGAGTAATACCACTTGTTGCTGTGCTTCAAAGGCTTGCCAAAGTTTTCCTTTTACAATATAGTTCTCGATATGGTGTACTTTTTCATTACCCAGCTGAGAATCTCTTAGCCTTGCCACTGCATCATATTCGTACAAGCCTTGTTGTGCAGTGGTAGTAGATTTGATATGCCAGGTAAATATTTCCATATTTAGGGCTTTTGCTACTTCAAATGCCAACAATGTCTTTCCCGTGCCTGGTTCTCCTTTCACGATGAGGGGCTTTTCCAGGGCGATGGCAGCATTTACGGCTATTCTTAATTCTTCGGTGGCCACATAATTATTAGTGCCCGTAAATTGATGGTCTTGCATTCGTTTCTATTAATTGCTATAAATTATACTATTTCGTAACTATGTGTTATTTCCGCAGTTTTCTCCAGCATTTTGCTCACCGAGCAGTATTTATCCATAGATAATTGTATTGCTCTTTCTACATTTTCTATTCTCAAGTTACCTTTTAAGGAAAAGTGTATATGTATCTTGGTAAATACAGCGGGTACGATTCCGGCATTTCTCTCTCCATTTATGGATACATGATAATCTTCTACGTGTTCACGCATTTTGTACAGTATTGACAATACATCCATGCTGGTACATCCACCTAAGCCCATAAGCACAAGCTGCATAGGTCTTGCTCCTAGGTCTTTACCGCCAATCTCTGGAGAGCCGTCTATCTGAACTTTTATGCCCTGTTCATTTATTGCCTCTAGATGTACTGCGTCATTTACACGTTGCAATTCTATTTTCATAGGCTAAAGATACAAAAAGGGGGCATATAGCCCCCTAGATATAAAATTTTGGAAATTAAAAATTAGAATCTAATCACACCATAAAGTTGGATGCCTGTATTAGTTACATATTTATCGTCACTTATTATGTAGTCATTATTAGTAAGATCCATGAAGCCTTTTTGGAATCTTGCCCCTACACCAAATCCACCATCTGTTACGAATTCCAAGCCTGCATTGATACCTACATCATGACGATTCATAAAGTATTCACCATTGACATCTTTGTTCTCGTCTTTAAACCAGTTTTCTCCATCTTCCTTTTTTTTGTCATCATCAGTTTTGGTGATGGTGCGGAATTGTGCTGCTGCCAAATAAGAATAGTAAGGTCCGGCGTAGATATTTAGATTTTCTATTGGATAAAATTTTATAGATACAGGCACGTCTATGGTATAAAGATTAGTCTTTATTGTAGAAGTAATATCCTGACCTAAGAAAGAGACTGTAGATTTCTGCTGGACTCCTTTGTTAGCAAGGAGTGCTTCTATGTCTAATGCCATCTTATCATTTTTTCCTAAAAAAGCCTCATAAGAAAAGCCTACCATGCCGCCAATTTTCATCCTGTTTTTTTGGTCTATAGCCTTATCCTTGTCAAGGGAGAGGGTAGAAAAACCTACGCCTCCTTTTATACCAAATCCTCCAGGTTGATCTGCAAATGTATTTTGAACTAAAAATACCATTGCCATCATTGTAAATAATTTTGATTTTTTCATCTGTTAAAATTTATTGAAAAATTAGCAAAAGCTATGCCAAAGGAAGTAAATCCATGCTGCGCTTTAGCTATATATGATAAAAACTATAAACTGAGTTCTATTCTCTTCCTCAAATCTTCTACTTGATCTCTGAAGTCTTCGTCAGTATCTATAAGGTTACGCACTGCCTGACAAGAGTGTATTACGGTGCTATGGTCACGACCACCAAAGTGAGAACCTATGGTTTTCAACGAACTTTGGGTGTATTCCTTAGCAAAATACATGGAAAGCTGCCTAGCTTGTACAATATTGCGTTTACGTGTTGGTTCTTTGAGTTTATCTACTTGTACTTCGTAGTATTCACATACGGTTTTTTGGATAGTCTCCAAGGATATTTCTTTAGAAACATTTTTTACGAAGTTCATCACCGTGCGTTTCGCAAGATCTAAGTTTATCTCTTGGCGATTGAGGGTGGCTTGTGCCATTATGGAGGTAAGTACGCCCTCGAGTTCTCTAATATTGGATTTGATATTATAAGCAATAAATTCCACTACTTCTTTTGGCAATTCTATGCCATCGGAGTGCATTTTGTTTTCCAAAATCGCTATGCGCGTCTCGAAGTCAGGTATCTGCAAGTCGGCAGAGAGGCCCCACTTAAATCTGGACAGCAGTCTTTCTTCCATATTCTCAAGGTCTTTGGGTGCTCTATCGCTAGTAAGTACGAGCTGCTTTCCCGTCTGATGTAGATGGTTGAAGACATGGAAGAAAATATCTTGGGTTTTTTGCTTGCTGGCAAAGAATTGAATATCGTCAATTATCAATACATCTATCATCTGATAAAAATGTACAAAGTCGTTGACAGAATTATTCTTTAATGCATCAATAAATTGATTGGTAAATTTTTCTGAGGAGACATAGAGAACTGTCTTATTGGGATTGGAGTTCTTCACAAAGTTTCCGATAGCTTGTGCTAGGTGCGTTTTTCCTAATCCCACGCCCCCATAAATTACCAAAGGATTGAAGGCTGTAGCACCTGGAGACTTAGCGACGGCATACCCTGCCGAACGTGCCAGCCTATTACAATCGCCTTCTATGAAAGATTCAAAGTTATAGGTAGGGTTCAACTGTGGGTCTACATTTATCTTCTTTAGCCCTGGGATGACAAAAGGATTTTTTATCATGGGGTTTACAAAAATACCCGGCAATGCCATTTCATTGGACATCACTACTGCGTCTCTGTTATTGGGAAGGTTTACGGTAGCGTTGGAGGGCTGACCATTATTTGTATCCATCACTATTCTATACTCAAGCTTAGCATCATCTCCCAACTCTCTTTTTATAGTTTTTCTGAGTAGCGTAATGTAATGCTCTTCTATCCATTCATAGAAAAATTGACTAGGAACCTGTATGGTAAGCACATTATTTTGAAGCTTTACGGGCTTGATAGGCTCAAACCATGTTTTATAACTCTGATTGCTAATATTGTCCTTGATAATTTGCAGACAATTATCCCACACTTGCTCTAGTTTACTCCTCATATATAAATTTCAATAACAGATTATAAAATTATCTAATAGAAGTCAAATTTGATTAAAAAAATTGTATAAAAAAAATTTTTATTCACTTGTTTTTTTATCCACAATTACAGTATAGCCGGAAGCGTATTTTTTCTTGGATTTTTTTTCAAAAAGCACTTCTATATGACCCAAATTAACGCCTGCCCATCCTACTTGATTAACGAGAACGTTCTTCCCTATTTTGTTGATAACCTCAGTAGGCTTTTCGAGAAAAGTATGGGTGTGTCCTCCTATGATGATGTCAATATTTTCTGTCTCTGCTGCCATCTTCATATCACTGTCTCTATCATCGCTATATTCGTATCCTAGATGTGAGAGACAGATAACGAGATTGCATTTTTCTTGATAGGTAAGGTAATCCGCTACCTTCTGCACCGCAGTAACAGGATTTTGATACACTACGCCTTTGCATAAGTTTTCCGGAATCAACCCGTTAGGATTTACGCCTACGCCTGTAATGCCAATTTTTATATTTCCTTTCTCTATGATGGTATAAGGCTTTATGACCCCATATAGTGGGGTGCCTTGTAGTTCGTAATTGCAATTGAGCATAGGGAACATGGCATAGCGTGATTGCAGGGCTAAATTTTCCATACCTCCATCGAAATCATGGTTGCCAATGGTACATGCATCATATCCCAATGCTGTCATTAACTTTATTTCTGCTTCTCCATGAAATATATTGAAATAAGGAGTACCCTGAAATATATCTCCGGCATCCAAAAGCAGGACATAACTTTCTTTCGCTCGTATCTTATCTATGATTGCCTTTCTGTATGCTACCCCCCCTCTATTTGGGAATTTAGAATGGTTGGAAGGAAAGGGTTCAATATTGGAATGCACATCGTTAGTATGCAAAATTGTAAGCTTGGTAATAGCATTATTGTGTGCCAAAGCATCTTCTGGAATAGAAAAGGCAGCATACATAGCTGCCATACTTGAATACTGCAAAAAATCCCTTCTACTGTACATACATTACTCTCCCTTCAATACTATAATGTAAGAAATTTCCACTTCGACCCAGATTTTTCCAATATTGGATAATAGCATCTCTTAATAATATACCTGTCGGAACATTCTTAAGTGGCTTTAGCATATCGCAATAGTCTCCTCCACCAGCGATATAATCATTTGTCGCCAATGTATAGACTTTGTCGTCTGATAGTGGAAAGCCATTTATAAGAATATCTTCAGCTACATCACCATGAATAAGATAAGTAGCGTGACTTATGGGCCATCCACCCTTTGAAGCCATGTGGTTAAAGAGCTGTCGTAGTATTTTACCTTCTAATTTCACTATCACCACCATATTATCAAAAGGCATTAATTTATAGGCGTCTTCAACCATCAGCATACCTTTTGGCAAACTTGCAACCCGTATTCCTCCATAATTACTTATAGCTAAATCAGTAGTCACACCATAGTCTGTAGAAGATTCATAAATGACATCTGCCATCATATTACCAAGTGCACTTTCAGGCTGTTGCTTAGTCATCTCTGCTGTAGCCTCTACCAAGGTAATATGCATAGCGGAATCCAATTTTACTTTGTATGGTAAATACATATTTACCACACTAGAATCTACATTTTCTGGAATGCTTATACTTTCTTGTGCATATTGCATCTGCACAGGCACTAAGGTCTTGCATGACGACAGAACAAGTCCGACTAAAATTATTATCTTAGAAAAGATTCTTGACATCTTCTTTCAGAAAATTTATGGCTATTTGTGTAGGAAACAAATCCTGGTCTGTTTCAAATATATAATTGAAGATGAGCTTGCTAAGTTCAATAGCAGAAGCATCGGCAGGAACTTTCATTGCCAACTGATGAATAAGTTGTATGGTCTGATCTTTGGCATTTTGAGCCATACGCCAAGATTCGGCACTCACATACAACTGCTGAGAAAGATTATACTCAAATTCTGTTCTAATATTTCTGACCAAGTTCTCTCGATACTCCGCTACCGAAAGCTGATGTGGACTTTCTCTATGCAAGAGACTATTGGGGTGCATACGTTCCAAGCACAAGAGTATGCGTTCATAAGCTTGCAGCCGCAAGGGAAGGGTAACTTTGGAATTTTCGGAAACTATTATTTTTCTGAGTTCTATATTTCTTCTGTTTTCATCATTATCCAAAAAATTACTTACCAAATAATACACGATTCCAAACATTAAAAGTGAAGGAATAAAAATCAGCAATAATTGAAATATATATTGTCCCATAAAAAAATACTTCCACAAATGTAACTATTCACCTAAATTTATGTTTTAAAAAAATGATGACTGAACATATTACGATACCTATAACATTTACTTCTACAGCATTAGAGGAGATACACCGACTAAAGACTTTAGAAAATCAAGACAAAAATTATCTACGTGTGGGTGTAAAAGGTGGAGGCTGTGCCGGCTTTAGCTATGTATTAGAATTTGATAAGGCTGGAGAAAATGATGATATTCTTGATTATCACGGTGTGCAAATTGTAATTAACAAGACACAATCGCTATATCTTTATGGTATCACGATAGACTTTAAGAAGGGCTTAGATAATAGAGGTTTTATCTTTGATAATCCTAATGCCACATCTACATGTGGTTGTGGCACA
This sequence comes from Chitinophagales bacterium, assembly GCA_044227665.1. Lineage (GTDB taxonomy): Bacteria > Bacteroidota > Bacteroidia > Chitinophagales > JADIYW01 > JBGAWK01. The sequence continues at coordinate 35,926 of JBGAWK010000016.1, forward strand.
TCATTTTCTGCATAGAAGGGGCTATAATTCCACATTTTATGGCTTTTTATCAACAAAATATAGAATGGCTTTGGAAATGTAAGTAAAGCATATACATTTGTACTAATATTAAATTAACAATTATAAAAACTTATAATCATGAACAAAGGAGATTTAGTAAGACAAATGGCTGAATCAGCCGGTATTACTCAAGCACAAGCCGGAGATGCTCTTGCCGCTGCACTTACTGCAATAGGTGGTGCTGTTAAGAAAGGGGATAAAGTAACCCTTATCGGTTTCGGTACTTTTTCTTTATCTAAAAGAGAGGCTAGAGATGGTCGCAATCCATCTACCGGCAAAACTATAAAGATAGCTGCCAAGAACGTAGTGAAGTTCAAAGCAGGAAAAGAATTAGATGATTCTGTAAACTAATAAGTTTTATACATATTCTATTATCAGGGTCGCCAACTTCGTTGGCGACCCTGATTTTTTATGGCGCTATTCGATAGCTATTCCATACACCCTGATTACGTTCATACACGATACGGTCATGTAGTCTATTCGGTCGTCCCTGCCAGAACTCCATATAGTCTGTCTTAATAATATACCCTCCCCAATTTTCTGGCACTTCAAGATATGTGTCGTCCCCAACAGCTTCAGCCTTAGCATTATAGGAGTCCGTAAGTTCTTCTAAGGTAATCTTACGACTTTGTGGAGATATACATGCACCTATTCTGCTGCCCATAGGTCTCATACTAAAATATTCCTGACTAATGTCCTTATCCACTTTCGATGCAGTACCTACTATTCTTATCTGCTGCTCATAAGTTCGCCACCAGAACAGCATAGACACATTGGGATTTTCAGCAATACTACAGCCTTTGTGACTATCATAGTTAGTAAAGAAAATAAAGCCGTCGTCATCAAAATACTTCAACAGCACTATCCGGCTACTTGGCACGCCCTCTTTATCTACAGTAGCCAAAGCAAAGGCATTGGGCTCATATTCATTGCCTTCTTGTGCATCCTTAAACCAACGTGTAAAGAGCTCAAAAGGATTGTCGGGACAGTTTTCTTCAGACAAACTAAATCTTCCATAGCTTTCCCTCATTTCACTTATACTAATCTTTTGCATGTTTATAGTATTTTTATGCAAAATAAAAAAAATGATATCATCACATACTATTCAGTTCCTCTCTGAGCTAAAAGATAATAACAATAAAATATGGTTTGATGCCAATAAAAGCAGATATATACAGGCGCGCCAAGAAGTACTTTCCTTGGTAGAACATTGGATAGCAGAGATGAGCAGCATAGATCCTAGTATTTCCCTACTGAAGCCCACACAATGCATTTTTCGTATAAACAGGGATGTACGCTTTTCCAAGAACAAAGATCCTTATAAAACAAATATGGGAGCATTTATCACGCCAGGAGGCAAGAATGCAGGAATGGCAGGATACTACTTACATATAGAACCAGGTCAATTTTTCTATGGTGCTGGATGCTATATGCCCGAGTCTATAGTACTGGCAAAGATTCGCCAAGAGATAGACTACAATTTTTCATCATTTAAAAAAATATTGGAAGATAAAAAATTCAAAAAATACTTCACAGATTTGGACAGAGAACATACGCTACAGAAGCCCCCAAAAGGCTTTGAAGCAAACAATCCTGCTATAGAATATCTGAAACTGAAAAGTTTCACCATATTTCATACTATAGATCAGTCGAAAGTGATGCAAGACAATTTCATGGACACACTCATGGATATGTCGAAATCTTCTGCGCCATTTATTCACTTCCTTAATACTTCTATAGCCGACAAAATATGAGCGATTGAAAGGATGATATAAAGAAATATTTTTTCTAGCCCCTAATAATACCAAGAAATGTAGTAATTTGGCAACCGATATGGCTTACAAGAGAATTCTTCTAAAATTAAGTGGCGAGGCATTGATGGGCAACGAACAATTTGGTATTCAACCCGACATGATAGACCATTTTGGCGACGAAATAAAGAGCATCGTAGATGCACGATATGAAGTAGCAATAGTTATCGGCGGTGGCAATATCTTTAGAGGATTACAAGCTGGACATATAGGCATAGACAGAGTTCAAGGCGACTATATGGGTATGCTTGCAACAGTCATCAATGGAATGGCACTTCAAGGTGCATTGGAACGCAGAGGCATAAACACTAGATTGATGTCAGCACTGAGCATACAGCAAGTTTGTGAGCCCTATATCCGCAGAAGGGCGGTGCGTCACTTGGAGAAAGGTCGTGTTATTATCATAGGTGCAGGTACAGGCAACCCATTTTTTACTACAGATACTGCTGCTGCACTCAGAGCTACAGAAATAGGTGCAGATGCACTACTTAAAGGCACTAGCGTAGATGGTATATATACTGCAGACCCTAAAGAAGATGCTACTGCCACTAAATTCGATTATGTTTCCTATAACGATGTTATTAGCAAGGAATTGAAGGTTATGGACCAGACGGCATTCACCTTATGTAAAGAAAATAAAATTCCTATAGTGGTATTTAGCATTAAAGAAAAAGGCAATCTTCTTAGAATTCTTGGTGGCGAGAAAATTGGAACTCTAGTACAATAATCTTTTCATAGAAATACGGCTATCCATTATCATTTAGCAACGTATAAAGAGCAATAACTTCTTTGGTCGCTTTTACGTCATGTACCCTTAGTAGTCGTGCGCCACCCATAAGTACCGCCATGTGAAGTGCAGATGTACCTTGAAGTGCTTCTTCCGGAGTACATTGCAAAGCCTTATATACCATAGATTTTCTAGAAATACCCACCAGTATAGGCACATCAAGTATTGTAAGGGCATCAATGTTTTTGAGTAGATAATAATTTTGCTCTATGGTTTTCGCAAATCCGAATCCCGGATCTATGATAATATCATGAAGACCTACAGAATAGGCATTATTTTTTATTATGACAAAAAAATCCAACATTTCTTTTAGCAAATCATCATACTGAGTATATAAATGCATATCTTGAGGTGTTCCCTTGCTATGCATAGCAATATAGGGTGCTGTAGCGGCGGCGCATAGTGACATGAGGTCTGTATTTCGTCCCGCAGCAATATCGTTTATTATATGTGCCCCTATATGTAACGCTTCCTCAGCAATATTCTTTCTATATGTGTCAACCGAAAAGATTGCATCAGGAAAATTCTTTATCAATACTGACAATAAAGGCAATAGCCTCTCCTTCTCTTCCTCTTCGGATATTTCTGTAGCCATAGGTCGTGACGACATAGCACCTATATCTATGATATCTGCGCCATCTTCTAGCATCTGCCCTACTTTTTGTAGTGCTAGAATATAATCTTGAGCCCTGCTGGGAGCATAGTAGGAATCCGGTGTGAGATTGAGGATACCCATGACCATGGGATTTTCAGAACACAATAGCTTCCCCCTGCAATTTAAAGAAATAGTATTTTTTAGTGGCAAATACATAATAATATTAAGGTATTATCTATAATTTTTTATTTTTATCCTGCGTTAGCAAATCATTGTTTTACTACGCACAAAATAATACTTTAACAAAGATAAATTTTGATAAAATTCCTAACACAGAAGATATTCTATGGTGCTTTGGTACTCCTCGGTGTCATCTTCGTCGTATTTTTTCTATTTAATATTCTTCCTGTAGATCCTGCACGTCTTACCTTAGGACAGCGTGCCGATGTAGAAAGCGTGGAGGCTATCAATAAGGAACTGGGTCTCGACAAACCTAAGAGTGTACAATTCCTTATGTACATCAATGATGTACTACCAATAAGTATTCATAGTAATGACCCTAGCATACTCCCAAAATATAAAGGCATCACTTTAATACAAACGCCCACGAAGGTACTTTTACTCAAAAAGCCCTACCTGCGGCGTTCTTATCAGACCAAACGAGAGGTATGGCAGATACTTACCCAGGCCTTACCACAGACAGTGATTTTGGCGATAGCCTCCATATTATTAGCAAGTATTATAGGCATCATTTTAGGCACAGTAGCAGCACTGCGGCAACATAGTTGGTTCGACAATGCGGCCATGACATTATCGGTAATGGGTATATCTGTGCCTTCCTACTTTTCGGCTTTAGTACTAGGCTATTTCTTTGGCATCGTATGGTATAAGTGGACAGGATTAGACCAGACAGGTGGGCTATTCATTATTGATGATTTTGGCAACGAAGTTTTTGCGTTAAAGAATCTGATTCTACCTACTCTTGCCTTAGGGACGAGACCCATAGGCACTATATTCCAGCTTACTCGCAGCTCCATGCTGGAAGTACTCTCTCAGGATTATGTTCGTACCGCACGAGCCAAAGGACTTTCTACGCCCGTAGTAATCTTCAAACATGCTTTGCGCAATGCCCTGAATCCTGTCATCACTACTATTTCGGGATGGTTTGCGTCCTTATTGGCAGGGGCATTCTTCGTGGAAGTAATTTTTGATATCAAAGGATTAGGCTATACCGCAGTAGATGCACTGATGAAATTTGACTTTCCCGTAGTTATGGGCAGCGTACTCTTTACTGCAAGTATTTTTATCATAGTGAATATTTTTGTAGATATCCTCTATGCCCTTTTAGATCCCCGTATAAAACTAGGCAAATAAAAGATGGATATTGCCATAGTAAAATACAATGCAGGCAACACCCAAAGTGTGATATTCGCACTAGAGAGACTAGGCATACAGCCTATACTTACTGCCGACAAAGAGATCTTAGCTTCTTCTGACAGGGTCATCTTCCCAGGTGTAGGGGAGGCTAGTTCTACGATGTTGCATCTACATGAATATGGATTGGCTAGCTTTATACCTACGCTTCGGCAACCCGTACTGGGGATATGTTTGGGCTTGCAGCTCATGTGTAGGCATAGTGAAGAAGGGGACGCTAAGGGTCTCGGAATTTTTGATATAGAAGTAAAAAAATTCATGCCTAGTGATAGTTCATATAAAGTCCCTCACATCGGATGGAATAATTTCACGCAATTATCGTCGCCTTTGTTCAAAGGTATAAGTATTCATGATTACGTATATTTTGTACACAGTTATTACGCTGAACTTTGCGATTACACCATCGCGACTTGTGATTATACCTTGCCATTTAGTGCAGCATTACATAAAGATAATTTCTATGCGGTACAGTTCCATCCCGAAAAGAGTGCTGATGTGGGCCAAAAGATACTTGATAATTTTTTGAAGTTATAGAGCATATATGTTAATAGTTCCTGCCATAGACATTATAGACGGCAAGTGTGTGCGACTGAGTAAAGGAGACTTCTCTACCAAGAAGGAATATTCCGACTCCCCTACAGATGTAGCACGCCGCTTTGAAGATGCCGGCATTAGCCATCTGCATCTTGTAGATTTGGATGGTGCCAAACAAGGTAAGGTGGTCAATTGGGCTACTTTGGAAGCTATAACGAGCCACACATCGCTATGTGTGGATTTTAGTGGCGGCATGAAGTGTAGGGAAGATATTCAAAGAGCCTTTGGGATAGGAGCACGACAAGTAGCCATTGGCAGTATGGCGGTAAAAGAACCTGATATGGTGAAGGAGTGGCTTGTGGAGTTTGGTAGCAATGCTATCATCATAGGCGCAGATACTTTGGATAGCAGGATAGCCATACATGGGTGGCAGGAAAGTAGCGAACTAACTATTTACGATTTTATCATAGACTATCTCCAGTATAATGCGCAATATTTTCTTTGTACTGACGTGGCATGTGATGGAATGTTACTGGGACCATCTATCTCACTATATAAGAAAATCTTAGCTATACATCCTACAATATCGCTCATTGCCAGTGGTGGTGTAAGCTGCAAGGAGGATCTACTAGCCTTACAGGATATACACTGCTACTCTGCCATTGTAGGTAAAGCCTACTACGAAGGGAGAGTATCTCTACAGGAGCTATCAGACATAAATGAGATGAAATGAGCTTATTGCAATATTTCTATTCTCACGGTGGCAGTACCTTTATGAATCATGCCCAGTTGCTGTGCCGCAATCATAGAAACATCAATTATCCTAGTTCCATGAAAAGGTCCTCTGTCATTGACGATGACAATAACTTCCTTGCCATTATCTAGATTCTCTACCTTCAATTTCGTCCCGAAGGGTAGGGTGCGATGGGCGCAAGTAAACTTGCTTTGCGTGAATTTGTCACCGCTAGCAGTAGTTCTTCCTTCAAATTCGTTGCCGTAATAAGAGGCATTGCCTTGATAATTTTCACCTGCGAAGGTGATAGCCCATAAAAGTAATGTTATACAAAATAACCCAAATTTTCTCATTTGATATTAACTTTGGTTCGCTACAAAATTACACCTTATTCCCTTAGTGCAGGGTTTTTTAACCGCTATTTAACTTTTAATAGATTGTTATTCAATGAGTTCTAAATTTATGTAAAAGTTTATATATTGTAGGTTTACCTTTAGCATAGCGTTAGCTAAAAGTTAAAAAGTGGATTTTTACACCCCAATTTTATATAGAAAAAAGCTGAAACGGCTTTGTATAGGTGACTATTCGGCGAGGAGGACAGTCTTAGTGCTATCCAGCATGTCTATCACCTTTTCCATATTGTCACTCTCGCAATATACTCTTAACACTGGCTCTGTACCGCTAGCTCGTACCATCACCCAAGATTCTTCTTCTAAATAAAATTTCCATCCATCTATGTCTTCTACTCTTGTAATAGGATACTTTCCGAAGGACTTATAGCCATTATTTTCACATTTTTGAATAATAGATTGCTTCAATGCTTCTGTGATATGCAAATCATACCTATTGTAGTCAAAAGCCCCTACCACAGCATACACTTCTTGGATAAGTTCTTCAATAGACTTTCCGGATTTTGCCATAAATTCCATGAGCGTGAGCGCATTCCATACGCCATCGCGCTCAGGTATATGTCCTTTAATTGCGATGCCTCCACTTTCTTCCCCACCTAATAGCACATCTTCATGCACCATGATATCGCAAATATACTTGAAGCCTATTTTGGTCACCACGTAGGGGATATTGTAAGCTCGGCACAATTTTTTTACCTTATCAGATACAGAAAATGCAATAACGACTTTTCCTGTAAATTTTTTATATACATGCAAATAATGGATGAGCAGCAGAATGACATGATGAGAATCTATGTACTGTCCTTTGCTGTCATAGGCACCTACCCTATCTGCATCGCCATCATTAGCAAAACCAAAGTCTATATCTGTACTCTTGGCTATCAGCTCAGAGAACTCCAAGAGGTTTTTATGCAAAGGTTCGGGTGCTGTACCATTGAAAGAAGGATTCTGCTCGCAATGCAGGCTCACAATATCCGGCATAAGCCGTTTTACTATCTTTTGTCCGGCACCATACATCGCATCATAGGCAAAGACTTTACCACAGTAACGAATAGCATCCATGTCAAAATTTTTCTCTACATGCTCATAGTACATAGTTTCGAGATCTATATACTCTACCTTGCCGCTCTGTACCAGTTCTTTTATAGTTACCGAAGGAATTTCGGCATTTTGGGGTATCAATTTTTCTACGGCATCAATTTCTGAAGGGCTGGATGGCCCTCCAAAGTATGATTTCAGTTTATATCCATTATAAGACGCAGGGTTATGGCTTGCAGTAATGACTACACCAAAGGTAGCCTTATGGATAAAACAACCCAAAGACACCATAGGTGTAGAGGTAATGCCTTTTGCCAGCAGTACTTTGATACCATTATCGGCTAATACTTTGGCTGTAGTCTCTGCAAATAACTCGCCACCAAATCTACAATCGTGACCAATGACCACCAAAGGATTATCTTGTGTTTCCTTTATTCTCATCGCTGTAGCCACAGCTACTCTTGCCACATTGTCGGTAGTAAATTCTTGAGCGATAATTGCTCTCCATCCATCTGTACCAAATTTGATTTGTATGCTCATAATTGGAAGCAAATTTAAGGTACAAAGATGAATCTTTTATCCTTTTCTAAGACAATATAGGGTATTACCTTCTGAGAAAATAGTTTTCACATTCTTATAGCTGTCAAACAATTGGACAAGCAACTTATTCCCCAGGCTATTCTGTGTAAGTTGACTAAATATCAGCCATCCGTTTGTATGGAGTCTTTGAACTACTTTTTCCAAGAAGTCTTCTTGCATGACTAGCGCAGGAACTTTGTCATCAATAAATACATCTATACAAATCAAGTCGAACTTTTTAACACAACTTTGGATATAATCAATGGCAGACATACATACGAGTTCTCTTCCTTGTATATGCTGATAGCGATATGCCATATCCATAATTACAGAATCGCTATCTACGCCCACAATTTCGGCTACAGAGGCATTTGCATGTAATAAATCTCCTATGCTCCCTAACCCATAACCCAATATCAGCACCTTTGGAATATCTGTATGATAAATATTAAGTTTCTTGAACGCCGTACTAAAGGAGTCATAATATTTCCCCCACGAATAAATGGCATTTTCTGTAGATAACTTGTAGGCACCCTTATGATAAGTCAGTTCTAAAACACCATTTATTTCACTATATTTTTTTTCTATAGGAAACTCAAAGATGTAACTTAGATATTTTTTAATGCCTTGCAAACAAATGTTTTACCGTCCTATTCTATCTTTAAATTCTTCTATGCGTGCTACGAAGTTGTCTTTGAGATTTGCTTCTGGCTCTTCTAGATAGAAAACAATATTATTCTTGCCTTTTTTGACGACTTTATCGTTTTCGCTAGTAGCTCTGAAGTTTTCTATAAATACAGGGTCTGACGATTGTACAGACATCACTCCTTCTAAATATCTGAAGTAATACCAAGTTCCATTGGCTGCTTCAATATACACATTCACAAAAGTACGTTCACCACGAGGTGCTACTTCCAGATATGCTTTTGTCTTCAAGGCAACACCTCTATTGCCTAATACCATCATTCCTACTCTGTCTATATTTTTGAAAGTCCCTTCCTGATCATCCCAATACCAATTGACATCTGAGAAGACCATGTTTGCGGGAAAATCCTGGGGTATGACAAACATGCCCTGT
>JBGAWK010000017.1:0-44632 GCA_044227665.1 Chitinophagales bacterium
ACCGGAAAGAGGATCTAATAATTCAAAATTGAAGGTGAGCTTTACAGGTACACCTACCATATCTAATTATTGGATTATAGACCTCGCCGATGATTATAGCTATGCTGTAGTTAGTGACCCATTGAGAACCACTTGTTTTATATTATCCCGAATACCTATCATGGAAGAAACAACTTACCAATATCTATTATCTAAGGCATCATCCAAAGGAATAGATATTACAAAGTTGAAGAGAACGCAACAAGAAGGTTGTCAATAATTATATAAAATCAATCATACTATAATTTAGAATTAGTAATGGGGAACCTTAAAATCTGATATTCCTTATCTTTGTGGAATGTCCGAACAACAGCAACAAATTCAAGAGGTTTTAAAAAAATCTCTGCTCAAGATAAAATCTTTAGAAGCAGAGCTTGCAAAAGCGGCAATTCCGATTTTTGAAGAGGTAGCCATTGTGGGAACTGGCACCCGCTTTCCTGGAGGCATTGATAGTCTTGAAAAATTGTATGACTTATTAAGCAACAAACAAAATACTATTACTGAAATTCCCAAAGATAGATTTGATATAGAAGCATATTATGATACGGATAGCTTCAAAGCAGGCAAAACAAATACGAAGTATGGCTCCTTTTTGCAGGAGGATGTGAGGGCATTCGATGCAGAATTTTTCGACATCACACCACGAGAAGCCAAAAGCATAGATCCTCTGCAAAGGATGATGCTCGAAGTAGTATATGAAGCACTTGAACATGCTGGGATTGCACCTAAAAGTCTCAAAGGCACAACTACAGATGTATTTGTAGCCATCGGCAATAGCGATTACATCCAGGCGAGATTCAGAAGTGGTGATATTACCAAGATGGATGTCTATGATGCTACAGGGATTCCTTTTGCAACGGCAGCAGGCAGAATATCGTATAGTTTTGACTTGCAAGGACAATGTTATGCCCTAGATGCCGCTTGTTCTTCTACACTTGTGGCACTACATCTTGCCTCACAAAATTTGAGAAATAATCGTTCGGATACCGCTATAGTAATTGCAGCTAATTTGATTTTGACACCTGAATTATATGTAGGATTATCTAAGCTTGGGTCATTGTCACCATCCGGCAAATGCAAAGCTTTTGATGAACAAGGTGATGGTTATGTACGAGGTGAAGGCTGTGGAGTTCTTTTGCTCAAAAGAACTAAAGATGCAATAAAAGAAAACTTAAACATTTATGCATTAGTCAAAGGTACAGCTATAAAACACGATGGCACTAGCAATGGTTTTACTGCGCCAAATCCTGTAGCGCAACAGTCGGTAATAAAAGATGCTATAAAAGATGCTGGCTGCCAACCCAATGATGTAGTATTTGTAGAAGCACATGGTATAGGCAATAAACTTACTGATGGCATGGAGTTACAGGCGATTAGTAATGGATATAGCAGAACGCCAAAATATGTAGGCTCCGTAAAACCCAATATAGGCCATTTGGAAGCAGCCACAGGCATGGCAATGATACAGAAAGTTTTACTATCCTTAGAACATAAGACTATATTTCCAAACTTGTATTTTGATACACCCAATACAGACGTAGATTGGCAACACTTACAACTGAAAGTAGCTAAAGATTGCTTATCTACCTCTATAGAAAAACCTTTATTGATGGCTGTAAACCTCAGTGGATATAGCGGCACAAATACGCACGCCATCTTCCAAGAGCCACCGCAAAGAACAGAGAGTATTGGGAAAGAAGATACCTTTTTGTTTACGCTGAGTACCAAAACGGAGGCTGCACTGCAACAACTTTGTGAGCAGTACATCAAAAGTGACAATTGGAAGCAGAACTTGCATAAAACCTGTTATACCTTACAAAAAGGAAGAAATCATTACGAACACAGGCTTTCGGTAGTGGCACAAGATGCAGATTCTATATCACATGCAATTTCTTCCTATCTCGAAGCTGGAAAATCTAAGCATCTCACGTATAGTTCTGAACTAAAAAAAGCAGAATTGGCGTTCCTCTTCACCGGACAAGGATCTCAGTACTTTGAGATGGGAAAATATCTATTTCTACATAGTACTTATTTTAAAGAAAAAGTAGAAGAATGTAACCAGCTATTGCAAAAAAATTCAGACATAGATATCCTATCCATCATTTATGGAGATATTGCAAATACAGATATAATTCATCAAACTGCCTACACCCAGCCCGCATTATTTGTACTAGAATATGCCGTAGCACAATTATGTATAAAAATGGGCATAAGGCCTTCCGTTCTAGCGGGACATAGTATAGGTGAGTATGTGGCATTGACTATCAGCGGTGCCTTGATATTAGAAGATGCCCTAAAAATTGTGGCAGAAAGAGGAAGACTGATGCAATCACTTCCTTCAGATGAAGGTGCTATGCTTGCTGTATTAAGCTCTCGGGATACTATTGCTGCTTATTTAGATCAGATTGATATTGCTGCAATTAACAGCCCAAATATGTTAACAGTTTCTGGAACAAAAGAAAAAATAACAGAATTTTCTAATACCCTTAAAGCTAACAACATAAAAACTGTAGCACTTAGTGTATCACATGCGTTCCATTCCTCATTGATGGATTCTATTTTAGCACAGTTTGAAAGCTATGTATCACAGTTTGAAATCCATGCAATGCAAATTCCTGTAATTTCAAATCTAGATGGGATTACATTACATACTTCTGATTTGACACCCAGCTATTTTAGCCGACAGCTAAGGGGCACTGTAAGGTTTTTAGATAATATAAATACAATTTCTTCTGAATATGATATAAATACTTTTGTAGAATGTGGTCCAAATCCCACATTGTTGGGGTTCGTAAAATCCTCCCTCAATACCTCTCCTATATTAATAGCTCCTTTGAAAAAAGATGTTGATGGTGGTCTGCAATGGTGGTCTGCAATGGCTCAACTTTATCATCAAGGTTATGACATAGATTGGCAGCAATGGTATCTAGGAAATGTCATCTTGCCGTTAGATACGTTACCTACTTATCCTTGGCAGCGGAAAATATTTTGGGAAAATCCTGTAAGAAACACTACATTTTTTGAAAATAATTCTATAAAAACAGATACATCAGATATTCCCAAAATAAGCATAAGCAAAGAAAATCTTATGGCTATAATGCAGTTGGAAGCAGCACACGTATTGGGATTAGAGCCTGGGCAGAAGGTAGATATTACTAAGCCTTTGCGTGAGCAGGGTTTTGATTCCATGATGTCAGGCGAGTATCTTTCTAGAATAGAAAAGCATCTCCATACCACTTTGGAAATGTCGCTTATTCACCTGTACGGAACGCTGGAATTACTACACAGGCATTTTATAGACACTTATTTTGGAGGTGGTGAGGTAGCACCAAATACGGCTGTGACGATGAATGATATCATGTTTGGTGGAGATATTGCAAATACATACATTCAGGAAGATTGGCATAATATCAAAGATGAAGATGCGTGGTGGCTAAAGATGTACAAAAAAATAGACAGGAAATTTTCTTAACTTTTTCCATTGTTAAAACGTTACATCACAAAGTATCTTACTTTATAATTTTTATTATAACTAATTTTACAAAAAATATTTTTTTTGCAAATGAATAAAGTATATATAGTGTCTATGGCACGTACGCCCATAGGAAGCCTTTCAGGTAGTTTGTCGGCATTAAGTGCTATAGAATTAGGTACTCAGAGTATATCAAAAGCTGTAGAAAGGGCAGGCATCAGTGGAGATACTGTCGAAGAAGTGATTATGGGCAATGTTATTCAGGCCAATACGGGGCAGGCACCGGCACGTCAGGCAGCATTAGGAGCAGGGATACATGTCAATGCTACATGCTCTACCATAAACAAAGTTTGTGCATCAGGGATGAAGGCAGTGATATTAGGAGCGCAGTCCATAATGCTCGGTGATAAAGATGTAGTAGTAGCAGGAGGAATGGAGAGTATGACTAGGGCACCCTATATGCTCGACAACGCTAGAAATGGCTATCGCTATGGCAATGGTGCTGTCGTAGATGCTATAGTAAGAGATGCTTTGCAAGATCCTTATTCCAAAGAGATGATGGGCAGCAGTGGCGATAGGTGTGCTGCTAAGTTCAACTTCACTCGTGAAGATCAAGATGCTTTTGCGATAGAATCTTATAGAAGAGCAACAGAAGCATACAAAAATGGGGTTTTCAAAAACGAACTTTTTGATGTGGAAATCAAAGGTCGCGGAGAAAGTACTTTTGTCACAGAAGATGAAGAATATAAGAAACTAAGACCTGAAAAGATAGCTTCCCTAAAACCTGCTTTTGGCAAAGAAGGTACGGTTACGGCTGTAAACGCCTCAAAAATCAACGATGGTGCCGCAGCATTCGTATTGATGAGTGAAGAGAAAGTAAAAGAATTGGGTGTGACACCAATAGCTGCTATCATAGGATATGCAGATGCGGAACAAGCTCCCGATGATTTTACCACCACTCCCGCATTAGCCATACCCAAGGCTCTAAAAAGAGCTGGACTTTCTTTGGAAGATATAGAGTATTTTGAGATTAATGAGGCTTTCTCTAACGTTACTATGGCGAACACAAAACTTCTAGGACTAGATCCTGAGAAGGTTAATGCCTTTGGAGGAGCTGTTGCGCTGGGTCATCCAGTAGGTGCATCAGGGGCAAGAATCATCGCCACATTGATATCTGTGCTTTCACATCACCAAGCACGCTACGGTGTTGCTGCGATATGTAATGGCGGTGGCGGTGCTAGTGCGATAATCATAGAAAAATTATAAACTATATCCCGACATAGGATAATAAATATTTAAAATAATAAAATGCAAGTAGGAAAAAACAAAGTAGTTGCAGTACATTATGTGCTTCAGGTACAGCATGAAGACACAATGGTAGTAGCGGATAAATCTGAGCTGGAGAAACCGCTCACTTATTTACATGGCTCTGGAATGTTATTGCCCGATTTTGAAAAAAACTTGGAAGGCAAAGTATCAGGTGATGCCTTTAGCTTCTCTATTACAGCTTCTAATGGCTACGGAGAATATAGTGAAGATGATGTCGTACAGATTCCCAAAGCCAGCTTTTTAGACAAAGACGGCAATTTTGACAATGAAAATATTCGACCTGGTGCGCTTCTCCCTATGCAAGACAATCAGGGCAATAATTTCCAAGGTCTTGTAGTGGAAATTAATGAAGACACAGTAATCATGGACTTCAATCATCCTTTAGCAGGCAAGGACTTGCATTTTAGTGGTTCGGTAGCTACAGTCCGTGAAGCAAGTGCAGAAGAGATTGCACATGGACACGTACATGGCCCCGATGGACATCATCACTAAGTTTTTACTCCCTTAATAATTACAATAGGCTTAGGCGATGCGGGATAGGTTCGTAGGTATTGGGTCGCTGGTATGGGCATAGTCGTGCAACACCCCCCCTCCTAAGGCTATCAGATTGGGCTTCATCTTCTCTGTCGCTTGGCTATAAGGAACTAGCCTGTCTTGCTGCCCATATATTGTGGGAGTAGTCATAGCTTACTCCCAAATAAGTTTGAAATAATTGTGTTCATCGGAAGCATTCATTTTTACGACTAAATTATTTTCAACTTGATAATTATAATCTTGCGATTTATAAATTGTACCCAAAGCAGCAATACTTTCAAAGTTTTTTACCAGATTCTTATTGGGTACATTACAATAGTACCCATTGATTCCCAACACATATAAGGGTTCTATTGGTGCTCCATACTTACTGTTTTTAAAAGAAATCATATCCTTATCAAGAGTGTTTTGATATGGAATATATTTATTAAAGGGTATATCGGTATATTCAGCCTTCACGGTATTTTCTCTATATTCTGGTATGCCAAAAAATGGATTTACGTAATAATATGAAATATCTATACTTGTCATATTGTTGTTTTCATATTTAAAATTGTATTGATTGTACTTTGATATAAAATACATGATTATATTATTGTAACATCTAATCAAATCATTCCCTTCATAAATATATTCATATATTACAGAAATAATTTCATCTCGTATGTTATTATATTCGTATAATTTATAAATTCTATTGCCTTTTATATTTACCCTAAGCACAGCATTTATTATATTGTCATTGACATTCCAAAAATAATTTAACTCTATTAAAGTGTCGTTTATTTTAGAAATATGGACTATTTTCTCATTATTTGCATACACATCAGTAAGAAAATTATCATTATTATACTTATATGAAAGTGACAGGTTTAAGCTGTCGTTTATAATTTTTTGATATTCTCTAATTCTATATTGTTTTGATGATACATCTTCCTCACATTTTTTGCAGCTTATTATGTATAGGCAACAAATTATTATTATAAAATTTTTCATGGTGATGTATTATAAATGACCGTTAAACCATCTTGTAATATCTGTGCGTACAGTATTCATACTGCCACCGGCAAATCCATGATCTGCCAAAGGGTATCGTTTTATGAGGTGCTTTTTCATTCCCAATATAGATTATAATAGTTTTGATTATTAGATTTTATTTTTGTAATTGTATCATTTATCACGTCATAGGTATAATTATAATTCAATTGTTGTTTACCTCCAAGTAAATCTAGAATTTCAAAGTTTTTTACTAAATTTTTATTAGGTTTTATACAGTAAAAGTCATTTATACCTAATATGTATAATGGATTAAGGATTGCTCCGTATTTACCACTCTTGAAAATGATTAAATTAAAATCTAAAGTATTTTGAAACGGTATATATTTATTAAATTTTGTATCAGAATATTCGGCATATAATGTATCCTCTTTATTTCTACGTATCCCTAATAATAAATCATTGTAATAATAGGATGTTTTATAAGAAGTTAGATTGCCACTTTCAATATTAAAATCATACTGATTCACATCAGAAATGTAATAAATTTGTGAATAATTTATTGCGTTATTGAATACTTCATCTATATAATTGTATACAAATTTTATTTCTTTTACTTCATTACTGACTTTGTTGTATTCATAGATTCTATTTATTCTTTTTCCCTCAACATCTACTCTAAGTACAGCATTAGCTCTAATATTATTTGAATTCCAAAAATAATTCAACTCAAGGAGTGAGTCATTTATTTTAGAATAGCTTATAATTTTCTCATTATTCATTAATATGGAAATTAATTCATTATCTTGAGAATATTTGAATGTAAAATCAATTTTTTTTAAGTCCGTCGTAATAAAATCAAATTTTTTAAGCCGAAATTCTCTTATTAAATATGGTTTATCAAAAGTATCTGATTCTTTACAATTTGTAAAAAATAACATGATACTTATTATGATTATAGATCTCATAGTAATTAATTATGTCCGTTTAACCATCTTGTAATATCTGTGCGTACTGTAATCATACTGCCACCGGCAAATCCATGATCTGCCAAAGGGTATCGTTTTATGAGGTGCCGTGGTGTAGTACTATAAGTAGTAGGTACTAGAGGTATATTTGCGCCTATATCATTAATCAATCCACCTATACTTTGAAACTTGGTCTTCATCGTATTAGTAGATTGGCTATAAGGCACTAGCCTGTCTTTCTGCCCATGCATAATAAAGGTAGGGATATTCTTAGTAGTAGTCAAATTATTGCAAGCACTTAGGGCGTAAAAGATATTGGTATTATTATTGGGCAAACTAGGGTTGCTAACTACCTGTGCTACCACACTCTGTAGCCATAATGCCCCATCAAATATTCTAGTATCTATTAGATCAATTTCTATTGGTGGTATTGAAATACAATCAGTCTTTTTCTTAGGAATACAATTATTAGGCAATGTATTTATTATAAGTGATGTGTTTGAAAGTACTATTGTTCCATATTTAGGAAAATAAGGCAAAGGTGAACTGTAACCACAACTTATGAAATTTATAAAACTATAAGGTGTTCCACACACATAAGGATTTGTTGGGCAGGTGCTTTTATCATAAATATACATGGCATACTGCCTAAAGTTGGTTGCAGTATAGCAGCTTATAACAGATTTTAAATAGTTGGGGTCTGATAGCGTGTAGGCATACATCAGTGCTAGCAGCCCACCAGCACTCTCGCCTAATATCTGCAGCTTACTTGCATTGATATTGAGGCAAGTGGAGAAATTATTTTTTATATGTTCTACACAGCTATTCACATCTTGTATCTGTGTATTTATGGTAATTGTATTGTTCTGTATATCAGTATTATTATAGGCTAAAGTCCCCAATCTGTATAGCATAGATACCACTACATAGCCATTGTTGAGCAAATCTTTTACGATATTATCTGTACTTACATCTGAGTAACTAAAGGGCCAGCCAAGTATATTATTTGGATCGGGACCACTAAACCACCCACCACCATGAATGAGTAATACTACTGGTGAGTTGGGATTTTTATTAGCAGGGTAATAGACATAGTAACTTTGTCGCGAGTCGATACCATATTTACCAAAAGCATGAATACGGTTGTTAAAAGCATCATATTTGAACACAAGTGGTAAGCAGGATGTGTAGGTACAGGTAGTATCAAAAACTTTGATGCCATTACATTCATAGCTACCAGTACAGTTACAGCTAAGACTTTCTTGTGTAGTTCCCGAGTTTTGATTGCCAATATTCAATTTTTCTCCATTGCGCTGGTGTCGCAGTATATCTCTACTGGTAAACATCAGGCTTGCGTAGTATTCAGTAGAATCAATAGTTCCATCGCCCTTTTCTCGCAATTGGATATTGCCAGTCTGCGTACTCAAGGCACTACCTACATCCTTTTCACAGCTAAATAAAATAAATGGAATAGCCATAAGGCTCAGTAATTTAACAATTAACTGTGGTTTGTGGTTTGTGGTTTGTGGTTTGTGGTTTCATATACTTGTAGATTTAGTTAAATGTACTACAAAGTCTTTAGAAATACAAATAATATCGAATATTTTCGAACATAATAAAATGCAATAATGAGAAAGGTATATTTTCTACTTAAATATGCGTTTATCTCCCTGATTGGAGATAGGCTCTAATCATTTGTGAGCATCCATATAAAAAATCTCACAAACTAAATAAAAAATTAATCTTGGCAGGTGTAGGAATTAGAAAAAAGTTGTATCTTTGCACTTCGTTTTCAAGATGGTATTGTAGAGGAGGTTGCGAGAATCTTAAATACCCGTGTTCTTAGAAATGTTGATTATCAACAAGCCAGCATAGCTCAGTTGGCCAGAGCTACTGATTTGTAATCAGTGGGTCGGGGGTTCGAATCCCTCTGCTGGCTCTTGAATTGGCTAGGGGAGATACTCAAGCGGCCAACGAGGACAGACTGTAAATCTGTTGGTGTATTCCTTCACAGGTTCGAATCCTGTTCTCCCCACATAATAAGCGGAAGTAGCTCAGTTGGTAGAGCATCAGCCTTCCAAGCTGAGGGTCGCGGGTTCGAGCCTCGTCTTCCGCTCTATTAGCCAATATAGCTCAGTGGTAGAGCACTTCCTTGGTAAGGAAGAGGTCACGAGTTCAATCCTCGTTATTGGCTCTATGTTGACAAGCAAAAAACTATTAAAGTAACTATATAAATTGATAAACAATGGCAAAAGAAAAATTCGTTAAGGATAAGCCGCACGTAAACATCGGTACTATCGGTCACGTTGACCACGGTAAAACTACGCTTACTGCTGCTATTACTTCAGTATTGGCAAACAAAGGTCTTGCCGAGAAAAAAGATTATGATTCTATTGATAATGCTCCTGAAGAAAAAGAAAGGGGTATCACTATCAATACAGCACACGTAGAGTATCAAACTACTAACAGACACTACGCACACGTGGACTGTCCAGGTCACGCTGACTACGTAAAGAACATGGTAACGGGTGCTGCCCAGATGGACGGCGCTATCCTTGTGGTAGCAGCTACCGATGGCCCTATGCCCCAAACTCGCGAGCACATCCTTTTGGCTCGTCAGGTAGGCGTACCTCAGCTAGTAGTATTTATGAATAAAATAGACTTGGTGGATGACCCTGAACTATTAGAACTAGTAGAGATGGAAGTACGTGAATTACTTTCTTTCTATGGCTATGATGGTGACAATATTCCTGTAATCCAAGGTTCTGCTATCAAGGCATTGCAAGGTGAGGCAGATGGTGTAGCACAGATAGATGCATTGATGGATGCAGTAGACAGCTATATTCCTCTTCCTCCAAGAGCAATTGACAAGCCATTCTTGATGCCAGTAGAAGATGTATTCTCTATCACGGGTCGTGGTACTGTTGCCACTGGTCGTATTGAAAGAGGTATTGTAAATTCTGGCGAATCAGTAGAAATTATCGGTCTTCAAGAGAAGCCCATGACATCTACAGTTACAGGGGTGGAGATGTTTCGTAAAATATTAGATACAGGGGAAGCTGGTGACAACGTAGGTCTATTGCTTCGTGGTATAGATAAAAACCAAATTAAGCGTGGTATGATTATCTGTAAGCCAGGTTCTGTAACACCTCATACCGAATTTAAGTGTGAAGTGTACGTGCTTAGCAAAGAGGAAGGAGGTCGTCATACACCATTCTTCAATAAGTATCGTCCTCAGTTCTATTTGAGAACTACAGACGTTACAGGTGAAATCGAATTACCCGCAGGTGTAGAGATGGTAATGCCTGGTGATAACGTTACACTTACAGTGAAGCTTATCTATCCGGTAGCACTAGAGAAAGGTCTTAAATTCGCTATCCGTGAAGGTGGACGTACGGTAGGCGCAGGGCAGGTAACTGAGATTTTAAAATAATTTATTAATAATAAAGGTGGCTTGATGGCTGGTGGGTAACTGCTAGCCATCAGTTATCTAAAAAGCATGGGTTTACACCTGATTTAATTCAAGAACTACGGGCATAGTTCAATGGTAGAATAGCGGTCTCCAAAACCGTTGATCTTGGTTCGAATCCAGGTGCCCGTGCACAAGAGGGAGAAAAATGGAAAAACTTCAATTATACCTCAAAGAATCTTACGAAGAGCTAAAGACACACGTCACATGGCCTACATGGAAAGAACTGCAATTGAGTGCTACTGTGGTAGGCGTGGCTGCTGTGATTATAGCACTGGTAATCTTTGCTATGGATATGTCTGCAAAATTTGCTATCTCTGATATTATTTATAAATTCTTAAATAAATAAAGATGTCAGAAGATAAAAAATGGTTCGTCTTGCGTGTAGTAAGTGGTAAAGAGAAAAAAATCAAGCAATATCTCGATATGGAGATAGAGCGTTCTAAATGGACAGAGGCGGTACTTCAGATTCTAGTGCCTACAGAAAAAGTTTATAAGCTGAAGAATGGCAAAAAAGTTATTCATGAACGCAACTTCTTCCCTGGCTATCTAATGATAGAAGCAGAGCCAACAAAAATGCATGGGGATATTATTTCTGCAATCAACAATGCCCCCAATGTCATACATTTCTTGGGCAAAGATCATCCTACACCTCTACGCAAATCAGAAGTAAACAGAATATTGGGTAAGGTAGATGAGATGGCAGAGACTGGCGGTAGCAATGAACCCTTCTTGGTAGGAGAAACAGTAAAAATTACAGACGGTCCTTTCAATGACTTTATTGGGGAGATAGAAGAAGTAATGGAAGATAAGAAAAAATTAAAAGTAGTAGTAAAAATATTTGGTAGAAAACAACCTGTAGAACTTAATTTCATGCAGGTAGAAAAACAATAAGATATGGCAAAAGAGATAGAAACTTTTATCAAGTTACAAATCAAAGGAGGACAGGCGAACCCAGCACCTCCCGTAGGTCCCGCTTTAGGTTCTAAAGGGGTAAACATCATGGAGTTCTGTAAGCAGTTTAATGCAGCGACTCAAGATAAAATGGGTAAGATTGTGCCAGTAGTGATTACCGTGTTCAAGGACAAATCTTTCACATTCGTAGTAAAGACACCTCCGGCAGCATCGCTCATCATGGAATTTTCCAATGTAAAGAAAGGCTCAGAGCAGCCTAACCGTAAAAAAGTTGGAAATCTTACTTGGGAACAGGTGAAAGAAATTGCCGAAATTAAAATGCCAGACCTCAATTGCTTTACGATAGAATCAGCTATGCGTATGGTAGCAGGAAGTGCAAGAAGTATGGGCGTGAATGTCACAGGAACAGCTCCTTGGCAAAACTAATAATTTTACATATTTAATAATAATAGAGGTGAAAGTAGCAAAAAGAAGAAAAGCAGTAGAAGGCAAAGTAGAACTAGGAAAGTTCTACAGCCTTGAGCAGGCTTCGACATTGGTGAAAGATGTCAACACTACTAAATTCAATGCTTCCGTGGACTTACATATTCGTCTAGGCGTTGACCCTCGTAAACCCGACCAAGCTCTTCGCGGCACAGTAAGTTTGCCTCACGGTACGGGTAAGTCTAAAACTGTTTTGGTATTGTGTACGCCCGATAAGGAAGCAGACGCAAAAGCAGCAGGTGCAGATTACGTAGGTCTAGATGAATATATTGATAAGATTAACGGAGGTTGGACAGATGTAGATGTGATTATCTCTACGCCAAGTGTGATGCCTAAAATTGGTAGATTAGGAAAGGTATTAGGTCCTCGTAACTTAATGCCCAATCCAAAGTCCGGAACAGTAACTGACAACGTAGGTGAAGCAGTGAAAGAAGTCAAAAAAGGAAAGATATCTTTCCGGGTGGATAAATTTGGTATCGTCCATACGTCCATAGGTAGGGTAAACTTCTCTCCAGATCAGTTGCAAGATAATGCCAAAGAAGTATTGCAAACCCTATCAAGAATGAAGCCGTCGGCAGCAAAAGGCATATATTTCAAAAGCGTATTTATGGCCACTACCATGAGTCCGTCAGTACCCGTGGATATTAAATCTGTAAGTGGTATTTAATTAAAAATTTAAAAAATCAGACATGAAAAAAGCTGAAAAACAGCAGGTAATAGACTCCTTGAAAGAAGCATTCGATAATGGCAATTATTTTTACTTCGCAGATGCTTCTGGCATGACAGTAGAACAAATAAATAAACTTAGAAGAAAATGCTATGAACAAGGAATAAAATTCCAAGTTGCAAAAAATACCTTCGTCCGCAAAGCACTAGAATCTAGTGGCAAATATTCCGACGAAATAGAAAATGCACTCTCCGGACCTACAGCTATATTCTTTACTGAAGTAGGCAATGCTCCAGCTAAATTGATAGCCGAGTTCAGAGGTAAGGCAGAAAAGCCAATGCTCAAAGGTGCCTATATAGATTCAGCAGTATTTATAGGCGACAATCAATTAGAGACACTCAAAGCACTAAAATCTAAAGAGGAATTGATAGGCGAACTTATCGGCTTATTACAGTCGCCTGCCAAAAATGTTATTTCTGCCCTCAAGTCAGGAGGAAATACTATAGCAGGTCTTGTGAAAGCCCTTGAAGAAAGAGCCGCATAAACACATACTTCCAAGCAAACCAAAAATATATTTAATTAATTAAAAAAACAAAATCATCATGGCAGACTTAAAACAACTTGCGGAAACGCTAGTAAACCTTACAGTAAAAGATGTAAACGAACTTGCTAACATCTTAAAAGAAGACTACGGTATTGAGCCTGCTGCTGCTGCAGTAGCTGTTGCTGCTGCTCCTGCTGGTGGCGGTGGCGATGCCGCTGCTGCTGAAGAGAAAACATCTTTCGATGTAATCCTTAAAGACGCAGGTGCCCAAAAACTAGCAGTAGTAAAAGTAGTAAAAGAACTTACAGGTTTAGGCTTGAAAGAAGCAAAAGACCTAGTTGACACAGCTCCGAAGCCTATCAAAGAAGGTACTTCAAAAGATGATGCAGAAGCACTAAAAGCTAAATTAGAAGAAGCAGGTGCCTCTGTTGAAATCAAGTAACATAGCATACATCAGCTAAAATTATAAATAGTGTTCGACATCATTTCGTATGTCGGACACTATTTAATTTGTTTTTATTAAAAACCAATTTCTAAATATGTCAAATAGCACTGTCAACGGTCGCATTAATTTCGGCAAAATCAAACAAGATTACGAGTTGCCAAACCTGCTCGATATTCAGGTGAAGTCTTTCAGAGACTTCTTTCAGCTCGAAACCACCCCTGACAAAAGAAGCAATGAGGGTCTTTATCGAGTATTTCAGGAAAATTTCCCTATTACAGATGCCCGTAGCATCTTCCTACTCGAATTCTTGGATTATTACATAGATCCACCTCGCTATTCCGTAGAAGAATGTATAGACAGAGGTCTTACCTATAGTGTACCCCTCAAAGCTAAATTGCGCCTATCTTGCAATGACGAAGAGCATATAGACTTCCAAACTATAGTGCAGGATGTATTCCTAGGAAACATTCCCTACATGACAGAGAAAGGTACCTTCGTAATCAATGGGGCTGAGCGTGTGGTCGTATCACAGCTACACCGCTCTCCAGGGGTATTCTTCGGTATGAGTTACCATCCCAATGGTACAAAAATATTCTCTGCAAGAGTAATACCATTCAAAGGAGCTTGGATGGAATTCGCTACAGACATCAATAATGTCATGTATGCATACATTGACAGGAAAAAGAAATTTCCCGTTACCACCCTGCTCAGAGCCATAGGCTACGACTCCGATAAAGATATTTTATCTCTATTCGGCTTAGCAGATGAAATAGATGTAAATAAGAAAAATTTAGAAAAAAATATAGGCAGAAAGCTCGCAGCTAGAGTATTGAAATCTTGGATGGAAGATTTCGTAGATGAAGATACCGGTGAAGTAGTGTCCATAGAGCGGAATGAAATTATCCTCGAACGTGATACCTATCTCGATGAAGATAACATACAGATGATACTAGAGACAGGTGTCAAAAAAATAATACTTCAAAAGGACGACCTTACTGAAGATTACTCTATCATCTTTAATACCCTGCAAAAAGATACTTCAAACTCCGAGATAGAAGCGCTACAAACGATATATCGTCAGTTGCGTGGTTCCGATCCCCCGGATGAAGAGACGGCAAGAGGTATCATAGAAAAATTGTTCTTCTCAGATAAGCGCTATGACTTAGGAGAAGTAGGGAGATACAAAATCAATAAAAAATTAGGACTAGAAATCAGTATAGATAATAAAGTACTTAATAGAGAAGATATTGCCTCTATAGTAAAATACTTGATACGTCTCGTTAATCAGAAAGCAGAGATTGACGATATAGACCATCTAAGTAATAGAAGAGTACGTACTGTAGGCGAACAACTCTATTCGCAATTTGGAGTAGGTCTTGCCCGTATGGCTCGCACCATTCGTGAACGCATGAACGTAAGAGACAACGAGGTGTTTACACCTATAGACCTTATCAATGCACGTACACTATCTTCAGTAATCAACTCCTTCTTCGGAACTAGTCAACTTTCGCAATTCCTAGACCAAACAAACCCATTGTCGGAGATTACTCACAAGAGACGTATATCGGCATTAGGCCCTGGCGGTCTTTCTAGAGAGCGTGCAGGATTCGAAGTTCGAGACGTTCACTATTCACACTATGGTCGTCTTTGTACTATAGAGACGCCAGAAGGCCCCAATATTGGGCTGATATCTACGCTCTGCGTACATGCGAAGATTAATAAAATGGGTTTCATAGAAACACCATACCGTAAAGTAGATAGTGGCGTAGTAAAAGTAGATGACAATGTTACCTATTTGTCTGCAGAGGAAGAAGATACTAAGGTCATAGCACAGTCTAATACCGAGTACGATAGCAAAGGCGGATTTATCAACAAAAAGATAGTATGCAGGGAGCAGGGAGATTTTCCTATCGTAGATCATGAAGACAATGAAGCCTTGAATAAGATTGAGTATATGGATGTTGCACCCAACCAAATCGTTGGGGTATCAGCATCTCTTATTCCGTTCTTAGAAAATGACGATGCCAACCGTGCGCTCATGGGATCAAACATGCAACGTCAAGCCGTGCCCTTATTGCGCCCCGAGGCACCTATAGTAGGCACTGGTATTGAATCTAAAGTAGCTCAAGATTCTATGGTATTATTAAATGCCGAACGCGATGGTGAAGTAGAATACGTAGATGCTAATGAGATAAGAATTAGATATAATAGGACAGATAATGAGCGTATAGTATCTTTTGAAGATGATTTGAAAGTATATAAACTTATAAAGTTCAGCAGAACCAATCAGGGCTCTGCTATCAATCTTCGCCCTATTGTGCGCAAAGGAGACAAAGTACGTAAGGGACAGATCCTTTGTGAAGGCTACGCTACTCAGAATGGAGAATTGGCATTAGGCAGAAATCTAAAAGTGGCATTCATGCCATGGAAAGGCTTTAATTTTGAGGATGCCATAGTTATATCTGAAAGAGTAGTCCGCGAAGATTTGTTTACATCCATTCATATCACTGAGTATGAGATGGATGTAAGAGATACCAAGCTCGGAGAAGAAGAGCTCACAAATGATATTCCAAATGTAAGCGAAGAAGCAACTAGACATCTGAGTGAAGAAGGGATTATCAGGATAGGTGCCAACGTAAAAGAAGGAGACATCCTCATAGGAAAGATTACACCTAAAGGTGAGTCCGATCCTACCCCTGAGGAAAAACTATTGAGAGCCATATTTGGAGACAAAGCTGGCGATGTAAAAGATGCTTCCTTCAAAGCACCACCATCAACAGCAGGTACTGTTATATCTACCAAATTATTCCAAAGAGCAAGAAAAGATAAAACAGCAAAAGCTAAAGAAAAATCCGAGTTAGAAAAATTAGATAAGGAACATGCCAAAAATTTGGAAGAAATACGTAAAATATTGTTGGAAAAATTAAGCATACTTGCACTAGGAAAAACTACGGTAGGAATAAAGAATTTATTCGGTGAAGAGATTGTGCCTAAAGGCTCTAAACTCACAGAAAAAGTACTCAACGGCTTGGATTACAACAACGTAGACACTAAGGAATGGGTGAAAGATGAAGAAAGTAACGACCTTATCAAATACTTGGCACATAACTATACCATAAGGACTAACGAGGAAATTGGTAGATACAAACGGGAAAAATTCAATATCAGTATTGGTGATGAATTACCCAGTGGCGTATTGAAATTGGCAAAAGTCTATATTGCTAAAAAACGTAAGTTGAAAGTAGGGGATAAGATGGCAGGACGCCACGGTAACAAAGGTATCGTAGCAAAAATCGTCCGTGACGAAGATATGCCATTTTTAGAAGACGGCACACCTGTAGATATAGTACTTAATCCGCTAGGCGTACCTTCTCGTATGAATATCGGACAGATATATGAGTCCGTATTGGGATGGGCAGGTAAAGAATTGGGCGTGAAGTTCGCTACACCTATCTTCGACGGAGCCACAGTAGAAGAGATAGAACACTACGTCAATAAGGCAAATCTGCCAAGATTGGGAAGTACCTTTCTCTACGATGGAGGTTCTGGAGAGCGCTTTCACCAAAAGACTACCGTAGGGGTAATATATATGCTCAAACTTTCACACATGGTGGACGACAAAATGCACGCACGCTCCATAGGACCATATTCATTGATTACGCAGCAGCCTCTAGGTGGTAAAGCACAATTTGGTGGTCAGCGTCTCGGTGAGATGGAGGTATGGGCATTCGAAGCTTATGGCGCATCTCACATGTTGCAAGAGTTGCTTACCGTGAAGTCGGATGATATATTTGGTAGGGCAAAAGCTTATGAGGCTATAGTGAAGGGCGACAATGTGCCTGAACCTAGCATACCTGAATCATTTAATGTACTAGTACATGAATTGAGAGGGTTGGCTTTAGACTTAGATTTTGAATAATATTTTTAAATCAATAAAAAATTAAAATATGCCTTTCAAAAAGGATAATAAAATAAAAAGTGATTTCAAAAGCATCACTATCAAACTAGCATCTCCCGATGCTATCTTGGAAAGGTCTTATGGTGAAGTAAAAAAACCTGAGACTATAAACTATCGCACCTATAAACCTGAGATGGAAGGCTTGTTTTGTGAGCGTATTTTTGGGCCAACCAAAGATTATGAGTGCTATTGTGGAAAGTATAAGCGCATACGTTATAAAGGTATCGTATGTGACCGATGTGGTGTAGAGGTTACTGAGAAGAAAGTCCGCCGTGAACGTATGGGACATATCAAATTGGTAGTGCCCGTAGTACATATATGGTATTTCAAATCCCTTCCCAATAAGATAGGTTATATGCTGGGACTGTCGTCCAAAAATTTAGAATCTATCGTATATTATGAAAGATTTGCAGTAATACAGCCTGGGATTACAGCAGAAGGTATTGCCATAAATGGTGAGAAGAAAACTTACAGTTATCTAGATCTTATTACCGAAGAAGAATACTTAGATATTTTGGATGCCCTACCTAAGGACAACCAACATCTTGATGACAGCGACCCTAATAAATTTATAGCCAAAATGGGCGGTGAAGGCGTAAGAGATCTTCTAGCACGTTTGGACTTAGATAAGCTAGCATTCAGCCTTCGCCATAAAGCTTCTATCGAGACTTCGCAGCAGCGTAAATCCGAGGCACTCAAAAGATTGAGCGTAGTAGAGTCTTTCAGAGAAGGACAGCAAAATACAGATAATAAGCCAGAATGGATGGTAATACAATATCTGCCTGTAGTACCACCAGAATTGCGCCCTCTAGTACCTTTAGACGGTGGCAGATTCGCCTCCTCAGACCTCAATGACCTTTACAGAAGGGTAATCATCAGAAACAACCGTCTGAAAAGATTGATAGAGATAAAAGCACCGGAAGTAATCCTCAGAAATGAAAAGAGGATGCTCCAAGAATCTATAGACTCATTGTTTGACAACTCTAGAAAATCTAATGCTGTAAAAGCAGAAGGCGGCAGAATACTAAAATCATTGTCAGATTCATTAAAAGGAAAACAAGGACGTTTCCGTCAGAATCTTTTGGGTAAACGTGTGGACTATTCTGGTCGTTCTGTAATCGTAGTAGGCCCTGAACTCAAGTTACACGAGTGTGGACTACCTAAAGATATGGCGGCAGAGCTCTTCAAACCCTTTATTATCAGGAAATTGATAGAAAGGGGTATAGTGAAAACCGTGAAATCTGCAAAAAAATTAGTAGATAAAAAAGAAGCCGTAGTATGGGACATCCTAGAAAATGTAATGAAAGGACATCCTGTATTGCTCAATAGAGCTCCTACATTGCACAGACTCTCTATTCAGGCTTTTCAGCCTAAGTTAGTAGAAGGTAAGGCCATACAACTACACCCATTAGTAACTACTGCCTTCAACGCCGACTTTGACGGTGACCAAATGGCAGTACACGTACCGCTAAGTAATGCGAGTGTATTGGAAGCTCAGCTCCTTATGCTTGCCGCTCACAATATACTGAACCCGCAGAATGGTACGCCTGTAACTATTCCTTCACAGGATATGATTTTGGGCTTGTATTATATTACTAAAGCAAAATCTACGGTAGGTAAAGATAAAGTAGTGGGAGAAGGTAGCAAATTTTATTCTTCAGAAGAAGCAATAATAGCCTACAATGAGAATAAAGTGGATCTACATGCTAATGTAAAATGCAGAGTACGAATCCGTGATAATGGGGAGTTGCGTTATAAATTAATAGATACTACGGTAGGTAGGATACTTTTTAATGAAAATGTACCCGCTACAGTAGGATATGTCAATGAACTTCTATCTAAGAAAAATCTAAAAAACATAATCGGGGACGTACTTGCTTTGACAGATATGCCCACAACGGTAAAGTTCTTGGATGATATCAAAGAGTTAGGATTCAGATGGGCGTTTAAAGGAGGACTATCCTTCAATATTGATGACCTTATAGTACCTAATGTAAAAAATAACCTACTCGATGATGCACAGTTAGAGGTAGATGGTATATGGGATAATTACAATATGGGTCTTATTACCAATAATGAACGCTATAACAAAATAATAGATACTTGGACTCGTGTTGACCACAAGATTACAGATACGCTCATGTTAGAGATTGCCAAGGACAAGCAAGGCTTCAACTCTGTATATATGATGTTAGATTCTGGTGCTAGGGGTTCTAAGTCTCAGATTAAGCAGCTTGCAGGTATTCGTGGTCTGATGGCAAAACCTCGGAAGTCTGGAAGTACTGGCGGTGAAATTATCGAAAATCCTATCCTCGCCAACTTCAAAGATGGACTTACTGTATTGGACTACTTTATATCTACCCACGGTGCGCGTAAAGGATTGGCAGATACGGCCTTAAAGACTGCTGATGCAGGTTATCTTACAAGAAGATTGGTTGACGTAGCTCAGGACGTAGTCATCACCTCTGAGGACTGCGGTACCCTTAGAGGAATACCTACATCAGCACTCAAAGACAATGAGGATGTGGTAGAGCCATTATATGACAGAATAATAGGCAGAACATCACTTATGGATGTAATACACCCTATTACGGGAGAACTATTGGTAGCAGAAGGTCAATTAATAGATGAAGTGATAGGTGCAAAAATCGAAGACTCTCCAGTAGAGATTGTAGAAATAAGATCTGTATTGACATGCGAAAATAGAAAAGGAGTGTGTTCTAAATGTTATGGCAGAAACTTAGCCTCCAACAGACCAGCGCAGCTGGGAGACGCCGTAGGCATTATTGCAGCACAGTCTATCGGTGAGCCGGGTACACAGCTTACACTACGTACTTTCCACACTGGTGGTATCGCCTCTGGGGCTGCTTCCGACTCCAAGATGTTGGCGAAGTTTGATGGTAAAGTAGAATTGGAAGGTGAGAAGATTTCCAACTTCAAGTCGGATGATGGCGAAATAAAAAAAGTAGTAATCAGCCGTACTTGTGAAGTGAGATTAATAAGTGCAGAGACAGGTAATGTAGTCATTACAAATCATATTCCTTATGGGTCACATCTAATGGTGAAAAATGGCGCAAACATCAAAAAAGGAGATGTAATATGTACATGGGATCCATTCAATGCTGTTATCATCACAGAATACTCCGGAAAAGTCAAATTCGAACACGTAATTGATGGTATTACCTATCGTGAAGAATTGGATGAGCAAACGGGTCACCGTCAAAAAGTAACTATAGAGTCCAAGGATAAAAGAAAATTGCCTTCTATTATCATTACCGATGATACAGGTAAAGATATATACAGCTATTCATTACCAGTAGGTGCTCACATAGAGGTCGAGGATAATGACGAAGTTAGTACAGGTCAGATATTGGTAAAAATACCTAGAACACTCAGCAAACTTCGAGACATCACAGGGGGTCTTCCTCGTGTTACTGAGTTATTCGAAGCCAGAAATCCTTCTAATCCTGCTAAAGTCTCTGAGATAGATGGAGTAGTAGCCTTTGGAAAAGTCAAGAGAGGTAATCGCGAAATATCAATCTCAGGAAAAGATGGTTCTCTACGTAAATACCTAGTGCCACTTACCAAAAATATCTTAGTACAGGATGGCGATTTCGTAAAAGCGGGTATGCCACTTTCAGATGGTTCTATAACACCTTCTGATATTCTAAATATCAAAGGCCCTTCAGCACTACAAGAGTATTTAGTGAATGAGGTGCAGGAAGTTTACCGTCTCCAAGGGGTGAAAATCAATGATAAGCATATTGAAGTCATCGTAAGACAGATGATGCGAGATGTATTTATTGACGATCCTGGAGATACTAGATTTTTGGAGAAGACTTCTGTGGACAAATTTGAATTTATAGAGCAGAACGACTGGATATACGACAAGAAAGTCATCTCTGATGCTGGAGACTCCGAAAACCTCTCTGCAGGTATGCTGGTGTCGCTAAGGCAGATACGTGAAGAGAATTCCTTCTTGAAGCGTAATGACAGGAAGCCCGTATCGTACCGCGATGCCATAGCAGCTACGGCTAGCCCTATGCTCTTGGGTATCACGCGCTCTTCATTGAGTACTAATAGTTGGATATCTGCCGCTTCTTTCCAAGAAACTACCAAAGTGCTAAGCACCGCGGCTATCAATGCTTCTAAAGACTTTATGATAGGCTTGAAAGAGAACGTAATCGTAGGACATAGAATACCTGCAGGTACCGGCGTACGTAAGTACGAGGAGATGGTTGTAACCTCGAAGAGAGAATTTGAAAGCCTCACAGGCAGAAATGCTATCTCCGACGAAGATTAATAGTACATTGTTATCAATTTGTATAGAGGCTGCTTGCGAATGCAAGCAGCCTTTTTTATTATGAGATCGTCTAAAAATAGCAATCTTGATTAAGGGTAGTAAGACGAGTTAATTCCAATGTTAGAAAAACATAAAGTACTGATTTCCAGTTGTCTCAATGGGGAATGTTTCGTAGCCTTATGGAAATAAAACACATAAAGCAATCTAAAGCCTATCCAAGCAATTTCACGGATAGTCATGGAAAGCAATATTGCATCTTCTTAAAGACAAATAAAAGCAAGATTTAGAGCCATTTCTGAGGGACTCTTCTATCTGCTTAAAACAGGCTGTAAGTGGCGTATGCTACCCATGCATTTTCCATTATGAAAACTCGTCTACTATTATTTTACCTAGTGGAAGGCTGACAGTACTATGGAGTTAATATATGAACTGTTCATAGACAAGACTTGGATGGATGCTGAGAAGCATGAGAATCGCCAAGTATGGGTATCATTGATGGCAGAACGTTAAAAC
Source organism: Chitinophagales bacterium (assembly GCA_044227665.1). GTDB lineage: Bacteria > Bacteroidota > Bacteroidia > Chitinophagales > JADIYW01 > JBGAWK01. The sequence goes on from JBGAWK010000017.1 coordinate 22,636, forward strand.
CACAAGAATAGGATGATTAAGCCTAGTAAGAATCTATGGATAGATAGTAAAAAGTAGGCTTCGTTCTCTATCATCTCCTAAGTTTGAAGTACACCCATACGTTGGATTGTTGAAAGAACATTTGCAGGGTTTGAAAGCTATAGAAGATTGAGTAAATATTTTTAGTGCCAAGCCCAAACAAGTCAAATTCAGGTTACAATTAGCTATAAAAAAACTTATGCTTAACAGAATCAAAAATAGACAGTCTTTATATATATTTGTTTAAAATTTTTAGTTATGAAGAAAGTCACCCTATTATTATTGCTATTATTTTCTTCACTCACATTTTCTCAAATCAATACTAATTCTGGAAAGTGTGGTAATGATGAATTACATCATTTGAAATATAGTAGCGACGCTCTGTACAAAAATAGGATAGATAGCTTAGAGATATCCTATTTGAAATATTTACAAAATAAAAGTTCTCTAAGAATAGCAGAAGAAATGATTACTATCCCTGTAGTCGTTCATGTGATACATAAAGGAGAGGCTGTTGGTGTCGGTTCTAATATTTCTGACAATCAAATTATAGGAGCTATAAATGCAATGAACGACAATTTTAGAAACTTAAATGGAGTCGGAGTAAACATGAATATGGAGTTCTGCTTGGCAAAAAGAGATCCTAATGGCAATACAACCAATGGAATTAATAGAGTTAATGGACTTTCTGTAACTAATTATTCAAATGGCATTGACTGGGGAGGGAGCTGTGCCTCAACTTACGCCGACGAATCCACCATAAAAAATTTAAGCAGGTGGCCTAATGATAAATATTATAATATTTGGGTAGTACATAGTATATGTAATGGATGGGCAGGATATGCATATTTTCCTACTACTGATCCCCTTGATGGAACAGTTATATTGTCTGCATATATGAGTGCCTCGCAACCCACTCTTACCCATGAGCTAGGTCATGGGTTTAATTTATATCATACGTTCAATGGGGATAATTCAAATGCAACTTGTCCTCAAAACACTAATTGTCTGACAGATGGCGATAAGGTATGTGATACTCCTCCACATAAACAGGCAGACTGTTCTACTTCAAATCCATGTACATCTTCTGGGGTATGGGAAAATTCGAGATATAACTATATGAGCTATTGCTTTTATTTTCCATATAGATTTACACAAGGTCAAAAGGACAGAGTTAGATCTGCTGCTTTGATTTCACCAAGAATAAATTTGGTAAATTCTTTAGGTTGCTTGCCACCACTAAACAATGATGTGGGAGTGGCAGAGATACTTTATCCTACTTCTACAAATTATTCTTCTTCATGCTCGCTGCCTAATAATATTACGCCTAAAGTGAAGATAAAAAATTACGGAATTAATACTGTTACTAGTATTAATATTGTTTACAGATTAAATAATAATGCTTTTGTTTCTCAGTCTTGGAGTGGGAGTTTAAGCACTGGTAATAGCACAATTATTAATCTATCCAATATAGCAGTTCCAGCAGGAATAAATTCCTTCAAAGTATTTACATCACTACCAAATGGAGTATCCGATGCAAATTTTACTAATGATTCATTGGTGAGCAATTTTGTACAGACTGATTCTATGAGGATTTCATATATCATTAAAAATAAAGTTTGTGATTCATTAGGCTCTATTGTTACTAGTATTTCTGGAGGTAGAGCACCTTATACTTTCTTATGGAGTAATGGAAATACGGCACAATCTATATCTAATCTCGGGGCAGGAAATTATACCCTCACGGTTAAAGACAATCCCAATACTAATGTTTTACCTTCTTATCCCGTATGTACTCCTATTACTACAAATTATTGCTGTGATATTGGGATATATAATGTTTCACTTAATACTATTAACAATAATAGTTCAGTGGGTTTCTATGAAAATTTTGATACTATCAATACGGTTCTTCTTGATAATTTGTCCTATACACTAAGCGTTAAAACATCTGCTTTATATCAAGAATATGTCTCAGCTTGGATAGATTTCAATGATAATGGAACATTTGAATCATCAGAACAGATTATTGCGAATAATAGAAATACTTTGCCCGTACAAATTCATACACAATTATTTTCTATTCCAACAACCGCTAAAAAAAATACTGCACTAAGAATGAGAGTGGCCTCTGATTTAAGTTCTTTTACTAGTGCTTGTAATAATGTTACTTACGGTCAGTATGAGGATTATACTGTGGTAATAAATGGTTATCCGTATTGTTCTATATCAAAGACTTTTGAAGTTGTTGATACCATTAGGAAAAACATGTCTATGTCTGCGATTGTCTGTCCGGGACAGTCTTATACGGTATGCGGACAATCGTATAATGCTACAGGTACTTATGTGAAGGCATGTACAGCGTCAACAGGTTGTGACAGTACCGTTACACTGCTCCTGTCTGAATATAATATGGATACTATACCACAAATTATTTATAGGAACGATACTTTATTTGTTGAAAATATTATTAGTCCTAGTTATTATTGGTACTTAAATGATGTGGTAACGGATACTTCAACTACGCCTTATTATTACACACTATTGAGAGGTAACTGGAGTATGAAAGCGGTAATAAACGATTCATGTGTTTCTGAGGCGTCAAATATAATTTCTGTAACAGCTATAACTGATAGATTTAATGATAAAAAAATTCTTGTATATCCTAATCCAAATAATGGAATATTTACACTAGATATTCAATCGTTATATAAGGTAGCCAAAAAAATAAAGGTGTATAATTTATTAGGAGATACGGTTTTTGATAAAAATATTGAGGATTCCAATGCGGATAAGGTTTTAAACTTTGAATTAGTAAATCCAGTACAAGGAATTTATATTTTGATGTTGGAGACAGATTCAAATATTATTTATAGTACATTTGTCGTCAATTAAAGTAAAATAGTATTAGGATTTTTTTATCAATATTATTATTAGCATTATCGGTGCTTTCAACTTTTGCGCAGAAGAGTACCGTGAAAATAGGGCTACTCAAGTATAAGGGCGGTGGCGACTGGTACGCTAATCCTACAGCATTGCCTAATTTGGCAAGATTCTGTAACCAGCAATTGAATATGAATCTCAGTACTGATATCAACGAAGTGGATGTAGGTAGTGCTGATATCTTCAGTTATCCTTTTGTACACATGACGGGACATGGAAATGTCGTATTTTCTGCATCGGAGGCGGAAAATCTTCGTAAATATCTTACCCAGGGAGGGTTCTTGCATGTGTCAGATAATTATGGTATGGATGTATATATTCGCAAGGCTATGAAGGCGGTATTTCCTGAATTGGAGTTTGTAGAAATTCCCTACAACCATCCTATCTATCACCAGACTTTCGATTTTAATAATGGTGTACCCAAAATCCATGAGCATGACAAGAAGCCAGCGCAAGGTTACGGAATCATTTATAAAGGAAAAGTAGTGTGTTTTTATGATTATCAATGTGACCTGGGAGACGGCTGGGAAGATGCACAAGTGCATAAAGATTCGGAAGAAGTACGATTGAAAGCATTAAAAATGGGGGCAAATCTTGTGGAGTATGCTTTGGTATTCTAGAAAATAAAAATTACCCCATTACAAGAAAGAATAATAATCTGAGAATATGTATAATATAATTGCTTTCAATAAATTTTTATTTTAAATAATTATTTATTTTTGTTTAAAAATAACCTATGAATAAAAGAATTTTTCTCCAAAATTTAATGTATGTATGTATGTATGTATGTATGACGCAAATGCACAGATGAATTACTGGACATCCCCTCCTTATAAAATTGATTTTACTAGCTCTAATCCAACAATTTCAAATATTACAGGGGCATCCTCTAATCCTTTTGAAGTAGCTAATGGTGCTTATGATGAAAATGGCAATCTATTGTTTTATATCAGAAATAATGAAGTGTTGTATCCAAATTCAAGTTTTTTAGATTTCCCTCTAAATTCACCTGCACCATCTCATGAAATTTCCATTGTACCTGTTCCAGGTCAATGTAGAAAATTTTATATCATTGGATTTGTAAATAGATTATATACCTCTGAATTGCGTTATAGTTTAATAGATTGCACAAATCCTACTTTTATCATCACCTATCCTACTGGCAATACACCATTGTTTACAGATGGAGGGCAGAGTAATGGCATAGCAGTATCTAAATTGATAGGGAATACAAATACTAGATTTTTATACACAGTTTCCTTATCTTATATAAAGAAATGGATAATTAGTTCTACGGGCATCACATTACACAGTACGGCCATTCAAACTCTTTCACCTCCTGCGCTTCAGAATTATGAAACTTTTTCTCCTTCAGAACTTGAGTTGTCGCCAGATGGTCGGAAGCTAATTTTTAGTTCTAGCTATTCTACAGATAGATTGTTTGAATGCGAATTGGATGCAAGTGGAAATTTTGGAGCGATTCCATATAGTATTTGGTATCTTCCAAGTGGAGTTGTAAATGTACAAGGTGTTGAAATCAATGCAGCAAGCACACAAGCATATCTGTGTACCAATAATGGACTATATAGAAAAACCATTGGGAGCAATACTTTTACCCAAATATCGGGGACAAGCAACTACAGTAACTCATTTATTGAGTTGGCTAAAGATGGATTTATGTATGTAGCATCAAATACAGGCATTTTGGGGAAACTAAATACCACCACCAATACAATTGCCACATCTGGGCTAACTCAGATACTTAACAGTAATGATGGTACACCTTCAATATATGGGTTTCCTTATACACTGCCTGATCAAATAGATGGCGAAAATTATTCTTATTTCTTTGGTGTGCCACTAGCAACAGCTGGATTCAAAATCAATAACTTGGTTGTAAATTGTAACACAGCAACTTTGTTTTATAATTGCAAAGCTATAACACTCAATAATACAAGTACGGGTGCTTCTCAATATCAAATAAGTATAACGCCAACCAATGCCGCTGGTAGCCCCATTGGAGGTGCTATATACACCTCTGCATGGCTTACTACTTGTCCTACAGATTTAAAAAACCTTCCTGGCGCAAATGGTACTTGGCTAGCAAATAATATTGGCTATTTTAAGATAAATATAGCACTCAAAAACAGCTGTGGTAGTACAAGTCCCTTGTTTTGTGCTTTTGTGCAAATTGCTACAACTCCTGGTCCAACGGAGAATTTGACCATTTATGGCAAGAATAACACTAATTATAATCCTAGTCAAACCATTACGAATCCGATATTGGTAGGTTGCTATTCGTTGGGAATGAATATAGGTACTGGAGGATTGGGTACTACCAATAATATTACCGCCTATCAATATAAAATACAAGAAGTAAATTGTAGTAATGGAGCTATATTAAGCACTTTGTATAATAGTCCAACAGTAGCTGTAACACAATCAGGTCCGATACCTTTTGTAGGTTTCAACCAAGCCGTAATTAATGGAAGTCAAGGCTATTTTGGTACAAATTGTAATACAATTATGGGTAAATGCTATAAGCTTACCCTTACTGTAAGCAACCCTTGTGGTTCGATAACGGATTGGTCTTATTTCAAAATTGACAATCCGCCCTATTATAGATTGGCAAATAATACACTAGAAAATGAAAATACAATTAAGGTATATCCAAATCCTTTTTCTAATACACTAACTGTTCAGTTAGAAAAAATTGACGATAAAATAATTGAAGTATTATTGTATGATAGTAATGGAAGAGAGGTATATAGGTCTGTAAATCAAAGCCAAAACAAATTAGAAATATCAATAGATAATCTTTCTAGTGGCGTGTATTGGTACAAAGTTCTCACCAATAGTGAATTATATTCAGGCGAACTTATAAAGAGATAAGCGGATTCGAATGCCAAGGTTCGTATTGTTATTAGAATGCATTTTTGCAAGTTTCTTTTGTAATGCACAAAATTTGATACGCAATGGTAGCTTCGAAGATTTTAGGTTATATTGCCCAAGTCCACCTCAAGCAATAGTCATAAATCCAGATACCTTGCTAGATAGACAAATAATGCCCTACTGGAATGATGGTTTTTTGCATGATGAAAACTCTACAGGTTATTGGAGCTGCGGAGCTATTATAACTAAAGATTGTGGATATATATCCAATCCTGTATTTGGATACCCCACGCCATTACATGGCAATAGTTATACACAAGTAATACTAGCCGACAAAACTGGTGATGAAATGTTATCTGATATAAGATGTTATCTTCAAACTACATTTTTTAGTCCTTTGGTACAAGGGAAAAATTATAAAATTAGCTTTTGGGCAAGACTGCCAAATAAGTCCGCTTATGATAAATTTGGAAATATAATTGGATCAAATTCCTTGGCTGCATATATATCTGTAGGAAGGCCTGTAAATAGTACGGATTCTCTAAGAGGCTTTATAAAAGCATTGCCTCAAATAAAAATGCCGAGTGATGAGTTTTTGGAAGATACTACAAAGTGGACACAAGTATGTGGATATTATAGCGCATTAGGAGGAGAAAGATGGCTTACAATAGGCAATTTTTATGAAAAGGCTAAAACACAATTTAAAAATATAATTTATGACCCTTCAAATCCTAAAATAGACACTAGCATAATTTTCTGCTTTGTAGATGTCGTAAGTGTAGAGTTAGCGGAAGAGATAATTCCGGAAGAAAAAAAAGAACAGTATATCTGTGATACTATAAATGGGCAGGTAGTATTAGAAGCAAAACAGGGCTACAAGTCATATCTGTGGAATACAGGAGACACAACAAGAAATATTAATGCTACTAAGGCTGGAAAATATTGGGTTAGAATACAAAATGAATGTGGTTTTCTGGTGGATACTATTATTTTAAAATATACTCCAAATAGGAGTTTAGAACTTGGGAATGATATAGTTGCATGTGCTAATAAGATACCATTATTATTGTCTGCCGATAGTGATTTTACATCTTACGAATGGAATACAGGAGAAACAACCAAGCAAATAAATGTAGCTAAATCGGGTGTGTATTGGCTCAAATCAAAATATGAATGTGGATGGACCTCCGACACAATAATGGTAACTATAAAGGAACTTTCGATGCCACCTATATCTAAGCAATTTGAATTTTGCAAAAATGACAACATAAGTACATTAGAAATAGAAGTTAAAGAACCATTGTGGTACAGATCTATAGAAGATACAGTTGGTATTAAGAATTTTCCAATCATCAATTCCTCGGTTATGGGTAATCGAGAAATTTATGTGACACAAAATATAAATGGTTGTGAAAGTGATAAAGTTAAGCTTGATATTTCAATCGTTGATTTTCCAAAGGTAACTTCAATTGAAGATACTACAATTTGTATAGGTGATAGCTTATCTATTTTTGTAGATAGTAAAAATTCGATAATGTGGAATGATGACTACATAGGAAATAAAAGAAATATATATAAAGATGGAAATTATGAATTTACTGATAAAAATGTGTGTGGAATGGTTTCTACTTCATTTTCAGTTAAACTAAAGAAATGCTTAAATTGTATAGAATTTCCTAATTCATTTACGCCAAATAATGATGGAATAAATGATTATTTTACACCAATAACTTCCTGTGAAATCTGTAATTATGAGTTATCTATTTATAATCGGTGGGGCAATATTGTTTTTGATAGCTCAAATTCAATAGATAGGTGGGATGGAACATTTAATGGATTTCCGCAAAATATAGATTTATATATGTTCGTTTGTAAATTTAATGATAATTGTAATAAAGAAAATACTATTGTAGGTAAAATTTCTTTGATTAGATAAGAAGTTTTTAATATAAATCGTTTTTAAAATTATTAACGGCTGGGAAGATGCACAAGTGCATAAAGATTCGGAAGAAGTACGATTGAAAGCATTGAAAATGGGGGCAAATCTTGTGGAGTATGCTTTGGTATTCTAATTATTACGCATGGTTATAGAGAATTTTGCCTCATAGGATTCCTGCGGATTTATTTGTGGGATAGGGAATCGAGTAGGAAATTTTTGATATAAATTAAAACCATTTGTAGGTGCTGTAACTGGTTCTATACATAAATAAGGCTTGGTATGGTGATTTGGAGTATATACTACCCAATAGGGGTATCCTTCTCCTTCAATGAAGAGGGTATAGCCGGGAAATTCGACTGTAATCACTTGATTTTGCGATATAAATCCGTGATCTAAGTTTAGGTGGTTCAGGCTCATTTTGGAACGTGGAAGCAATACCGAAGTAGCAGAAATATCGCCAGTAGGTATTAACTGGTCGTCAGTAACGAGATATTTGGTGAATCCTAAATTGAGTTTGATTTCTTTTCTTTTTTTATAATCATATATAAAATAGGGATGGAATCCCGTGCTTATTGGCATCGTATGCTGAGAATAATTGGTGATGCGCTGTAGTAGGGTGATGCCATTCTCATGAATAGTATAAATTATTGTAAGGGTGTGTTCAAAAGGAAATGCTCCATAATATGGCAGTTTTTCATTCCATAAGAGCTGTGTAACCAAAAATTCTGCCCCCCTATCTATAATTTTCCACTGAGATGATTTCAGCAATAGTCCATGCAGGGGTTGCTGGAAGGTATCATAAAATAAATATTGCCCATAGGAACTCAAATCAATACTATTGTCGTTCCAAGTGTAGATGCTGCTTTTAATTCTATTTGCCCAAGGGTGCATAAGGGGATTGCCGGCGAGTTTGTTGTTCAGGCTATATTCGTGTATAGGATAAGGAAAATAAAGTAACTCCTTTCCATTAATCGTGAGAGCGTATAAATTATTGCCGATACCTAGGGCAATGTTTGCACAGACATTTCCCGTATTTAAGCTTATATTTTCCATGATTATCAGTGATTTATGTAACTTCTACGATATCTATTTCAGGATAAGTATATAATATATACGAAAATATTTTTTTGTCAAAAATGCCTTTTAGCGCAGCCGCATATTCTTTCACTTGTTTGGCGTGAGCATTGTCAGGATGTCCCGTCTTATAATCTACAAGAGTGATATCCTCTTCACCTACGAAAAATAAATCCGGCCGTATTATCTTGCCCTCCCAAATCATCTCACGCTCTACAATTTTCTGTGAATATCTTTTACCCCAAGTCTTCCATTGGGGGTGGGCGAGAAGTTGGTATATAGGCTCTGAATACTGCGATAGTGTTATTAAAGGCAACTTGTAGCTATGTAGCGTTTTTGTGATAAGGCTATGAATATTTTCGTCATTATGCAGTTGGGATAGTATGGTATGGAAGACCTCTCCTTTTTGGGTCATATCATCTTGGTAGGGCATAGGTCTGTATAGAAACCTAGAGCTTGAAGGAGGTAACGAAATATGAATTTCTAAGTCTCCTTTCTGAATATCAGGGCATTCATTACACAGGCGATTTCCATAGATAAAAGGCGTGCTGTCGTCTATGTCTAAGGCCTCTTGGAGTGTCCTAAACAAAAGTTTGTCAGTCGTATTGTACTCTTTTGCTCCTTTCTGTTTCGGTATAATGATATGTAAGCGGTGTGCCGCCCTCGTAAGAGCAACATATAGCTTATTGAAGACATCCAATTGTTGATACTCCATTTCCTTCATAAAGTCACTGCGGTATATGGAATCTCCCATTATTTTGCTGTATTCTATGGGGTGTTTTTTCAATATTCTATAGGGTTCTTTGTCTGTAGATAACCACAAATACTTTGGCTTTAGCATAGTAGAGAATTCATTAAAAGTCCATTCTAGCTTAGGCAGTATCACTACGGGGAATTCCAAGCCTTTGGATTTATGTATGGTCAGGAGTTGTACCGCATTACTTCTACTATTATTGGCGGTGAGCTTATATCCTTCTTCTTCCCAGAATAATAGAAAGTCATCTATAGCATTTATCCTTCTATTGTGCGCAATATCCAAAAACTGTGCGGCTATCTCGTCTATTTCTATGGGGAAAACAAATTGAAGAAGATGTAGGAAAATACGTTGTAACGGCAAATATTTCAGATGGAGAAGCCTTTCTTTAGGCAGTATCTTTTGCTGTATTTCCGGTTGTAGAATGAATTCATCTATAGAATATGGAAGGTCTAGGATGGACACCATCTTTTTAAGCAGAGAGAGATAGTAAAGGGATTCTTTTGGATGCTGTATATGGTAGATGGCGGCTATGAGTCCATCTACTATAGGATGTTCTGCAAATAATAGAGCCTCTGATGATAGTACAGGGATGCTATGTCCCATGAGATAGTTGGCAAAATACGTTGTCTCTTTATTTTTGCTTACCAATATGGCTATATCCCCGTATTGATAGCCATCTTCCAGTGCTTCATGTATTCTTTGTAGCGTGTGGTTCAAGTATTCTTGCTCCAATATTGCCTTTTCATCTTGGGTTATGTCTTTTTTAGACCTCCAAGGAGTGTAAAAATCAATAGACACTAAGCCTTTGTCCTTATGGGAAGGTTTGCATTGTTGTGAGCTAGAAGCATAAATATGGGTAGTCTTGCCAGAATACTCCGGTAAATATTTTATGGCGTTAGAGAATATTATGTTATTAAACGCTACGATAGCTTCATGACTTCTGTAGTTTGTCAGCAGGGTCTGGTCGCTAAGCTGATCCTTGGAGAATGGTAGGAGGTCGCCATAAATGTTGCTGAGGATAAGGTCTAAGTTGCCCCCACGCCAGCGATATATGGATTGCTTGGCATCGCCTACTACTAATATTTTATCCCCACCCTTGGCGAGGAGCTCCAGCAATAGTGGCAGCATATTTTGCCACTGTACATCTGAGGTATCTTGAAATTCGTCAATGAGTATAGTGTTATAGCGCAAGCCAGCTTTCTCATAGATGAAAGGTACGGTATCTGTCTTTACTAATTGTGCTATCAGTTGGTTGATATCGTGGATGAGGATTAATTCTTCCTGATGTCTATACGTTTGTAATTTTTTATTAATATCTCTTAGGAGGATGTAGCTGTAAAAATTCTTCTTTACAAGTTTGGCGGTGTTATAGGCTTCTAAATTTTGTTGATGGAAGTCTATCAATGCATGTAATTGTGCTTGGAGTGTCCCATGCCATAATAGCGATGCAGCCTCCAGCAAGGAAGTGTCTGATGACTTGTTATAGGGTTCGGTCTCCCCTCGAATTATCTTTTGTATGGTGGCATTAACATCTATTTCTTGATGAAGTATTTTTTTAAGAAATGAGATAAAAAACTTGTTATAGACATGGGTAAGCCTTTCTTGTTCTATTCTTTTAAGGATACTATCTGCCAACTCGGAAAGGGTAGTTTCGTATCTAATAATAACGGCGTAGCACTGCTTTATCAAGGCTCTGAGGGTATCCTCATCTTCATCATCTGCGAACGCTAGATTTTCCTTTAGAAGCTCAGCGGATAAATTGCGAATATCGTACTCTATCTTCCACTTCTTTCCTTGCGAGATCTTGTCTTCAACGAATTCCAGCAGCCATTTCTCTGTATATTTATTATGGGTATAGTCTGCAATAAGTTGTTCTACACTATATTCTAATGCCGTCTTCTGATGCAGTAGGATATTCAGGTCGGGGGGTAGCTGTAGTTCGTAAGCAAAAGACTTCAGAAGCATAGAAAAAAAGCTGTCAATAGTCATGACCGAGAAATTGCTATAATCATGAAGTATGAGCTTCAAGAGTTCTGTAGCGCGCTCCTGAATATTTATGTCAGCAGGTAGAGAAGACTGTAGATTTTGGAGCATGTCATGAGCATCGCCATGGCTCAGCCCGTGTAGATAGCTGATAATCCTATCTTTCATCTCGGCAGTAGCCTTATTGGTGAAGGTTATAGCAAGGATACTTTTGTAATGTAAGGGATGCCGTAAGGCAGACTTTAGATACTCCGACACTAGAGTGAAAGTTTTTCCAGATCCTGCGGATGCTTTGTATAACAAAATATTCTTTGCCATAAGTCATAAAGATAAGGCTATAATCCATAGTATGTAAGATATAGTATAGCCCCTAATGCATAATATTATTTTTGAAAGACCATTCATTTTGTTGCATCAAAACTCTTACTATATTTGTAGGGTAAGCATGGTATATTCTTTTAGTTTAATGGATAAGTGTATTGTTGTAGGGATATTGCTATTACTATTTGTTTCCTGTGATGAGGAGCGCAAGGAAATAGATACTTATACGCCTAAGCATATCGTGCTACAAGCCACTGATAATATTGCATACGCCGATACCACAAAAAGCTTAGTTACTTTTATTGGACATAAAAGATTCGTCGGGACCGAACACGAAGGATTTTTTAAGTTGAAGAGTGGCGTTATTTTTTTGAATAAAAATAATGAGATATGTGGCGGAAAATTGGTGTGGAATATTAATAGTATAAAATTGACGGAGGCGGATAGTATTACCAAAAAGAAGTTGTTATCCGTACTGCTCTCCGAGGATTTTTTTAAGTCAGAGAGATACCCTGAATCTGTATTTTTGATAGATTCTGTATATACTACAGATGCCCCGAATTCTACCCATATAGTTTCTGGAAATCTCCAGATTGGGGATACCTATAGGTATATAAGTATGCCTGTAAATATTACCAAAGACGGAAAGTCCTCACAATGGGTGAAAGGAAATTTTGATATATTCCGCAAAGACTGGAATCTCTATTTTTCAAATAAAAACTCTTTAGAAGATAAAATAATTCAAGACAGAGTACATATAGGCATACTGGTAAATATAAGAGAGGGTTGATAAAATTATTATAAAATATTTAGTTATATATATACACAAAGTATTTAACTTGCAACCGTGGAATTACGATTTTTATATCAAATCTTAGATATACAACTGCAAAAGGGGGCTCTCTCTGACTGTTTGGCAAGAAGGGAGGATAAAAAGACTTGGACTACATACAGTACGCAAGAATGTAAGGATATAGTGATGAAAACAGCTAGAGGCTTGCTGCGCTTAGGAATTAAGCCTGGAGAGAAAGTTGCTATAATAGCCACTACCAATCGCCCCGAATGGCATTTTATAGACCATGCCTGTATGCATACCGGCATCATAGATGTCCCGATATATCCGACCATAAGCCCAACGGAATATGAGTTTATTTTTAATCACGCCGAGATAAAGTATGTGTTTTTGTCCGACAAGATGTTGTACAAAAAAATCAGTCAGATAAAAGACAACATCCCTACACTCAAAGGAATATATAGCTTTGACGCTATAGAAAGCGTGCCTTCTTGGAAAGAAATATGGATAGAAGAGGATTGTAAATTGGACGAACAAATAGAGAAACGTCGCAATGCCATCCGTGAAGAGGATATGTGTACTATTATATATACTTCTGGCACTACGGGACACCCCAAAGGTGTAATGCTTTCCCACAAAAATATCGTGAGCAATATCAAAGATAACTTGCAGTTGGTACCAGTTCAAGCCAAAGAAATTACCCTTAGCTTTTTGCCTCTATGTCATGTGTTTGAGCGTACACTAAATTATACTTACATGTATGCAGGTGCATCCATATATTATGCGGATGGTTTGGAATCTATAAGTCAAAATATTGCAGACATCAAGCCTCATTTTTTTGCTACAGTTCCCCGTCTCATGGAAAAAGTGTATGAAGCTATAGTGAAAAAAGGTAAAGACCTCAAGGGCATACAAAAGCAAATATTTGATGAGTCGCTGGCTTTGTCTATTTCTATGCCATTAGGTAAGGAAAAATCTCTTGTGCAGATTGCAAAATTGGCTTTGTTCGACAGGCTGGTATATAGTAAGTGGAGGGCAGCGCTAGGAGGTAGAGTAAAAGCCATCATCTGTGGTTCGGCGCCGTTACAGGCGAGGCTGGCTACCATATTCAATAATGGGGGAATCATGGTGCTGGAAGGGTACGGTCTTACGGAGACATCTCCAGTGCTTAGCGTCAACCCTATGGAAAGACGTAAGGTGCGTGCTGGAGTAGTGGGTAAGGTGTTGCCAAATGTGCAGATAAAAATTGCCTCAGATGGTGAGATCATGGCAAAAGGGTCTAATGTAATGCTCGGATATTACAAGAATCCGGAAGAAACGGCAAAAGTATTTACAGACGACGGCTGGTTTCTCACTGGCGACATTGGAGAGTTTACCGAAGAAGGCTATCTCAAAATTACAGACCGCAAGAAGGAACTGTTCAAAACCTCCGGTGGTAAGTATGTAGCACCGGCTCCTATAGAAAATATGCTCAAAGAGTCTCCCTATATAGAACAGGTGGCACTTGTAGGCGATGGTCGTAAATTTGTGGCCGCACTTATTGTACCCAATTTCGAAAATCTGAAGCCTTGGTGTAAGGAAAATAAGATTTCTGCCCTAAAACATGAAGATATTATCAAAACAGCCGAGGTGAAGAAATTCTTTATGGACATCGTAAATGCCTATAATGTAAACTTTGGCAAGGTAGAGCAAGTGAAGATGATACATCTCCTCCCTCGCGAGTGGACGACAGAAAGTGGGGAGCTTACAGCAACAATGAAGCTGAAACGAAAGGTAATAAAAGATAAATACAAGGACGTTATCGAAAACTTCTATGAATAAAGTATAATTGTTAGATATATCTTCTGAAATTTAATTTTTTGCTTACATAAGAAATAATAAAATTAGTATTATCTTTGCAGTCCGAAAATAAGAAAAATGAAAAAAGACATACATCCCTCTTCATACAGAACAGTAGTTTTTAAAGATTATTCTTGTGATTATATGTTTTTAGGCAAATCTTGTGCTCCTAGCAAAGAAACGATCACTTTTGAAGATGGTAATGACTATCCTTTGATAAAATTGGATATCTCACACATGTCGCATCCTTATTTTACAGGTAAAATGAAATTTGTAGATACAGCAGGACGTATAGACAAGTTTATGAAAAAATACGGCAAGAAATAATATTTCTCCGCTTTCCCATTCTACGTATTACAGGATATATTGGCATTAGCTTTATAGTTATATGTCAACCTTCTTTGTAAAATAATTAACAAAGTTTTGTTTGTTCGAAATAGTATTTTTCTTCCGCACATAAGGATTATTTAAGTTTAAATATACATGCATTTTCTATGTCTGTCAAATATTTAACAGGAATCTTGGTTCGTCTAAATCCATTATAACATAAATTAATAAGGGAAAGTCCCTGCATTGTGGATGGACTTTTATATTTTTGTTGAATATGGATATTATACTATATGATGGCATAGAACGCAATAGTCTGTTACCTTTTACCTATATACGTGCAGTGGCAGATATCCGCATAGGCATATTGACATTGCGAGAGAAGTGGGAAGCAATGCTGTCTGGCGAAGTCGGTATATTTGCCTATCCATATTTACAGCCCAAATATAGTTATACGCTTACGCCGGAAACCTATTTTGTAAATGCCTCTTACCTCCCCGATGGTGATTTTTTGGAAGCACTGTCAGGGCTAAAAGTGGATGAATCCTTGGTGATAGGAAGGGAAGTAGCAGCCTTTAGGACAAGTACGCCTATAAGTACGCTCAATCACTTGAATATGGTAGCAAAAACTATGCAGAAAGTAAGTTATGCAGGGAAGCCTACTTACCTGAAATATCCTTGGGATATTTTTACCTATAATGGCAGCGAGATAGCCAAAGATATAGAAAGGATGAAGCTTACACCCAATGGTGACGCATTGGACATGAGTAATAAGGTCATTTCCCCAGAAAATGTATATGTGCAAAAAGGAGCGAAAGCTACATGCGCCATTATCAATGCCTCGCAAGGGCCTGTATATATAGGTGCTGATGCCGAACTTATGGAAGGCAGCATTGTGAAAGGAGCTTTTGCACTCGGCGACCACGCTACGGTGAAAATGGGTGCCAAAATCTATGGCGATACTACCATTGGCCCTCACTGTAAGGTGGGCGGCGAGGTGAGCAATACCGTGTTTTTTGGCTATGCCAATAAGGGACATGACGGCTATATCGGCAATGCCGTAATTGGAGAGTGGTGTAATCTCGGTGCCGATACCAATTGTTCTAACCTCAAAAATAATTACTCTAAAATAAAAGTATGGCACTATCCAGATGGTAAGGCTATAGATACAGGCTTACAATTCTGTGGGCTGCTGTTGGGAGACCATTCTAAGTGTGGTATCAATACGATGTTTAATACTGGAACGGTAATAGGTGTAAGTGCCAACATATATGGCGGTGACTTTCCACCTAAGTTTATACCTTCTTTTACTTGGGGTAGCGTTCATGACGGGTGGCAGGAATTTGACATCAAGAAGGCATTGGTGGTAGCCCAAAATATGATGGACAGAAGAGGTGTCGCACTTACTGATGTTGACAAACAGATATTTTGGCAAATCCATGAAGATAGCTTGGTATTTCGCAATCAATTAATCCAAAGTTTTACACGTGAGAAATAAGATAGTAGCAGGAAACTGGAAGATGAACCTCAATGCCGAGGAGGTAGTACAGTTGGTTTTTTCTTTACAGCAGTTGTTCATGACTGACACCTTCTGGGAAGAGGAAGTGACTGTAATACTCGCACCTTCTTATATACACTTGCCGACAGTATTGGATAATACTAAATCAACTAAGTTGTTTGTAGCAGCGCAGAACTGCCATCATCATGACAAGGGAGCCTATACAGGAGAAGTGTCTGCGGCAATGCTTGCCTCCTATGGTGTGCGCTTTTGTATTGTAGGGCATAGCGAACGCAGGATATACTTTGCTGAAGATGCGACAACTATAGCAGGAAAAATAAACCTACTACTACAGCATCACATTACGCCTATCTTCTGTTGTGGAGAACCATTGTCGGTACGAGAATCGCAGCAGGAGAAAGATTATGTGAAGGCACAGGTAGAAGGCAGTTTATTTCATCTATCTGAGGAAGCTATACAAAAAATAGTCATCGCCTACGAGCCTGTATGGGCTATAGGCACAGGGCTTACAGCTACGCCTCAGCAGGCTCAGGACATGCACGTATTTATTCGCAACTGTATAGCTGAAAGATATGGTGTCGCAATTGCTCAAGAGATAAGTATCCTATACGGAGGTAGCTGCAATGCTCAGAATGCCGGTGAATTATTTGCTTGTTCCGATATAGATGGAGGTCTTATTGGGGGCGCATCATTGAAGGCAGAAGATTTTTTTACCATAATACAATCATTTCATGGCTGAAAGCATTTGGGTATATACCGTCACCATACCGGAATCCATGGATGCCGATGATTTTGCTTTTTTGCTTTCAGAGGTGGACAACGAAGGCATCGAATTCTTGGAAGGTACATTGAAAATATATGTAAGTATAGAAAATTTGGAACTATTGCAGAACCTGCTAGCGGATTATGGGTCTCAAGTGTTGGAAAAGACGCCATTAGAAAATAAAAACTGGAATGAAATATGGGAGAGCAGTTTCAGCCCATTATATATTGATGACATCTTATGTATAAAAGCAGATTTTCACACTGAAGTTAGTCCTACAAAATATACCATCACCGTCAATCCCAAGATGTCATTTGGCACAGGTCACCATCCTACTACCTTCATGATGTTGACAGCGATGAATAAGGTACAGTTTAAGGATAAGACTGTTTTGGACTGCGGTAGCGGCACGGGAATTCTAGCCATATATGCCGAAATGCTGGGTGCTAGAGATATCCTTGCCTTGGATAATGATGAATGGTGCTTTACAAATGCCATAGAAAATATTGATACTAATAATTGCAAATATATTCAGGCTAATTGCGGCAATATAGATGCCGTGGGGCATCCTTATGACATCATTTTGGCAAATATTCACAGAAACTATATTTTGGAGCATTTTCACTACTTCCATGCATTAGTTCATCAATATGGTCTTTTATTTGTTAGTGGTTTCTATAAGGAAGATGCGCCTAGGATTCTGGAAGCAGCATTGGCATATAATTTTGTGGCACATAGCAGTATAGAAAAAGAGAACTGGTGCTGTATAGTCTTTAAAAAATTGAAATAATATTAATTTTACTTACCGAAAATAAATGTTCAGAATAATAAAAATAACTACCCTGCTCACCCTGCTATCATCGCAAATCCTTTATGCGCAGGTAGCTCCCAAGGAATTCCCCGTTGATGATATAGAATTTGTAAAAGCTTATGGCAGCTATATTTCTTCCAATAATCGCCCCGATGCAAAGGAGCTAGCCCAATTATTGAATAGTATTTTATTGCCTGCAACAAATACGTATGCTAATATCGCGATCATAAAAAATACGGCAAATAGCATGTTGGCAAAAAAGATACCACTTTTCCCCTATTTTAATAACTATGCAAGGTTCTTATTGAATAGTAATAAGACAGCCGTTGCGCCTGAAATTGTAGCGAAAAATTATGCTATTTTGGAAGGATTGATGAATTCAGGTAGAAAGAATAATATCAAAGAATTCAATGATTATATTACTTATCTAGAAAATATATATGCAAGACCCGGTAGCTTGTACAATGATAAGAGCCGCTCTTGGGATGCTATAGGGACATATACAATGAAAACTGATTCAGCACGTCCTTATATGGAGTTCAAGAAGGTGACGCTTATCGGTAATACCGATGCAGATACGGTAATCATCAAAAATACTTCGGGATATTTCTATCCGTTGACTTCCACATTTATTGGATTTGGAGGTACATTGGACTGGCGTCGTCATGGGTTGGATACTACTAAAGTATATGCAAAACTAGATTCCGTAGTATTTGATGCTGGCAAATCGGAGCTTAATTTTCCAGAGGCTACACTTACTTATCTGCCCTATTTTGAAAAAACATTTAAGGGGGCTTTGAAAGATTATTTGTCTCAGTCCAAAAGTACAAAGACTAACTTTCCAAATTTTCTTTCTCAAGAGTGGTCTAGGGTTACAAATCTCTCTAAAGAAGTTACTTTAGAAGGTAGGATTTATGTGGAAGGTACAAATATTTTTGTCGCTTCATCGGATACAGCAGAGTCATTTTTGAGTATTGCCGATAAGTCTGGTGCGCCTGTAGTTATAGCTACTGCACCGCGATTTATGATTAAAGATTATTCAGAAATTCTAGCAGATAGAGTTGATTTAAAGATGCAGTTTGCTTCCGACCTCATCTCCCATCCCGGTCTTACATTTTCATACAACATAAAGACACGCACTGTAAAAGCGAACAGAGATAATAAAGCCTATTCTAAGATGCCATTTTATAGTTCTTTTTACAAAGTAAGTATGTTGCCG
This sequence comes from Chitinophagales bacterium, assembly GCA_044227665.1. Taxonomy (GTDB): domain Bacteria; phylum Bacteroidota; class Bacteroidia; order Chitinophagales; family JADIYW01; genus JBGAWK01. Next base: position 41,834 of record JBGAWK010000017.1, read on the forward strand.
GATCAATTATTGTGGAATATTGATAGCAGCTATATAGAAATCAATCCCCTAAGTGTGCACACAGAGAAACCCGCATTTTTTGAATCTTTTAATTACTATAAAAAAGGAGTAGAAACCAAATATTCTATAGGGTTGGATTTTGATCCACTTCAGGCATTGGCACAGTACTATTTCAATAATCAGACCTTTGATGTAGATGTGAATACGGTGGCAGGCATGTTTGGAAGAGGATATAATGTAAAGCAAATAGAGAACCTTCTTTATACACTCCAAGCAGATGGGTATATCAATTATAACTCATTAAAGGGTATGGTAAAAATCTATGATAAAACAATATTACACGTAAATGCTTCTAAGAAAAAAGAAGATTACGATGTCATAAAATTTGCTTCAGAAAACAAACAACAAGTAGGAAAAATTAAGCTCAACAGTAAAGAAATAGAAATTTATGGCGTAAAAAATATAGAAATGAGTAATTCCAAAAATGTGGAAGTATTCCCTACCTCAGATACTATCATTTTGGGAGAGAATAGGAGCATTTCTGTAAAAGGAAGGTTGCAAGCCGGAAAAGTAAACTTCTATTCCAAGCGCTTAGATTTCAAATATGATGAATTCATATTTAAGATGAATAAGATAGATTCTATGCTTATCATGGTGCCTATAGGTACCGGCATACCTGCTACTGACGGTTCTATTCAGATGCAAGAAATATCTACGCCATTGCAAGATATTAGCGGAACATTATATATAGACATGCCCGACAATAAATCGGGATTAAAAAATAATTTGCGGTATCCTTATTTCGATTGTACTGACTCAGCATACATATATTATGACCGTGGTTCTAACTCGGATAGATATTTACGTGACAGTTTTTATTTCTTAGTATATCCTTTTCAGTTTGATAGTATGAATACCTTCGAAACTAAAAATCTGAGATTTGATGGCAAGTTGATATCTCAGGGAATCTTTGAAGACTTTGAAACACAAATAGGCATTCAGGAAGATCTTTCATTAGGCTTTACAATACAAGCACCCGAAAAAGGATATTCATTGTATGGCAATAAGAATAAAATATATGATGAAATACATCTCGACAATAATGGACTCATAGCTAAGGGCAATATTCAAAGACCTGCTTTCATTGCACATATTACTAAATCGGAACTCTATCCCAAAATATATAGAGGTACAGCAGATAGTGTGATATTTACACAGGATTTCAAGGGTAACACGCCCAAAGGATATACCTCTGCCGCAAAGCTTACATGGCTTCCCAAGTCAGATTCCATGGCCATAGTAGCTGATGATAATAAGTTTTCTTTCTACGACGATAAGATACAGCTACAAGGAGGCGTGACTTATGTGAAAGATAAACTTTTTGGAAGTGGCGAGGCTTCTATGAAAAAGGCACTATTTACTTCCAATGAATTCCAACTCAAAGCTAAGACTTTTGAATCCACAGAATCTGATGTTTCTATACGTACTCCCGACAATGAGTCCGTAGCCATAAATCTTCGCAATAACTCTTTTATTGTAGATTTTGACAAGTCCGTAGCTTTTTTTAAATCCAATGAAAAGGACAGGTATGGTAAGCTACCTTTCTATAAGTACATTACTAATGCCAATAACTTAGACTGGGACTTCGATAAAGATGAAATAAAGTTCTCAAATAAAGATTATGGAAACTCAAAATTTTATTTTATATCTTCTGACCCAGCAAAAGACTCTCTTGGATTTTCTGCCATTGAATGCTTTTATAACCTTAATGATAATACCCTCACAGCTAGAGGAGTACAAGATGTACTCATAGCGGACTCAAAAGTGATACCTAAGGGAAATATCTTAAACTTAGATAGCACAGGAGAATTCCGCACCTTTGATGAAGCAAAAATGGTGCTGCCGGTAACAGAAGCATATCACAACCTAGAAAATGTACATATTTCTATAAATAGTAAAAATGATTTTAAAGGTTTCGGAGATCTTATATATAACACAGGGAATAAAACCCAAAAAATTAAAGTAGAAGAAATTGCTCCTGATTATGAGGAGTATAGAGACGAAAAATATAAAAATAGCAATGCCACGCTGCGCAAATATTATGTAAAAGCTCGGGGCACTATCTCTGAGGAAGAAAAGTATTACCTCGACAAAAGAATATTATACAGAGGAGATGTACACTTTACTTCTCTATCACCAGAACTGACACTAAAGGGCTACGCAAAACTAGACCTTCCCAAAGATACTACAGAATGGTTTGCAGTAGAGCAGAGTATCTCTGCCAAGAGTACATCCATAGAATTGGATTCCCTATATAATGAATTCAAGCAACCCTTACATCCCGGAATATTTATAGATAAAGCTTCCTATATGCATTATCCTTCTGTCTTAAATATCATGAATAGCGAGGGAGATATAAAAGTGTATGAGCCTGGAGGCGTATTGCAGAATGGTCCCGAACTAGATGTAATTACGTATGGCGACCCTATTACCATAAAAGGGCAGTATCCCTATGGAAATATCATGAAATACAACGTAAATACGCGCATGATTGATGCCACGGGAAATATCAATCTCTCCGACAAATTTAGCGACTACTGTACCATATACAATTATGGAAATATCAAATACAAGAGTATAGATTCCCTACTTAGAGCCACCACTACCTTTGCTTTCGATTTCTTCTTAGATCAGGCATCCAAGGATTTATTAGTAAAAGGATTTACAGAAAATAATGCCAATGCCCCTACCTCCGGATTCTCAAAAAATACAATCTTCCAAAGAGGAATGTATAATATA
>JBGAWK010000018.1:0-43517 GCA_044227665.1 Chitinophagales bacterium
GAGGTAGATCTTATCGTACAGATGCACAATAAACTGATATTTGTGGAAGTAAAATATCGCAGAAATCTAGACTATGGGATGCCTGAAGGCTTTGTAAACAAGAAAAAAAAGTTCTTATATCGCCTTTTGGCAGAAGATTTTATATATAGAAATAATTGGCATGGAGAATACCGTTTCGATATCATTTCCTTAGTAAAGGATGGTAATAAATTACGCTATGAGCATTTTGAAGATGCCTTTATTTGAGCAATCTCATACCGATATCCACATAGCGATAAACATCTTTGTAATGTCCGTACTCATCGAGGCTTATCCCTATACCTTTCCCTAAGCGGACTATTACGGCATTCTTTTCGGGGATGACTAATATAAGCTGACCTAGTATGCCACAGAAATAAGGTATATGCATACCCTTGTGGTTGAGAATCCAAAATTGATAGCCATAGTGTGACAATCTTTTGCCGCGATAGGTCAGTGCATTTGCAGGATGTGTAGCCGCATAAATATAGGCACTGTCTATCACTGATATGCTATTATATTTTCCATTATGCAATACCAACATCCCCAGCTTAGAAAAGTCTCGCGCAGTAGCATTGAGGCAACAGAAAGCTTTGTTGTGCCCTCCTTCTTTATCTCGACTCCACAATGCACTATTCTCCATTTGCAGGGGCTTCCATAGGATTTCTTCTACATATTGTGCCACTGGTTTTCCGGTACTTTTTGTAAGAATCATCCCTAACATCTGAGTACAGATACTTTGATATTCCCATCTTGTTCCCGGCTGTGTCTCCATCTCCATTTTTTTACAAAGTCCATCCAAATCATTGCCATAATATGCCGAGGTTGTAATATTATAGGGATTGACATACATTTCACGCCACCTAATGCCAGCACTCATGGTGAGCAAGTCTTCCAATGTCATGTCATAGCCCTTGAAGCTGGTATTCCATTGGGGATAAAAATCTTTGACTTTTTGCTTCACCCCCTTGATATACCCTTGCTCTATTGCCTTTCCAATGGCTAAGGATACTACACTTTTTGCCATAGAAAATGAGCCTGATATGGATTTTTTATCATAATCATCATAGTATTTTTCAAAGATGATGCTATCATTCTGTATTACTAAATAGGCTACAGTTGGGGATTTTTCCAAATAGGATAAATCTTCTGCATTCGGAGCTATTATAGTACCTGTAGGCAATATTTCTATGCTGTCTGTATGTATGGTATCGTTATAAAATATTGTATAATCATCAATATTGGCAAACCAATGCTTGAACCCTTCTTGTGTATATTGTGGTGCAGTGAAGTATATTGCAGGCATTGCTGCGACAAATAATAGCAATACGTAAAAAAGTTTTTTCATCTAAGATTTTTATAGAAATAAAAATAGCTATAAATTTGGATATAATCATAGGATAAACTTTCAAATAACTATATATGAAAATTGGAGGATTCGACTTTCCTGAACATCTTACTTTCGATGACCATGTCATGTACCTGAACGGTGGCGGTGAACGTATAAAATTTTTTGTAAAAATTTATGTAATGACATTGTATGGAGAAAAACCTCTACATGAACCTTCCGAAGTAATCCTAGGCGACACCCCCCGTTGTGTACGTATGGTAATTTCTACCCCCTTAGTAACAAATACATTATTGGCAGACACTATACTTGCAGGATTCAAGCGTTCTACACATAATAATCAGGAAAGAATAAAAGATGAAATTCAAAATGTAGTAGAGACATTGACAAAAATGCCTACGAAGTTCGGCGACTATTTCGACATAGTATATACGCCAGAGCGGGGGATGTCGTTCTATAAAAACGACCACTATCTCGGTGGTGGCAGCAAGGATATCTTTCTCAAAGAAGCTACTTATGGTATATGGTTTGGGGATACTGCTACGGACAAAGGACTACGAAAGAAGATGCTGAAAGGTGGTATATAGCTTGCTTCTCCAAAAAATATTATTAATCACTAGTAGTGAAATATTATGTAAAAATTACTACATTTGCAGCGCAAAACAATCATGGTCGGTTGGCCGAGCGGCTAGGCAGAGCTCTGCAAAAGCTCGTACGGCGGTTCGAATCCGCCACCGACCTCAAAGGCATCGCAAGATGCCTTTTTTTATTGGGGTTTCAGCTATTTAAATTAAAAGGATAGAGACTATGGGAATATTTGTAGGAATACGACGAGATTGAGAAAAGTAGAAATACTTCTAGTCTTGATTTGGGATACTATTATATTCAGAAATTTTACCCGACAATTTTTTGTTCTTACCATAGCGAACGATGTCGAAGTCTACAGACTTATCTATGTCTATTTTTGCCATCTGACTTCTCAGGTCATCAGCACTATATACTTTTTGATTATTGATGGTAGTAATCACATCATTAATCTTAAAACCCATCTTATTAGCAGCAGAATTGGGCATTACCTTTATTACCTGAACACCGTATCCATTCTTTACCTTCAAGTCTTCTATTGCTTCGCTATCTAGATTCTGCAATTGGAGTCCTAGCTTGGGCTGAGATGATGCCAATACAAACCCACTCTTATCTGCATAGAAAGGCATTTTGTCATATAGTGGCATACCTGAGCTCATATCCCCCAAATCACTTCTGCTTTTCAGGACGGCGAAGGTTTCTGAGGTTCTATTATCGCGTAGAAATATAATTTTTATCTTGTCCTCCACTTTCTTTTTGCCTATATAATTTGTGGCATCAGGAATAATATGTATGGGCAAGTCATCTATTTGGAGGAGGATGTCTCCTACTTGCAGTCCTGCAAGTTCTGCGGCACTCTGCGGAATTACTTTAGATATAGTTATACCATCGGCATAGCTGCCCTCTGATAGCTCTTGGTCTTCAAAATATACACCTAGGAAGCCTCTATTATAAGGTTGTTCGGTATCAGAGAATGAAAATGTTCTAAAGAAATCGTTTATTTCATCCGTATGGTTGAATATCGAATCCAATAGCTTATCAAATGCAATATTTTCGTCCAAATTAAAAGACTGTAGGAAGATGGGGGCTTCGCCAATGACAGAGTCCACCCACATTTGTATGCCCTGAAAATCTCCCTCTTCGGATGATATTTCTTTCTCTATCACCGTAACGGAATCGTTGTCATTCTGAACTTTTTTGACGGTAATTTTAGTTTTTTGGGCGGTTGCCAATATTGTAAATGAAAAAGAGAGGCTATAAAGTAAAAATCTATTCATATCTATTTTTATTTTCCTGATTTTGCAAGAGCGTATTTTGGATATAATTTTTCCTACTGTAAAGTTATCAGGTAGTATTGTTAACACAATGCAAACAAAGTTAAGTAGTGTTAAGCCACTACTTCGTCATGTACAAATTCTGAAGTAGTATGAAAAGCCAGTGTTTTGTACTCATCCATGGTAAGTTTCAATATCCATTCCGAAGTCGCAAGGAATACAGGCTGCTTTTCTTTGTCATAAGCCAAATATTGTGCTTTGTTTTTTATAAATTTTTGTAAATCCGCAGGATTATCTGATGTTACCCAGCACGCTTTGAAATACTGTAATGACTTAAAAGTACAAGAGGCTCCATATTCATGTAAAAGTCTGTATTGTATTACATCAAATTGCAGGTCGCCTACTGTGCCAATAACTTTTGACCCTGTAGCGGCTATAGTAAATAGTTGTGCCACTCCTTCTTCCGTAAGTTGAGCTATGCCTTTCTCCAACTGTTTTGTTTTCATTGGATCGGTATTGATAAGCTCCCTGAAGATTTCAGGAGAAAAGTTAGGAATGCCTTTGAAGAATAGTTTTTCTCCCTCTGTAAGCGTATCACCGATTTTGAAGTTACCTGTATCATAAAGCCCTATGACATCTCCAGGATAAGCTTCATCTACAATATTACGTTCCGATGCCATAAAGGTAGCAGGTGTATTGAAACGCAATTCCTTTTGTAATCGGGTATGCTTGTAGTATTTATTACGTTCAAAAACCCCAGAACACACCCTCATAAAAGCAATTCTATTGCGGTGATTAGGATCTATATTCGCGTGAATCTTAAATATAAAGCCCGTAAACTTAGCCTCTATAGGCTGTACCACTCTCGACTGAGTATTTCTAGGACGCGGCACAGGGGCAATTTTTATAAATGTATTTAGCAGTTCCCTTACCCCAAAGTTATTTACTGCACTACCAAAAAATACTGGAGCCACCGCTCCGGACAGGTAAGTATTTACATCAAATTCCGGATATACGCCTTCTATAAGTTCTATATCTTCACGTAACTGGTCGGCATCACGCGCTCCCACAGTATTGTCGAGTAAGGTGTCATTGATATCATGGATAGTAACACTTTCCGATTCAATTTTCTGTCCCGAGGGATTAAATAAATTAATCTGTTTGTCGTATAAATTATATACTCCTTTGAAAAATGTCCCCTTATTGATGGGCCAACTCAGGGGGCGAACTTTTATAAATAGTTTTTGTTCTAGTTCATCCAATAGGTCGAAATTATCTTTACCATCTCTATCCATTTTATTAATGAAAATGATGACAGGCGTATTTCTCATCCTACACACCTCCATAAGTTTCTCGGTCTGTAACTCCACCCCTTTCACACAATCCACCACTAAGATTACACTATCTACGGCAGTAAGGGTACGATAAGTATCCTCGGCAAAGTCCTTATGTCCTGGCGTATCCAATAGATTTACCAATACATCATGATATTCAAAAGTCATGACAGAGGTAGCTACAGATATCCCTCTCTGACGTTCTATATCCATAAAATCAGAGGTAGCACCTTTCTTTATCTTATTGGATTTTACAGCTCCCGCAGTCTGTATCGCACCGCCATACAGAAGAAATTTCTCTGTCAATGTGGTTTTTCCGGCATCGGGGTGGCTAATTATAGCAAATGTTTTCCTACGTTGGATTTCTGTAAGTATAGTCTCAGACATAAGGGCTGCAAAGCTACAAATTTTCGAAGGATTTGGCAGAAATTAATACAGGAGTTTTGTGAAATGAGGTAGAGGCCCCAAATAACTGACCGGTAATTATTACTTTTTTACCTATAAGCTTGCTTTTATCAATCTTACCATCCATAATTACCTGCAAGGATTGTACATTCTTATAGACCTTATTCTGTCCTTTATCATTACAATGTATTTTGCAAGTTCTGAATAGCCTTAAATAGTAGATGGGAATAGATATATTTTTAGAATTAAAATCATTGAATTGTTCATCTTCTTTGATGATTACTCCCTCTACTTTTATTATAGGGTTATCACAGTCAAACACCAATTCTTTTGTGGAATTTTCTTTATCAACTTCATTAATTTTATCTGTAATTATAGTCGGATCATAATCTTCTACTTTTTCACGGATATATGTCTCATCATTATTTTCTGGCAAATAGCTATCACTTCCCTGACATGAATCAAAGATAATTACGATAAGTATCGTAAAAAATATATTTCTTTTGCATAAGTTGAATAGAGTGTAAATCATCTTACCATACGCTTATATGTGTTTTTTTATTATAGATGTCAAATATAATATGTTTTACTTTAAAGTGAACTCATTATAATTTATTTTCACCTAACAATATTTAGATATAAGATGTTTACAAATATCTTATATTTAGTTTATTATACATTAATAGTCTTATTCATTTAAACTAAAATAGGAAAGCGTTTATCTTTTATCTAAAGAAGAACTCTATTAAAATCAAAAGTTATACTAATTTTTAGTAAAAACAACATTTTTTCTTATTTTTAGGGCATCAAGAAAAGAAACCCAGTTCATTATTTGTAAGATTTTTCATTACAAATAGGCATCTCTTAGGACTTGCGATAGGTGGCGGATTCGCCTATCTGCGCCATAGGAGGGAAATTAGAGCTAAAAGAAAAATACGCTATACCTTTTTAAAGCTCTTTCTGTGGCTACACTGGCCTTTTGTAAATAAGAAATTGATAAAGCAGCCCTTTTCTGTACAACTCAGGAGGAGGCTGGAGATGCTTGGCGCTACATACATCAAGCTAGGTCAGATATTATCACTAAGAGAGGATATCTTACCCGAAAATATTACAAATGAATTAAAAAAATTATTGGATACGCTTCCGGCACTACCTTACGAACGCTATGCAGAAATTGTAGAAGACAATCTCGGTATGCCACTACATAGAGCATTTTCACAACTCGAAGAAAAACCTTTGGGGTCAGCATCCATTGCGCAGGCACATAGAGGCATACTTCGCACAGGCGAAACTGTGGTCATCAAGCTATTGAAGCCAGGCACTAGGGAGCTGATAAGGACGGACTCTAAAATTATCAAATTTATTGGCGGTGTCATGGAGCTTATAGTCCCTCACTTGCAGCCCAAAAATATGTTTACGGAGTTCTGTGATTATACCAATAAAGAAGTGGATTTCCGATTGGAAGCCGATAATGCAGAATTATTTGCTTCTAATTTTACTAAATATCCCGATGTAGTATTCCCTAAAATTTTTAGGCAGTATTCCAATGAGAATATGTTGGTGATGGAATTCCTGAAAGGTCTGAAGCCCGATGCCAATGCCGCCAAGGTATTAACGCAAGAAGAAAAAGAGAAGGCGGTAGATCTAGGAGCATTTTCTATAATCAAAATGCTATATCATGATGGGTTCTTCCACGCAGATTTACACCCTGGAAATTTAATTATCCTTGAAGGTGGGCGTTGTGCATTTATAGATTTAGGGATGGTGGGACGTTTTGAAGAGAATACGCGTAAGAATATGCTGTATTACTACAATAGCTTGGTCATGGGCGAGGCAGATAGCGCAGCGAGATATATGCTAAACTTGGCAAAGGCAGGCAAAGGTGGCAACCCCGAAGGTTTTAGAAAAGAGTTTGTTCAGATGGCAAACCGTTGGATACGGAACCCTAATTTTAATGATTTCTCTCTAGGGCAGCTCATCTTTGAATCTACTGTCATAGGTGCAAAACACCACATGTACTACCCACTAGAGATGGTACTTATGGTAAAAGCTATCGTCACCTTCGAGGGTGTAGGCAATGTAATCCTTCCGGGTATAGATATACAGAAAATATCTAAAAAACACATAAGAAAGTTGGTTCTTGAAGAAGTAAATCCTGTAGAATTCCTAAAAAATACCTTGCAAAATGCACCTGAGATGCTGGATATCATTACTAGATTACCCATGTTGATGATGGAATTACTCAAGAGGACGGAGAATAACCTGTATGAAAAACAAAGCGCAAGAACGCCTATGGAAGGATTGCAAAATGTGGTTTTTGGTGGTTTTTGCATATTGAGTGGCTGCATATTAGCAGCTACAGGGTCTATTCCTTGGCCTGCGTATGCCACATTATTTGCTGTAGGTGCACTTTCTGCATTGAGAAAGTAATTATGTAATATTTATCCTAAATTATTATACATTCATATCTTAAAAAGGGTTAACTTTGTTGCATATAAAATTCAATTATATGAAAAAAATATTTTTTATCATGATTGCTTGTATTGCAACCCAGGGTTTAGTACAAGCGCAAGCTTCTGAGAAGGGCAATGTAGTTATTACTCCTAGCATTGGCTTAGGTTCTTATGGCTATTATGCTGCAGGTGCGAGGGGCTTTGGTTTGCCTATCAACCTAAATGTAGATTTTAATCTTCATGACTATGCAAGCGTAGGGCCTTGGGCAAGTTTTTATACTAGGAAATTTGACTCGGATGCAAGATACACAGGTATAGGTGTAGGTGCTCGCGGTCTATTTCATTTTTGGCAATTGATTGACGACAAAGTTAGCAAAGACCTAAAAGCTGACAAACTCGATATTTATTGGGGATTAGGATTGGGTTATAATCTTGGTAAATTGAAATATAATGACAATGTTGTTAATGATTATAAAGATAATTACTTTACTTGGGGTTCAGGATTAGGACTTAGATACTATTTCGTAGAGCGTTTCGGTGTATCTGCGGAATTTGGATACTTAGGAAACAGTTGGTTGAAAATAGGCTTCCCTATCAAATTTTAGTATATTATTATAATGCATAAAAAAAGCCCCAAGCAATGCTTGGGGCTTTTTTTATGCTATTTCAAATTGGATACTTGTATCCATATATATGCTATATTTGTAGTAACCTATACTATGCATTATGAAAAAGATTATGGCAATACTCTGCGTATTATCACCTGCTATTCTCGTTGCGCAACCTCCTACCCCATCTGTGATTTTAGGTGGTAGTGGTAATATCGGCTTTTCCCTGAAAAATGATGAATCTGATGCCGCCACTTTTACTATGGCTTTCAAGCCCAATGTGGGCTTCATGTTCAACCAAAAATGGTCTTTACATGCTAGTTACGGACAGGTATATAACTATCTCAATTATATCAATCTACAGGACAAGAAAAGATATATTTACAACAAAATGTTCTTACAATTCCAGCTAAGCAGTAGAAGATATTTTATGATTTCAGAGAAATTTGGATTTTATATAGAGCCTCAAATATTAAGTTATATCAAAGTTGTAGATAAACAGAATATCGAAGGTGTACGCAAAAACCAACTCAAATATCAGAAACAATTTTCATTCAGCTTTGGTGCTGAACCGGGGCTTATATTTTTCCCTAAGGAAGACATAAGCATAGACTGCGGCATAGGTGGCATAGGCTACACCCTAGATATAGAGAAATGGTCTGTAAATACGAAACTAAAGCATACCTTCAGTACGTTCATCCAGCCTGTAGGCGTAAGTGTGGGCGTAAGAAAATATTTTATACCCAAATCTAAGTCTTAATTTTTCTCTATAATCTGCTTGTCTTCAGGATATTTTATGGTGTATATGATTTTTAGCTTGCGCGTCTCGCCAGCTTTGAGATTCAAATCCCAAAGTAGTTTGCCGTACTCAGCGGAATACTGTGCATTAGAAATGTCTTCAACTTCTACAAGTATCTCTTTATTTTGAGATATAGGTATCTGATCCAAAATTTCTAATCGTACAGGAATATTTTTATTATTTTTTATTAGTAGTTCATAAGCATAAGTCACTCTTTTGGTATTACCTATAGACTTAGTGCTGCCGTATTCATTGAGCATGGTACGCTTTACCATTACATTTTCGTCTTTGCCTAATGACACCAGCAAGGTATCGGCAGTTACTTGTGGTTGTATTGTGGACTGCCCTACGTACATATCATCAAAGAAAATATTCGCTTTCCCTGGCAACAAATTATACTGATTCCACCCTGTAATCTTTGCAAGCAGGTAGGCCGCTTTATCTTTTTTGGGAACAGCATGATGTACAAATGTCGCAGGCATAGTATAGGCATCAATAGCGACCATATTGTCTTTATTGTTGGCTTGGATTTCCTGTGTTTTATCTATAGCATATTCTACGTTTACCGTGCCTTCCTGAGCAGTTACGCCTATAGCCTCAGGGACAAATCCGGGTTCAAAAACACCATCATCGTCGGCTCGTGCCACATCCATAGCTATATTGCGCTGCATCATCTGAACCGGAGCCGAAGACTTCATCTCATATTTCTCATATAATATTGGCGTATAAAAATCCACATAGAGAGGATTCAAGATAGGACGTTCATTATTTTGAGAGGGCATACCTGTAGATACTGTCAATTTTACGTCTTTCCAATCATAGCCTGTACTTTGATGTATATTAGCCTTGTACAGCCACGATACATTTTGCTCGTTACCTTTAGCTTTGATTTCATAGATAGGTGTCCATCCTGCGCCACTTACTAGATAGCTACACTTGAGCGTGGCCTGCACGGCAGACTTTGCTTCCACTACTAGCACTAATTCAGTTATGGGCTTGGACATTGAGGCGTTTTCCTGAATTTGGCGATTGAGGTTGGCAACTTTTTCAGCACCATCTTTCTCTTGTTTTTTAATGTTAAAAATCTTCTCTCGTATTTGCATACTACGCTCTCTGTATATATCCGCCAATATTGAGATGTCAGATACTTTTAAAGACTCTTCGGCACTTCCCAAGGTAGTATTTTTGTTTATCACCGCTAATTCTCCTTCATATACGCTGCGTTGTTCTTTAAGCCATTCCAGTTTTTCATTGAGGACTTTGACACTATCGCGCCAAGATTCTAATCGTAAATCTTCCTTTGATTTTGAAAGATAATTGACACGTGTAGTAGCAGATAGCAGGGCAATACCTCCTTTGGTATAAACTTGTAAGGTGTTGATATCCAACATGGGAGAGACTTCGGAGAGTACAATCTCATGAGTACCTTCGGCTACGGACAAGCTTACGCTACGTGTTTCTTTTGCCATCTGGCGATATACGGTAACCTCTGTAACTTTTGAATCCGGTCTATAGGACGTAGCGGATACCGAAAAAACTACGAGGGATAATCCTAATACAGATAAAAAAGTCTTTATTTTCATAAAAATATATATGTCGTAAATATATCAATTCTCTTGCCAGAAGATCTAATTATTCTACAACGAATAAAATTATAAGAAATTGTAACTTATCATTGTATTAGAGACAAGAAGGATAGTACCTACATTTGAAATTTGTAACCTATACCTCTTACAGTTTGAATATGGTCTTTGCCTATTTTTTTGCGTAGCTTTTTAATATGTGTATCTATATTTCTGTCACCCACAATGATATCGTCGCCCCAAACTTTAGTAAGGATAGTATTTCTTCTAAAAACCTTGCCAGGCTTTGTAGTCAAAAGCATGAGCAATTGAAATTCCTTTTTTGATAGCTCCAGGGCTTCGCCTTTTTTGTAAGCCATCACTTCTTCTTCGTCAATCTCTATATGTCCAAATTTCAGTATCGTATGTTCCGCTATATCTATACTGGGAACGTATCTATTGACAATAGCATAAATCTTTGCTTTTAATAACTTGTTTTTAAGTGGATAAATTACATATTCATCGCATCCTGCCTCGTAAGCCGCTAATTGGAGATATTCCTCTGAAGACTCCGCAATGAAGATTATGGGGATAGTTTTTGTCTGTGGATTTTTGCGTATATCACTACATAATTCTATGCCATCTAATTTAGAATTATACGATTTCCCTATTATAATTATATCGGCATTGAATTGTACTGTCTGTCCTATAATATTTTGGAAGCTATCCATTTTTTTGACCTTAAAATCATGTTTTTTGAGCCCCTCTATCATCTCCGCATACTGACCATCTGCTATGATTAAAACATGAATTTTGTCATTTTTCTTTTTGGCGACCCCCATTTACTGTGATTGTAGTTAGTACCAAATATACCTTGCAAGTATAATACATATATTTTCTTCATCATAAATATTCAAAAAATTCATATAAAATACATATTTATTGAACAATTATTGAGGATGAGTAATATATCTTATTACTATAGTCAGTCAGAATAACTTTATATATTCCTTTGGGTAATACTGTGGCATTTATGGAAGAAATATTATTTTGTATAGGACTTGTAAGTACCATTCTACCTTCTGTATCTATAATATTTACGAGCAATTGCTTACGCAGGTCATTAATTTCTATAGTAATATTATCTATTACGGGGTTAGGATATATTCTTGCCGGTATATATTGAAGATAATTTTTTATGGGCGTAGATACGGCATCACATATCACGTACTTATGCATAAAATTTGCTATCATCGTCATAGTACTGTCGTATATCGGTTGTACAGGTGTACCGTCATCATTACTTTTGTATGGTACATGTCCTACGCCTGGAACAATATATAGTGGATTGTCCATTCCTATTTCCATAGCATACTCATGCAATTTTATACTTCCGCATACTATGGGTAGCGTAGGTATAAAATAGGGTCTTCCATATCGAGATGGCACAGATAAATCTGTATTGTTATGAACGGAGACCATAGGAATGTCTTTATTGTCATCGAGATAGTGCTTATCTCGAAGGGCACCACTTATCTGTACTACTCCCTTTACTCGCGAGGAATAACCAACACTCCCACTATTGCCTTCTATGCCGCCTAGCTGATTGACATACTGACGAAATTCCGGCTCTAGCTCTTCTATATTGTCCATATATACGGCATGCATCGCTGCAAGTGCTCCTGCAGAACATCCGCCCATAAATATTTGGTTGGTATCTATACCATACACATTACTACTATCTTTAGCAATGCGATAAAAATATCGTATCCCTGCCTTAGCATCCTGTACAGCACGCATCACTGCCTTTATCATTTTTTCTGGAGAAATAAGATTTAATGGATTTGCCTCTATTCTGTATGACAGAGAGGCGGCCGTATAACCTCTACGTGCCATCTCATAGCAAGGATAGTAAGCTTCTTGCATATTCTTATCACCATTGAGAAATGAACCACCATGCATGAATAATAACAAAGGTCTATCTATAAGACTGTCATTATAGGGTTGATAAAAATCGAGGTACAAATCTTTCCATGACCCATCACTATTTTTACTTCTACCATACCATATATCCTTAGTAATGAGTACAGAATCGGCAACTATGATATTGCCATATCTATCTCCACAATCACCTCCGTATGCTTGCAGCTCACTAAATAATATCAGGAGAAGCAAAAAATATTTTTTCATATCCTAAATATATGAAAAAAGATCTTAAAAATGCAATGTGCTTATCCCTTCAATAAAGTGCTGTGCCGTATATTTCAAATCCTCATAGGTATGTGCTTCAGAAACAAAGCCTACTTCGTATCCCGAAGGACCTAAGTAAATACCATGATGTAAAAGATAGGTATATAATTGTTTGAAATATTGCATAGAATCTGGGACTATAGCTCCTGCCGACTGAATAGAATCTTCATGCGTAAAGGCTATCCAAAATATTGACCCTATATGGAATACCCTTATGGGTGTATCACTAGCTATACCCTCAAGTATAGAAGTGACAAGATAATTTGTTTTCTTTTCTAGCTCCGCATAAAATTCGGGGTGCAGGCATCTTTTCAGCTGTGCTATTCCTGCTGCCATGGCTACGGGGTTTCCAGATAGTGTTCCTGCCTGATATACGGCACCTAGCGGAGAAATATGGGACATGATTTCTTTTGAGGCGGCATAGGCGCCTACGGGCATACCTCCTCCTATAATCTTACCAAAGGTGATAATATCTGGGGCTATGCCATAATAACCCGCAGCACCTTCAAATCCCACTCTAAATCCTGAGATAACTTCATCAAAAATCAGTAATATCTTGTTTTCTGTACATAATTTCCTAAGGGCAGACAAATATTCTTTTCCTTGAAGCAACAGCCCATTATTGGCAGGTATGGGTTCTATTATCACGGCAGCTATAGCATCGCACTGTGTTCGCAATGTCTCTTCCAATATCTCAATATCATGAAGGGGAAGCACTAGGGTCTCCTGCGCATAAGCAGATGGTACTCCTGCCGATGACGACTCTCCAAATGTTACTAAGCCAGAGCCTGCCTTCACCAACATACTATCTACATGCCCATGGTAACAGCCTTCAAATTTTATAATCTTATTTTTTCCAGTTACGCCTCTTGCCAAGCGCAATGCAGACATGACCGCTTCTGTACCAGAGCTTACAAAGCGTATCATCTCGATGTAGCGATGATTATTGATAATAAGTGATGCCAGTTCATTTTCTAATGCTGTAGGTGCCCCAAAACTCGTCCCCAATGCAACTGTATCATATATGGCACTGACGATATCAGGATGGGCATGACCACAGATAAGTGGCCCCCAAGAACAGCAATAGTCTATATAGCTGTTATTATCTTCGTCCCATAGCCTGCTACCCTTACCTTTCTTGAAAAATATAGGGTCGCCAGAAACGGACTTAAAGGCTCTGACGGGAGAGTTTACACCTCCTGGCATCAAAGTTTTTGCGGTAGCAAATAATTCTGAAGATTTAGTTCTTGTAATCATATATCGGTAATTGTGTATAAAATATTGTTCCTTTGGGTATATTGTTCTCGAACCATATCATGCCACGACATTGTTCTATAATGCTCTTGGACATGGCTAGTCCTAATCCTGACCCTGATGACTTGGTGGTAAAGTTGGGTTCAAAAATATGGGATTTTTTGTCTGCATCTATACCTATGCCGTTATCCTTGATAGCAACTATGACAGCGGTATCTTTTATATAAATACGGATATCTATAGTAGCGTCTACAACATCTGTAAGTGCCTGCATCGCATTTTTAATAAGGTTGTTATATACCCTCACCAATTGTCCTCTATCGCCCCACACCCACACATCAGGAACAGCGTTTTGTATGTGTATTTTTATATCTTCTTGCTGCATAAATACTTCCGCAGCAGCCAGCACTACATCTTTTATCCGCACTTTCTCATCCGTACCTTGTGGCATCTTGGCAAAGTCAGAAAATGCCGTGGCTATATCTGTGAGGGCATCAATTTGCTCTATTAATCTTACAGACATGGTCTTGGCAAAATCTCGCACCTCCTCAGTATCGTCGGAAAGCAGCTTTCGTTGTAGCAGTTGAATACTTAGCTTCATGGGCGTAAGCGGGTTTTTAATTTCATGTGCCACCTGTTTTGCCATTTCACGCCAAGCACTTTCTCTTTCTGACTTTGCCAATTTATCTGCACTTTCAGCAAGTATGGCAAGTGTGACATTGTATTGATCTACCAAGAGCTTTATTTCATCATTCGTATGCCATTCTATGGGTGAATATTCTTTGCCAAATCTAAATTCAGAGATGTGTTTCTTTATTATCTCCAAGGGTTTGGTTATCCTTCTCCCTATATAAACTGAAGCATATACTGCCATCAAAAGCATGATTACATATACATTGATAAGTGCTACCAAAAATACGGATATATCCTTTTTTTGCTCTGCTAGCTTGCCGAAATACGGGAAGTTGAAATAGCCCAGCACCTTCTTATTGTCGTCTGTAAATGCAATGTATTCAGACTGATATTTTAGCTTGTCCAGCTCCTCGGTAGCGGAGTATTGATACGATTTTATATGATATAGTGCTTGATAAGCATAAGGATTTATTTTATTAGAAAAAAAATGAAGATTAAAAATTTCCGGTCGGGTAGTATATTCCAAATCTCCCGCCGTATTATAAATATTTATGTCAAAATCTTCTATAGCAGCGCGGCTCTTCAATTCATTGCGATATAGATATTCAAACGTAGCGCTGCCAAATTCAGGGTATAACCTGTCATAATCTAAGTGTATAAGGCTTATAAATTTACTTACTTGGGTTTTTACTTTTTTGGCGTGGTTTTCGGCATATTGATAGCGCAAATAGAATAGGCCCATGACACTTAATACTGCCAAAGACAATAATACTATTGAGATAATTGATAGCTCTATTTGCATCTGTAAAGAGTCGGATTGTGGTGCTCTTTTTGTGAAATAATATTGCCAAAACGCATGTAATTGGTTCAACGTATCAGAAAGGAATAGTAAAAGTACGTAGAACAAAAACAGATATGAAAATATACTGATTTTTGATAGATTACTAATTTCTTCTACAGAATATACTACTTGCTTATCTTTTTTGCTATATATATAATGCTTGTAGTTATTTTGGTAATCTACTACAAATTTACTGTCTTTATTGCGTTTGAAACTAAATACATTGGGATAGACATACATACCTTTATTATATGCCAGTATGCCATTGCCATATACGGCATAAGAATTGATTACAAAATCCTCATCAAAGGCAGATTTGTCGGGCTTCAACAAGGTAGGATAGGCACTAAAAGTATTGATAAATTCCGGCTTGAAAATGGCTACAAAAAAACCTAAAGTATCTATGCTGTCTTTGATTATAGGCTCAAATATCACATACTTCTCTCCTTCCTTGCTTATAGGGGTATAATATACCCCTGAATCTATCTGCTGGGTACTGCTTCTGCTTATTAGTTGTTCATAGTAAGAAAGTGTCTTTCTATAACTGCCTTTTACAGGCATCTTATAGGTATTGTATAAAAATGTGGCTACATCATATTCGTCATTAAAAGATTTAAAAAAGGCTATATTAAAATCTTTGTCGGATTTTTTTCCCACCATATAAGGGTGCTGAAAATAGTACGACAGCCTTTTATCGTTATTGATTTTATTGGCGACCTCTATCAAAGAAAATTCCGTGGCAAAATCTCGTTCGGATGCTAGTTCTTTTAACAACAGTCTGTTGTTATCTTCTTCCTTACTTACGGAAATATTATAAAAAAGTATAGCAGAAAAAAACGCAAATGCTCCTACCGTGAGCATCCTTGTAAGCAGCCAATAGCTGTATTTTTCCTGATATTTCTGTGCTTCTTCATGGATAATCAAGCACAACAATACTAGCCACAGCAATAGAAATACATATAGTATAAAATCATTTTTTATCCATAAAAACTGTACAGTTAAGCTTATGCTTGCCGTAATGAGTAGCGGTATCCAAAAAAGCTTTTTATTTGAGATGCCTTGATATACAATAAATATAATATAGTAAAATGTGGTAAGAGCCAAGCCCGTTGCCGCCAATACTATTATAAGGTAGAAATTAATATTAGCGACATCATATATAGCAAATGATAATGTAGAATCCAATACTAAACTCCTATGCAGCAAGACAAGGACATTATATAATAGTCCTACCACTATAGCTCCTAAAACAGCTTTGAATTTGGTATTAAGATGGATTCTATTTACAAAATATTTATAAATAATAGATACTACCCAAAACAGTAGGGTAATATGTAAGAACATACTGGCTAAATCCCCGCCAAAAAATCTAGACGCATAGATATGGGGAGAAAATATTTTGCTTTGAGTGCCAAATTGATAGCGTAACAAGATGAAGAGTACTTCTGCTATTAAAATCATGCAAAAGATGGTAATAATACTTTGTTTATGCGCTCCACTTTCCAACAAAATTTTGACATAAGTTGCCGTCCCATAAAAAAAGAACAACATACCTACGAGATAAATTAAGAATATAAAATAAAATCCAAAATTTCCTGAAAAGCTATAGGGAATAATACTAAATAATACCTCATTGCCATTCAAATAAATATTTTTAAATACATTGTGATTATCCGCATTGCTGAGGATACCTGTATTGAAAAGCAAATGTCTGTTAAAAACAAATCCCTGCTGAAAAAACTGGTTAGAATAGGGATATTTTTGATAGATAAGACCCAATGCAATTCCTTTATATCCATTAGGATAGGTATATTTAAATACTGTATAGTAGCGATTGTGAATTTTAATAAATTGGGAGTTATTATTAAAAAAATACTGAGGATTATCTATTTTTACTTTCTGGCTACTCCAAAAGTATAGAGAGTCGGAATTGTCAAAAACAAATACAGAAACACCCTCCTTCTCTAATGTTCTGCTGTCTTTTAAGAGTGAAGAAAAATCTTGTCTCTCATTATTTTTGAATTCCGAAGCGGTGGAAGCATAAAATTCTGTTGCTAATTCCTGCTGCTGTGAGATATGTTCTTCTATGACAAATCGTGCAATATCCAAGAAATTGCCTTTATCCATCCATACTTGAATTCCAGAAGAAATAGCTATAAGACATAGAGCAATAATCCATGCGCCATGATATATCTTAATATTTCTCATCCCTTATGCAATAATACGATGAAAATTGTCCTTATATCTAAGAATTCACATCAAATATTCCCAAAGCCAAAACTTATCTTTTTCTTTAATGTCTTATAGTTTCTAATCTGGAGGAGAGCGTATTATCTTTGCCTGGCATGAAGAAAATCAGAGTAAGGTTTGCACCGAGTCCTACAGGCCCTCTACACTTAGGAGGTGTGCGTACGGCATTATATAATTATTTGTGGGCTAAGCAGCATGAGGGAACATTTTTGTTGCGTATCGAAGATACGGATAGACATCGCTATGTTCCGGGTGCTGAAGAATACATTATGGATGCATTAGCATGGGCAGGTATCGTTCCAGATGAAGGTATTGTACAAGGCGGCGACTATGGCTCTTACAGGCAGTCGGATCGCAAAGATATATATCAAAAATACATACAGCAGCTTTTAGATTCCGGCAATGCCTACATTGCTTTCGATACTACCGAAGAATTGGAGGCGATGCGTGAGCGCATAAAAACAGAACATGCAGATGTACAAGGCTACAATTCCCTTACACGTATGTATATGAAGAATTCTCTCACACTAAGTGCAAATGAAGTGAAAGAAAGGATAGATAGTGGTGAACATTATGTTGTAAGAATAAAAATACCTACTGATGAAACTGTAACTTTTGAGGATACCATACGTGGTACTGTGCAGTTTGACACAGCGCAGTTGGATGACAAAGTGATGTTCAAGTCTGATGGAATGCCTACCTACCACTTTGCCAATATAGTGGATGATAAGCTCATGGGTATCACCCATGTGATACGCGGAGAAGAGTGGCTATCCTCCACGCCTATACACGTATTATTATATCGCTTTATGGGCTGGGAGAATGATATGCCTGAATTTGCTCATCTTCCTCTCATCTTGAAACCCGATGGTCATGGCAAGCTCAGCAAGCGCGATGGCGACAGGTTGGGATTCCCTGTATTTCCCCTCAATTGGGCAAATCCTGAAAGCGGAGAGCTCTCACATGGCTATAAGGAGCGTGGCTTTGTCCCCGATGCATTTATAAATATGTTAGCATTCTTGGGCTGGAATCCTGGTACAGAACAGGAAATATTCTCATTACAAGAACTTATAGACTCTTTTTCTATAGAAAAGGTAAGTAAGCATGGTGCAAAATTCGACTTTGAAAAAGCAAAGTGGTTCAATCAGCAGCATATAAAGTCTATGCCTACGGAAGATATACTTTCACTCATCAAGAGTGATTTCTTAGTATTACATCCCGAAATTGATGACAACTTCTTGCTGCAATACGTGGAATTATTTAAGGAGCGGGTAACTTTCCTCACTGATTTCTTACATATAGGAAATTATATTTTCACTGCCCCACCATCTTATGACGAAGTTTTTATGCAAAAAAAATGGAAACCCGAATCTTCAAAGTATTTACAAGCTATAGCTACGTTACTCCACGACAGCCCATCATTTGAGGCCCATCATACAGAGGGGATTATAAAAGAATATCTTAGCGACAACCAGATAAAGTTGGGAGAAGTATTTCCACTACTCAGAATGGCACTGACAGGAGAACAAGGAGGTCCACATATTTTTGACATCATGGTTCTCTTAGGTAAAGAAGAAAGCTTGCGCCGAATAAATAGCTTTGCCCGACAATGATGCGTAAATACTTAGGTATTCCTAAATTTTTTGATAGCTTTTACTAAGATAGGTGGCAGCAAGTCATTAGCAAAATTGACAAGGCTGTTAAAAATTTTCATTTTGCCGGAATCCTGTCCTTTGCGTGTAGCAAAAGTTGTAGTGATACGGCTTTTATCGCCTAAGTTTACTTCATTTTCTGGACGACCATTGGTATAATAATATAGGGCAACAGAACGACGGCTTCTGTCGGGAGGGCAAGTAAGCGGATCTGGAAGACCATGCCAAGAGTAATCGGTAGTGGAAAACATCGCCATCCTATTAAATACAGGTAAGATCTTAGTTACACACTTGCTCATATCTTTTTCCCATAGCTCGAAGTGTCCTCCATATTCTTCTTCCCAATCTTCATTGAGATAAATTAATACATTCACCCTTCTATCGAGCTTCGTAAGCTTGTGTTTATGGAAGTCCACGTGCATCTTGAGATACCCTCCGGGTTTTATTTCGTGAAACCCTCCTCCTTCAAAATAGGGATCTGGTATAAGTGTTTCCTTTATACCGGTAAGGTTTTGTAGGAATTCCAAAAAAGGTTGCGAGTTCATATAATGTACTAAGGCAAGGGTATTGGGGCCAAATCTTTGTTCCCCTTTTGTAGCCAACTTTACTTCGTTGGGATTGGCATACTGAATATCGTCTTTAGTATCGCCAATCTTGGGAAATTCTGCAATTACAGCCCTTAGCAAATCTGGATTAAAAATATTATCAAAGTAACTGCTTGCAAAAGGGAGTGCATGGGTATAGTATTCTTGCTTTTCTTTCCCCAAAGCTATCAATTCAGCATTGGTCAGATTATTTAGGATTTTCATAAGAAAATATTTAGAGAATAAAATTACGACATCTAATGTTTATGCTTAGGAGATATAATAAACACGAATGTGGGTAGTAACAATTTGGTAACAACAAAAAGATAAGCAAAAAAAAGAGGCACTCTTCTGTGGTGCCTCTTTTTAACCAAAATAAATGTAGCTATTACGCTTCAACTTTGTCGGCAACTTTTTCTGCCTTTTTAGTAGTAGATTTTTTAACTTTCTCTACTGTTGCTTTTACTTCTTCTACCGGAGCAGTCATCACTTTTTTAGCTCTTTCTACATTACGGCTAAGAACAGTCTTGAACTCATTGCTAAAAAATTCAACTTCTTCTTTCACTGCATTAGGCAAGTTTTTAACTTCAAAATTTTTGCCTGTCAATCTTTCTTTGTAAGAAGAGAAAGACACTTTCTGAGTTTCAAACTCATCTTTCAATTCAGCTACAGCTTTGTTGTAAGAGTCAACAACTTGCTCGCGAGTTTTTTCGTAATTCACTTTAGTTTCTTCTACTAAGGAATTTACAGCATCTTGGATTTTTTCTTGAAATGTCATAATTTCTTTTTTATTGGTTAAAAATAATGAGACAAAGGTATGTCTCCAACTGCCCAGAATGCAAATATTTATAGTTATTGAAAATTCAAGATTAAATTGAATTTTGATAAATTTTGGGTTACTGCAATGTAAATATTTACATGATATTAAAAAAGAGGTATAGTTTGTTAATCAAAGGTAAATTAATCATGCCTATTATGTGAGGCATATTATCTGTAAGTTTATTCCTCAGGAAATAAAGCCTGTACACTTAGACGAAATTGTACAGAATATTATAAAATAATCGGGGCTAAGGCATATAATAGGGATAAATATCTCCTACTGGCGGCTCACATCCGTGCGCCAATTCTTCGCGATGAGTCAATACATATTGAATATAGGTACTTACAGGATTGTTCAGCCTATTTGCTAAATCTGCTATAATGCTATCTTCTTTTACAGCATTCTGCATATATATAGTATGTAGTGCTATTTTCCCATCGGGGCTACCCAAGCCCGGAATTTTGGAAGACAATCTGTACACATCTTCTTGCTTTGCCCAATATTCATCTTCGTCCCAGATGCCGTCATCACCAGAATTCATGCCTTTAGGCAATGTAGATTCATAGTCTGACCAGGCTTCAATGAAAGTTATTTGCCCTTGATTGTTGAAAACAAACTCTTCATAAATTGGGCATTTTTCACCGCTATAATCAAATACTACATGGCAACGACAAAATGGTTGTTCCTTAAAGAAGCGGCAATCTATCGTGTCGTATTTCGTAGGATTCAACTTTAGTAATATATCTGACTGGATAAGGAATTTTTTACGATACCCTGTGAGCAACAGCCAAGGAGGCCACTCATAGCGAATCACCAAATCAGAATAATTAGGTTGTACACTTGGCGGAATATCCGATTGCATTGTAAGAAAATACTTTACACCCTGTTCTATATAATATGTAGAATCGAATTTGGGCATCAGACATCTTGCCAATGCACCATTTGTATCGCAAGTAGCTTCCGTACTTAATGTTTCAGGGTCTTTTTGACAAGCAAAAATAAGGCTACTCGATAATACTATATAAGTAATATAACGCAAGTTAAATTTCATTGACTCTTTATGTCTCATCTTTACTGCTAAAATAATGAATAAAATCTATATGAATAGCGTTCTTTCTATTTCCTTATACCAACTATATAATCCATGACAAATATCATAGTAGCCAGCACAGAGAAAGGAGAAGATAGCAACATCATTACCTCGACTGCAAGAAAAGGTCTCATTTTAGTTCATGGTTCACAGATGGTGGTCACTAAATTTGTACGAAGTAGCGGAATTTATTCATTCCAAAGGAAGAGCGGAATCTAGACTAGTTCACATTCCACCGCTGACATTTTACGAAGAATTGTATATCGCAATAAGTAGATGATAACGAGAACTAGAAAACGTCATCCCTTTAGATTTAATAATTAAAAGGTATGCAATAGCTTATTTGGTAGCTGTGTTTTCTGTCTTGTATCTATGTATCATTTTGTTCGCCCACCAACAATTTTATTATATTCAATGTCTTTAGGCTCCCAAAGTTCAATTTTGTTTCCTTCAATGTCTAAGATATGAACAAATTTACCGTAATCAAATACTTCAATATTGTCAACTATTGTAACTCCTTCTTTTTTTAATTCCTCAACAAGCAACTCCAAATTTTCGACTCTGTAATTTATCATAAAGTCTTTTGTCGAAGGTTCAAAATATTTTGTCTTTTCGGCAAAAGGACTCCATTGCGTAAATCCATACTTCGTAGGATCATCGCCTTGTCTCCATTCAAAACTCGTCCCATATTGATCTGTGTCTAACCCCAAATGTTTTTTATACCATTCTTTCATAGACTTTGGGTCTTCACACTTAAAAAATACCCCTCCTATTCCCGTTACTCTTTTCATTTTATCCTCATTTTTTTATTATTACTAGTTTAAAAGCAAAACCGAGCAAAAATGTTATTGCTAGTGTCTGGGTTTAAAGATTGTGTTTTTCACAATTATCAAAGTTGATTTTATTTGTATGCTGTTTATGGGGTGTATTTTCTGCGCTACCTCTAATTTTGCCATTACAAGAAGTAAAAAATATAAAAACTAATATTCTCCAAAAGAGCAAATGTCAATTTATTGTCCTTTAATCTCATTTGACCCTATTATTAAGCCAGCCATACTACATCTGCGTTACACTAATACACCTCTAGGTGCAATGCTGTTTTAGTTTCGGCTTCGGTGAGGTCATGATGGCGATGTACGAAGTCGCCAATTTTATCAATAGCTCTATTGCCTTCGGGAATTATTCCTGCCATAAAATGCCATACATGCATCATCTTGTCCCATATCTCCAGCTCTACATGCACCCCTTTGTCTTGCATACGTCGTGCCAGCCGTGTGGCGTCATCTAGCAATACTTCGTGGCTTCCTACTTGTATCAGTGTAGGAGGAAAGTCGTGATAATCAGCAAATAATGGAGATATTAATGGATTCTTGGGATCTCCATCTCCATAATATTTTTTGGCAAACACCTCCAACAACTCCGCAGGAATCAAAGGATCTATGTTTTTCTTGGTACGTACACTATCCCCACTTATAGTGAGATCTGTCCATGGCGATAGAAGTACAAGTCCTGTAGGTAACTTAATATTATTTTGCTTTGCCGTTATTGCCGTAGCCAAGGCAAGCCCCCCACCAGCAGAATCTCCCATGATAAAAATTTTCTTGTAGCCTTGTGATAGCAAATAAACGTATACAGCATAGGCATCTTCTACGGCAGCAGGAAATGGATTTTCTGGGGCTTTCCTATAGTTGACAGCTAAGGCATTGTAGCCACAGGATCTTGCTATTCGGGCTATCAAAGCCTGATGTGTATTATAGGAGCCTATGACATAGGCCCCACCGTGAAGGTATAATATTACCCTCCCCTCTTTAGCATTATCGGGTCTGAACCACATGGCAGGGATGCCTTCTATTGTATCGGCTTGCTTGGTGACAAAACGTGGAAACTTTGTAATTTTGGCAATATTTTCAAAGCCGGCGCGATGTAATTCAGTATCTGTCTTATGAATAAATAGAGACCTATGAAAAGTTTTCACAATAAACTTTACGGCATTACTCTGGAAGCTTTGCATCTTTTTATATTACTTTACGATACTAAAGTATGTTTTTTGCGGAAAAACAAATATTATTTTTTTAAATACCTGTCTATATCCTATCATTGCAGTGCGCTATACAGTACTTCAATGGGATGTAAGGCAGCTTTGTCAGCGAAATCATAAATCTGATGGCGGCAGCTTGTTCCTGGAGCTGCAACGATACAGTTGTGGTCTGCCTCACTTCTGACTTTTGGGACTAGTACTAGTTCGCTTATGGACTTGGATACTTGGAAGTGTTCCTGCTCATATCCAAAAGAGCCTGCCATACCACAACAGCCAGAAACAATGGTTTCTACTGTAAAATTTTTGGGTAAGGACAACAGAAATGCCGTAGAGGACACATTGCTTAGTGCTTTCTGATGACAATGACCATGCAGTAACACCTTTTTATTTTCCTCAGTAAATAAGGGATGAATTACACCTTCAGATATTTTTTGATATAAAAATTCTTCTATGGTAAAAGTATTTTTTGCTATAGCTTTGGCATCTTCCTGCAATGATGCAGGCACTAGCCGCAAATACTCATCACGAAAGGTGAGGATAGCGGAAGGCTCTATCCCTAAAAGTGGCATTTCTTTGGTGACAATATCTTTAAATAGAACAACGTTTGCAATAGCACAATCTTGCGCCTCTGCTACTAAGCCTTTGGATAGCATAGCTCTGCCACTCTCTTTATGTGTAATTATTTGGACGTTATAGCCCAGCTTGTACAGCAATTTGCACGCTGTAATGCCTACAGTAACGTCATTATAGTTTGTAAATTCATCAGAGAAGAGGAGTACTGTCGTGTTGCTGTCTTTAGCATATATTTTGTGATGTTTCCGCCACCAATCTATAAGTGTTTCAGTATGATAGGTAGGTATCTGGCGTTCGGAAGCTACGGAAAGGATTTTTTTTAGAAGCGTGGATGTGAATCTATTTTCTAAGAAAAAATTTGCAACTTTTGGCATGACCATAGCGACTTTACTCAAGTTCCCAATATGACCAAAGACCAAAGACCGCAGACTTGGGGAATGCTCCTTATGGTATTGGTAGGTAAATTCAGCTTTCAACGTTGACATATCTACATTGGAAGGACATTCATTGGTACATCCCTTACATGAGATACATAAGTCTAGTACCTCTTTAGCTTCTTTGCTGTCAAAAGCATTGATTTTTTGGGGCTTGGTAAGAAGCGTGCGCAGCATATTGGCACGTGCGCGGGTGGTGTCCTTCTCATCATGTGTGGCCATATAGCTTGGGCATAATGTTCCTCCAGAAAGGTGAGTCTTCCTACAGTCTCCTGAGCCATTGCACTTCTCTGCCATTCTCAGTATGCCGCCATAATTACTGAAGTCGAATACCGTTTCAGGGTACTCATGCGTATGCTGACCCTCATCATAACGCAAATACTTGTCCATAGGTGGGGTATCTGTAATCTTGCCGGGGTTGAAGATATGGCAAGGATCAAATGTAGCCTTTAGGGCTCTGAGTAATTGGTAATTTTCGTCCCCTATCATCCACGGTACAAATTCTCCCCGCACCCTTCCATCCCCATGTTCACCACTAAGAGATCCCTTATATTTTTTTACTAGCAGTGCCGTTTCTTCGGCTATCTTTCGGAACATCTTCCTGTCATTGCTGTCTTTGAGATCCAGTATAGGGCGGAGGTGCAACTCTCCAGCACCAGCATGTGCATAATACACCGACTGCTGGTTATAGCGTTGCATCATGGCAGTAAAGTCGGCGATATATGCCGGCAATTCTTTTACATCTACAGCTGTATCTTCGATATTGGCTACTGCTTTTCTGTCACCAGGAATATTTGCCAATAGTCCCAATCCTGCCTTGCGCAGATCCCATATTTTTTTAGTTTCAGCACCATAAATAATAGGATAGTGATAGCCGTAACCATTTCCTTGAAAATCTGAAATAAGGGCTTGTGCTTTGGCATAAACACCGTCTTTCTCAGCATCATGGAATTCTATACACAACACTGCTTCTGGGTCTCCTTCTATAAAACTTCTATTTTTGCTTTGTTCTATATTCTCCTTAGTGCAGTCCAAAATAATTTTGTCTATAAGTTCACAGGCGGTAGGATGGTGTTCCATAGCACATACTACGGCATGTAAGCTCTCTTGAATAGAGGTAAAATGTACTGCCACTACCACTTTCTCTTTAGGTGGGAGGGGTACTATATTTAGTTTTATAGCTGTAGTTAAGGCTAGCGTACCTTCCGCACCACAGAGTAGTGCATTGAGATTGAAGGGCATTCCACCTTCTGTATAAGGATGCATTTTGCATAGCTCATCCAGCGCATATCCAGTGTTTCGGCGATGAATAGTGGATTTGGGATATTTCTCTACAATATTTTTTCTGACGTTGATATCAGATAGTTTAGCATCTATGAAGCCATAGACATTGCCTTCTACACCTGGTTTATATCTCATGGTAGCAGGTGTCTCTTGTCCCAATGCTGAAAATACAACTTTGTTGCCATCGCTGAGTATATTGTGCGTTTCTATGACATGCTGACGTGTAGTGCCATATACTATGGAATTGGTGCCACAGGAATTATTCCCCACCATACCGCCTATCATCGCACGGTTGGCAGTAGAAGTCTCGGGGGCGAATAGGAAGCCGTATGGCGCTAAAAACTTATTAAGGTCATCACGTATTACACCTGGCTGTACCCACACCCATTTTTCTTCCGTATTGATATCTAATATCTTATTGAAATATTTAGAAAAATCTACTATAATACCACTGCCTACTACCTGCCCACCAAGAGAAGTCCCTGCGGTACGAGGTATGAGAAAGGTGGCATTGTCTTTAGCAAATTTTACTAGTGCAATTACATCGTCTTCCGTCTTAGGCAGTACCACCGCCTTAGGCATCTCCTTATACACCGAAGCATCGGTGCTATATAACACCAGTGTGGCGTAATCGGTATAAATATCTCCGGAAAATACTTTTTGTAATGCTGCAATATTGGATATTAGGTCACCCATACTACAAAAGTACATAATGACCCTAGGAATAGTTTTCTGTAAATATTAAACTTCAATTATTTATAAAGCTCTAACTTTGAGCTTGCATGAACACTTTTTTTCAAAATATCATAAAGAAAAAATTAGCCTTGTTCTATGTCCTGTCTGTATATATTCTCACAATATTTCTGTGGTGGTGGATTCTCCTTTTTAGCGTAAATGATAAATATTATAATTCTAAAAAAAGCAGCCTTAGTGAATCTGGAAAACCTATCCCCACTACATTGATTGAAGAACATCGCCGACAGCAATTGATGATTATCGGTGAAGGCTCTACGTTTATTTTTTTATTGCTAATTGGTATTTTTTTTATCAGAAAAAATCTAAAAAAAGAACTCGCCATAGCACAACAACAGCAAAATTTTATGCTGTCTATTACACATGAACTCAAGTCCCCATTAGCAGCAGCACAATTAAATATTCAGACCTTACTAAAAAGAAGCCTTCAAGAAGAACAGCGTAGCTTGCTCTTAAACAATAGTTTGCAAGATCTAGACAGGCTCAAGAAGATGGTAGAAAATATTTTATTGGCAGCAAAAATTGAGCAACCGAATTTCAGTCTTTACAAATCTGAATTCGATTGTTCTGCTATGGTAGAAACAGCCTGTAATGATGCCCGCAGCTGGTGGGGTTTACACGATTTTGAGAGTCAGATACAAGAAAACATCCACCTATACGGCGATGAATTAATGCTCCGTAATGCGCTGATGAATCTTTTAGAAAATGCCGTTAAATATAGCCCCGAAGGAAGTATTATTAGTATTAGATTAACCTGTAAACACAATCAAGTAATATTGACTGTTAGTGATAGTGGTAAAATGATTCCCGAAATCGAAAAATCTAAAATCTTCGAAAAGTTTTATAGAATCGGCGATGAGTCTGTAAGGACGGAGAAAGGCGTGGGCTTGGGGCTGTATCTAGTAAAAAAAGTGGTGATTTCCCACAAAGGACAAATATTTCTGGAACAATATGGCAACAGAAAGGAGTTCGTAATATCTTTGCCCCTTACGCATGTATAGGATTTTACTCTTAGAGGATGAAAAAAACATTAGAGATGTGGTAAAACTCAATCTCGAATGTGAACACTATGAAGTAGATACTGCCATTACAGGACAAGAAGCATTAAAAAAAGCTTTTTCGGCAGTATATCATTTATATATACTAGATGTGATGGTACCCGAAATTGATGGTTTTGAGGTATGTGAGAAGATAAGACTCCATAATATAGATACGCCTATTCTCATGCTTACGGCCAAAGATAGTGCCGATGACAAGGTGCGTGGCTTGCGGAAAGGTGCCGACGATTATATCACCAAACCTTTCCATCTGGAAGAATTTTTACTTAGAGTAAAAAATTTGCTTAGAAGAAATAAAATAGAAAACAATATAGCAAGTACGGATGTCTATACTTGGGATAATATGGAAATCCACTTTTCACAATATAAAGCAAGAGGTAGAGCCGGAAATATTGATCTTACCAAAAAAGAGTGCGACCTTCTGCATTTGCTCATAGAGCGCCGTAATGAGGTGGTGTCGAGAAATGATATCCTCAAATTTGTGTGGGGTTACGATGTATTTCCCTCTACACGTACTATAGATAATTTTATCATGAACTTCAGAAAGGTATTTGAAGAAGACCCAAAAAATCCTAGATATTTCCTTTCTGTGAGAGGTGTAGGATACAGGTTTTCAACAGAAGAAGGAGGTAACTTATGAGTGCAGAAATAGGCTTGTTACTGATAAACTTAGGAACTCCTGCCAGCCCAGATGATGCGGATGTGAAACGATACTTAAAACAATTTCTTTTAGATAAATATGTTATAGACTACCCGTGGCTCTTCCGTCAGCTCTTAGTTCGCGCTGTTATTGTCCCCAAGCGATACAAAAATTCTGCCGCCAGCTATCGCAAGATATGGGACAAAGACAAAGGTTCCCCGCTGATGTATTACGGCACCTCTTTGGCGCATAAAGTACAGCATCTTGCTGTAGGAAAATATGAGGTCGCTCTTGCCATGCGGTATCAAGAGCCATCCATACCTCATGCCATTGAGACCTTGTTGCAAAAGAAGGTGAAAAAGATTATCGTTTTCCCATTATATCCACAGTATTCTTCCAGTTGCACCGAGACGGCATTTGTAGCGGTAGATAAGTGTATTAAAAAAATTGCCCCCAATATACCAGTGACAAAAATCCTGGATTATTATGCACATCCTGCCTATATATCGGCATTGTGTGACGAAATATGCAAATTCGACCTACAGGCATTTGACCATATTCTATTCAGCTATCATGGCGTACCGGTAAGACATATCCGCAAAGGAGATCCCAGTGGTCATCACTGCATGGAATTGCCACAATGTTGTGAGGTAATCACGGAAATAAATCGCAGGTGCTACAAAGCGCACTGTATGCATACTACCAAAGCAATTGTAGCGCAACTAGGACTCTCAGAAGACCGGTACTCTAATTGTTTCCAGTCCCGATTAGGCAAGGAGGAGTGGATACAACCTTATACTGCGGAAGTATTGGAAAGGTTGGCACGGCAGGGAACAAAGCGCATACTTACTGTATGTCCCGCTTTCACTGCCGACTGCCTCGAAACCCTATATGAAATAGCTGAGGAATACAAACACGAATTTCAGAGCTTTGGCGGCGACACTTTGGAGAAGGTGTCTTGCGTGAATGACAGTAATGCCTGGGCTAATGGCATTCTGCAGATTATTGAAGATAATACCAACTAAAATCATAGGATATGGGAGAAATAGAAATATTGCCGACAGAACAGATGATAGTCGTGCACTCCAATTTTATTTTTTACGGAAACTTTGCTACACAGGAGATTTGTGATATCGTCATAGAGGAGATTGCAGAGATGTGGAACACCCCTAATGTAACAATACATCTCTATGGCAAGTATTATCAAGTGCGCTTTCGAATAAGAGGTAGTATACGCACGGATATCTCCAGAACTACCATAGAGACTAGCACCTCACTACGAGACAACTACATACGCATAGAAGAATACTCGAAGTTGGAAGTATCTTTTGTAGATAAAATTTTGTGCAATACAGGGTATTTTATGGTACGCAATATCGAAAAAGGTGCTACAACATGTGCCCATGAATATGGGCACATGTTGGGATTAAAACATCCCGCCATTTTGGATATCAGAGGAAAGGGTCGCCCCAGTATCATGTATCCTAGAGGCACACTTGTAGATGCCAAATTTCAGTGGAATCCTAATGCAAATGCCGGAGCACCCGGAGGAACCATGAATCCCTATCACAGAAAAGTCTCCATATTAGATATTTTAGATATTAATATCCCTGCAATTATCCTTTCTGGGAAAAATTATATCGGCTACCACACCAATATCTATCACGAAGCATTTGTACCTATACCAACATAGGGAAATGAAATTACTCCTTGTACTTTACAACTTCATTATGCCAAAAAATTAAACAAGGAGCATTAACTATGCTCAATATGCTATATCAAAGATTTAGTATAATTAAGAGCGATACTACATTTAAGGGATTAGTAGGCATATACAAGGTTGCATTTTCTTTTATGGTTTTGTCGTCGAAGCGACTAGATCCTCCCACGCCATCTCGACGACGAGGCGCAAGGAGGAGAACTCTCATTCCTGTTTCGGTGATATTCCTAATTGAGACTCCTCACTGCGTTCGGAATGACACTTCCTCCCAATAAAAAAAGGCACTTGCGTGCCTTTGGTGATCGCAAGAGGATTCGAACCTCTGACCGACTGCTTAGAAGGCAGTTGCTCTATCCAGCTGAGCTATGCGACCTTTTCTTAAAAAAGTGGTGCAAAAATAAGAGATTTATTTAATTTCATTGCCAAAATGGAAACAATTAACCCAAATATAAACGAAGAGTGGAAATCCGTAATGTGGGAAGATTTTCAAAAGCCCTATTTTAGGGAGTTGCGACACTTCTTGCAGGAAGAACGGCAGGCAGGCAAGAGCATATTTCCTCCTGGGAATCTTATCTTCAATGCCTTTGACAGTACCCCCTTCTCGCAAGTAAAAGTAGTCATACTGGGACAAGACCCCTACCATGGACGTGGGCAAGCACACGGTCTATGCTTCTCTGTACCTCATGGCGTGAAGCCCCCACCATCTCTAGTAAATATCTACAAAGAAATGCATGACGACATAGGTTTTGAGATACCTAGTCATGGCAACCTCAGCGCATGGACACTACAGGGCGTATTTTTGCTCAACGCCATACTCACTGTAGAAGCCCATCAGGCGGCATCCCATCAGCGTAGAGGGTGGGAAGAGTTTACTAATGCTGTCATACTAAAGCTGTCGGAGCAACGTGAAGGCATCATTTTTTTTCTATGGGGTAAATATGCCCAAGATAAGGCGGTACTAATTGATAGCAAGAGGCATCATATTCTGAAGGCAGCGCACCCCTCTCCGTTCTCTGCCTACAATGGATTCTTTGGCTGCAAGCACTTCTCTACGGCCAACAGCCTTCTATCCTCCTCTGGACAAATACCCATAGACTGGTCACTATAATGGCAGACAAATACGATATATTAGCACAGTATTGGGGTTATCCGGCTTTCCGCCACCCACAGGAATTCATCATAGATAGTGTGGTCAATGGCGACGACACATTGGCACTCCTTCCTACGGGTGGCGGAAAGTCCTTGTGCTTTCAGGTGCCTGCCATGCTGATGGATGGTATATGTATAGTCATCTCTCCTTTGGTGGCACTCATGCGCGACCAGGTGAGGCAGCTTAAAGACCGAAACATCAAGGCTGCAGCACTCTTCAGCGGTCTCAGCAGTACCGAGATAGAAATCATGCTCAACAATGCTGAATTAGGATACTATAAGTTTCTTTACATCTCGCCTGAGCGACTCCAAAGTGAGACTTTTTTACAAAAACTACGCCATTTGCATGTATGTTTACTAGCTGTAGATGAGGCGCACTGCATTTCACAGTGGGGACATGACTTTCGTCCCAGTTATAGAAATATTGCCACATTCCGAGGCATTCATCCGAGCATCCCTGTGATAGCACTTACGGCATCTGCTACGCCACTGGTGCAAGAGGATATAATTAAGCAGTTACATCTTCGTAAGCACAAGGTCTTTAACAAGTCATTTTCAAGACCCCAGTTGAGTTTTATATGCCGCATTGCCGATGTAAAGATGCCGAAGCTCTTAGATGCAGTAAAAAAAATAAAGGGCAGCCAACTTATATATGTTCGAAGTAGGCAGAAAACTAAGGAAATAGCAGATTTCCTATCACAACATCATATCAAAGCCTCCTATTATCATGCAGGCCTACCCCACGCAGAACGACAACAGCGACAAGAAGATTGGATAGCTAATCGCACGCAGGTGATGTGCTGTACCAATGCCTTTGGCATGGGTATAGACAAGCCCGATGTACGCCTTGTCGTACACTATGACCTACCAGAGTCCTTGGAAGCCTACTACCAAGAAGCCGGCAGAGCCGGCAGAGATCAAAAGCCCTCGTATGCCCTCACCCTATATCATCCCGATGACATTACATGGCTATATGAGGCTATAGATATACACTTCCCTCCTCTAGAAACTATAAAAAAAATTTACAATGCCCTAGGCAACTATTGTAATGTAGCTATTGGCAGCGGCAAGTTTAGCACTTTTGAATTTGAATTATATCGCTTCTGTCATCAATTCCATTTAGAAGCCCTACCCACTTATCATGCGCTAAGAATCTTAGAAGAAGGTGGCTATATAGCATTCAGCGAATCTTTTCACCTGCCCTCACGCTTGATGTTTTTGCAAGACAATTTCTCATTATACAAATTTCAAGTAGAACATCCCGAGTATGAGCCTATTATCAAATTTTTATTGCGCAACTATGGTGGCATATTGGATACATACCAAAAAATCAATGAAAAGCTTATAGCCAACAAGCTACATATATCCTTAGACAAGGCAAAAATACTATTGCAGACACTGCACCGCCTGAAAATACTGTACTACATTCCCTCGTCCGACAGTCCTAAGGTTACCTTCACCGAAGAGCGTATAAGTAACGACAACTTACGCATAGACATGGCGTTTTTGCGGGAGCGAAAAAAAAACTATACCTCACAACTCGATGCGGTAAAACACTACATCCTAGAGCCACAGACATGTCGCCAACAGATGATATGTTCTTACTTTGGCGAAAAAGATGCCTTTCCCTGTGGCATTTGCGATCATTGTATGGAGTTCAAAAACAGCTATAATAGTCAGGGTTATGCCACTATTGCAGATGCCATAATTTCTATACTTAAGCGTGGCAATAAAGATGTAAAAGATATACTGACGGAATTCCCTACAACAGAGCAACAAAAGATTTTGCATATTCTGCGTATCTTGTCGGATGAAAAGAGAATTCTGCTTAACGATAATCATTCTATAGCTCTTGTCTAAAAAAATCATCATCACGGTAAGCAACGATGTGCTGTATGATCAGCGCATTGCTCGCATTGCAAATAGCCTACATGCAGCAGGATATGATATAACAGTCTTGGGCAGAAAAATAGAACATCCTCACAATTTTGACGACAGACCTTACAACGTGGTGTTGCTAAGCAATCCTTTCCGCAACGGCTTCCTGCTTTTTGCATGGATAAATATTAGAATTTGCCTGTTTCTGCTCACTCATCCTTGCGACATCCTTTGCGCCGTGGACTTAGACACTATATTACCCGGCATTTTTATAAAAAGAATAAAAAAAATTGCACTGGTCTATGATGCACACGAACTTTATCCCGAAAGTCCCGAAATTGTACACCGCCCACTGATGAAAAAATTTTGGCTTGCCATAGAAAAAATATCTTTCCAAAATATAGATAGCTGCTACACGGTGAGCAAGGGTATTGCCGATTTTTATGAAAAAAAATATCACTACTCTTGTAGCCTTATCAGAAATATGCCGGAAATCAGAAGCGATGTTCTTACTACTAAAAAAGATGCCCCTTTTCTACTTTATCAGGGTGCTTTGAATATAGGCAGAGGTCTGGAATCGCTCATCATAGCGATGACCTATATCCAAAATATCCCCCTGTATATTGCCGGTGGTGGCGATATTGAAGCGGAACTCAAAAATTTGGCAACAGAACATAAAGTAGAAAATAAAATCCGCTTCTTAGGAAAACTTCCTCCCGATGAATTATACCAACTTACAAAAAATGCTTATATAGGCTTCAACTTACTGGAAAATAAAGGATTGAGCTACTATTATTCCCTTGCCAACAAATTTTTTGACTATGTACAATGTGGTGTTCCACAGCTATGTATGGACTTTCCAGAATATAAAAGCCTCAATCAGGACTATGAGGTAGCCATCTTAGTAAACCACCTGGATTCCGTAGAGCTTGCCCATCAAATTCAAGCACTACTACAGGACTCAGATAGATATGCTTTACTGCAAGCCAATTGTGCTAAAGCGATAACACAATGGAACTGGAATGAAGAATCCAAAAAACTTCTAGCGATATATGACCGCATCTAATCAATTACACATCATCGCTTTTGACTGTCCTTACCCTGCTCATTATGGTGGAATTATTGATATTTGGTATAAAATAAAAGCACTGCACCAAATAGGCATAGAAATCACCTTACACATTTTTCTTTATAGAGGAAAGCAGCCACAAGATGAAATAAATAAATATTGCAAACAGGTATTCTACTACAATAGAAATATACATTTTACGCAACACCTAAGCCTATTACCTTTTATAGTAAAAAGCAGAGACAGTGATGTACTCATCCACAATATTATGGAAAGTCCGGCTCCCGTACTCATGGAAGGAATACACAGTACCCATTCCTTACCAATATTGCAATCTGCAAAAATTCCTTGCTTCATAAGGATGCATAATATAGAACAGATTTACTATGACTACCTATACACAATAGAAGAAAATATTTTTAAGAAGCTATATTTCCTTATTGAAAAAAATAAAATAAGAAGCTATGAAAGAATAGTAAATCATGCCGCAGGACTTATTTTTATATCACCTCACGATGAAAAAGAAATTTATACTAAAACAAAGAAAACCACAGTATTTCCTTTCCACGGCATGGATACAAATACTCAAAAGGCACCTGAGCTAAAAATTCTTTTTCATGGCAATTTTGAGATTCAAGAAAATAGAATTGCCGCCCATAATATATTATCCATAGCAGATAATATCAAGTTACCCATCATTATTGCTGGCAAAAATGCAGATTCATTGCCACCGCAAAATAATAATACTGACATCCAATATATCGCCAATCCTTCAGATACAGAAATGCAGAAGCTTTTGCAAACATCTGCCATTCATGTATTACCGGTAGCGCAACCTACAGGTATCAAATTGAAGTTAATCCAATCTCTATTTACTGCGCAATATATCATAACTTCATCTGCTATGGCTGAGGATTTCCCTTGGGAATCTAGCGTCATTACGTATGACACATGGAGTTCCGTCCCCAAAATAATAGAAAATATATCCAAAGGGGAAATCACTCCCCATATTAATAATAAACTAATGCTAATGTTCAGCGACGAAAGAAACGCACAAAAATTGTGGAACTTTATAGTTGAAAATTCATGACAAAGATTGTCCATATCTGCATTTATATGCTTATGTCTTGTACTATCGTAATGTTGCAAGGTCAATCCATCCTAAAATATGTTCCCTATATTCCTGTAAAAGTAAATGGACAATATCTTCAAAACCCTTGGACAGGGGGATTGAACAGTGCACAGCCACAACTTGTAGATTTGAACAACGACACCAAAATAGATTTAGCTATATATGAAAAATCTGAAAACAAGGTGCTCACCTTTATTAATATAGCCGAGATAGGAATACCTCCGCTATATGCTTTCCGACCTGAATATGCCAAATATTTTCCTATTCCCAATAGCTGGATGATATGTAAAGACTATAGCTGTGATGGCATCGCAGACCTATTCACTTATGGCGAGCTTGGAGAATTTGATGTATATACAGGCATCTTTGTCGCTGACACCCTACATTTCACAAAAAAACAAAAAGGAGCTTATTATTCCTCCGGCACCAGCACTATCAACGTATATGCTACCAATATTGACAAACCTTCATTTGTAGATGTAAATGGCGACAGCGACCTAGATTATATTACTTTCAATGTAGGAGGCACCAATTTCCAATATTATGAGAACTTACAGCAAGAGCTGTCATTGCCCTGTGACAGTATGTTCTTTGAATTTTATCATCCTTGCTGGGGCTTGATATTAGAAACGGGGTTGAATGTAGAAGTGATATTAAAAGATACCTGCTCCGATGCACCCACACATAGGGAGATGAAAACGCTGCATGTAGGTTCTGCCAATGAGGTGGCAGACATCAATGGCGACGGCAGCTTAGATGTACTTTTAGGCGATATATCTTTGAATATTATCAATTACCTAAAAAATGGCAGTACATCACCCTTGGCATCATTCGTGGAACAGAATATACACTATCCTTCTTACGACGTCCCTGTCTCTTTGAATTATTTCCCTTCGCCTTTTGTATTGGATATCAATCAGGATGGCAACAAAGATCTTTTGGTAAGTCCCTTTGATGGCGTAGGTGGCGACAATGTACATAATCTTTGGTTTTACCGAAATAAAAGTGGAGACTCCCTCTTACTGGAATTCACACAGAAGAATTACCTTACTGACAATATGCTAGACTTTGGAGAATGGGCAAAACCCTGTATAGCCGATGTAGATGGCGATGGACTAAAAGACCTCCTTATCGCTAATGGTGGCATACGCATGAGTGGCAGCACAGAGCCGGCACAGGTAATATACTTCAAAAACATAGGAGATCTGACGTATCCTGTTTTTAGCTTAATTGATTCTAATTTTCTAAGTATTAAAGATTTGAATGTAACCAATCTGAGTATTTCATCCGGAGATTATGACAACGACAGTGACGAAGACTTGGTACTTGGCTTGCAAGATGGCACGCTTATATGCTATCAAAATCGGGAGGGAACATTTGTGCCGAAAGGCAATGTCAAAGATGCAGGAAATGTAAAAATTGATGTGGGGCAGGATGCCACACCCTACTGGGCAGACCTCGATATGGATGGTAAGAAAGATCTTATCATTGGAGAACGGAATGGCAATATCAACTACTATACTTGCAGTGACTTTACAACGTTGCAATACCAATATATTACAGATAGCTTAGGTAAAATTTCAACAAGAACACCACTTATACCTTACGGCTACTCGTCTCCCACCATTACCGATTTTGATGGCGACGGCAAAGCCGACCTCTTTACGGGAAGTGTTCTGGATACGCTCTACTTTTACAGTAATATTGCTGCAAATATTACCACCAAAATTACAGCTACGAGCAAGCAATTACTACCCAACTATTTGGGATACAGACAGTTTACAACTTTTGGAGACCTTACCCACGATGGTAAAAAGGAATGCCTTGTTGGCTCTTTTAGCGGCGGCGTTTACTTCTACTCTCCCGCCCCTCCTACCGAAAGACCTTTGTCCAACAAAAGTTATTGGGAAAGTCAGATTTCTATCTATCCCAACCCGACATCAGCCACAGTATTTGTCCAAGGAATACAACAAAACACACCCTATGCCATAAGCAATACTTTCGGGCAAACTTTACAAAGCCATACGCTCCAAAACAATTCTATAGATATCAGCACCTTACCTTTAGGCATATACCTTATTACTTTTTATATAGATGATATGCTTATCAGCAAAAAAATAATCAAGGCTTAGGCTTCTTGAAAAGTGGATTACTAAGTACGGTAGAATCTGTCATAGAAAGCAGAAATGCTTTGAGATCTTCCTTATCTTGTTCCGTCAGACCCAATCCATAACGACCATATAGCAATACCCTTTTATTGGCATCTGCAAGCATTATGGGCTCTAGGGATGGTGACTGCTTGGGCCCTAGATCGTAATTAGCTATTACATCGTCAAGTGTGGCAAATCTACCGTCATGCATATAAGGTGCTGTGAATGCCAGATTGCGCAACGTAGGTATTTTGAACTTACCATTATCAACAAGTATTCCAGTAACAGCACCCAGACCTTTGTCGTGAAAGTCTTCTAGGTTTTCATATTCGTCTAAACCATTATTGGCAAATAACTTTGCCGGAGATACAAAAGTCTCCGCAGGTTGTGCCGTATGGCAGTGAAAGCAATCTCCTTTTTCTGTATTGAAGATTTGCATACCCCTGAGCTCACTCTGCGATAACGCTGCCTCCTTACGCTGATATCTGTCGAAAGGAGAATTATATACGATTAATGCTTTCTGATATTGCTCAAGTGCTTTCGTAACCTCTAATTGTGTAATGGTATTCACCGCAAAAGCATTTTTAAACAAATCCATGTAGGTACTACTACCATTCAATCGTATTAAAGCCTGTTCCCACGGCAAATGCATCTCTGTAGTATCCGGCACTGGGCGCTTGGCTTGACTCTGCAATGTGCTATCTCTACCGTCCCAGAAGAAACGTTGGTGCCACGCCATATTGAGGATAGGCATAGCCTGCCTCCTGCCTGGCGTTCCGCCCACGCCTAAGCTCACCTTACGAGGATCGGCAAAGCCATGCTCAGGCTGGTGACATCCAGCACAAGCAAGCGTATTATCCAAGGATAGTATGGGATCAAAAAACAGCTTATGTCCTAGTGCCACTCCTTCTTCCGTAAGTGGATTGTCGGCAGTAACAGGAAATGCTCTGAAGTTGGCAATATAGGGGACAGCATAGGGCGTGGGCGTATTAGCATCTTCGACTTCCTTTTTACATGCTCCTACCAAGTATACAGCAACAATTATTACTACAATGAGTTTTTTCATTATTTCAGACTAAAAGCTTCGGAAAGGTTGTCCATCAATATTTTAGCTTCAGCCATCTCACTATCATTAGAGTGGTTGCTGAACGTAGTCGTAAAACTCAGCGTATCGGAAGTATTGTACATCATTTTGTTTATGTCCAATAATAATGTATTATGGTCATCAAGGGCATAGCTCCCATTAAGGGTAACGCTTCTATATGCTACATCCCTACCCAAGTGGAAGCTATAAGGGGCGTTAGGACTGCCAATACCTGTAAAACTATTATTAAAACTTCCTTCCCAAAACACGAATCTATACCTTGTCATATCCCAAAACATCTCCTGAACCAAACTTAGTGGATGACTATCCGGCAACAACAAAGGATTGATGGTATTATTGGTAACTGAGTCTATGCCTATATGAAAGGTCATTTGCCGGTAATTTCCTTTTGCCAGCGGTAGTTCAAAAGAAGATGTATGCTCTAATAAGAATACAGTATCGAATTTTTGAATCCGAGACATATTGTCAACAAATTGAAAATCTGATAGATATATTTTAAACTTACGTATATTGTAATTTCTGCCATCTATCATGGCATATACGCTATCCATAGTAATATTTTTTTCCTTGCTGGTAAGCTGTAATGTAAAATGCAAGGGGGCTTCTTGCAATTCTTTCTTGCAAGCTGCGACAATTAGTATGCCCAAGAGAAGAAGTTTTTTCATATCATTTATAACACAAAATAAGGACTATCTATTATTCCATTGGCAAAAAAATAATACTATTCAACATAACTTATTGATAAAGTATAAAAAAATTAAAATGCAAAGCAATGATTTTCAATAATTTTGTATCGTTGTGACTTATGTGAAGATTGCAAAAAATGGATTTTATGCTATTTGGGTAGCCGCCATCCTCTATTTATTTCTTATTTTCGTCATACATCCCGATACTTTCTCACCAGAAAACATATCTTTTTATATTCAAAGATATTCGCATCACCTTTGGATTACTTACTTCTTATGCTCTATGATACGGGGATTTTTTCTCATGCCGAGTACTCCTTTTGTATTATCAGGATTGGTATTATTTCCGCACCATAGATTTGAAGTGCTCATACTATCACTTTCGGGCGTATTATTTTCTTCTACTATGCTGTATTTCTACTCCGACACACTGGGTTTTTCTAAGTATTTGGAAACAAAATTCCCTAAGCAGATACCAAAAATCAAGAAGGTACTAATGGGTAAGTGGTCATTCTTGTATGTGCTTATATGGTCAATATTCCCTGCAGTCCCCACCGACACTGTGGCATACGCCGGAGGAATAATAAAGATGAAATATGGAAAATT
Organism: Chitinophagales bacterium; assembly: GCA_044227665.1. GTDB lineage: Bacteria > Bacteroidota > Bacteroidia > Chitinophagales > JADIYW01 > JBGAWK01. Next base: position 40,036 of record JBGAWK010000018.1, read on the forward strand.
GATTTTGGGTATAATGCTAGGGGAATTTATCCTTATTGCTACTTATGTATATTTGGGGGATATGATTATAGAACGCATGAGCAAATTTTTTGAGTTTTATAAATTCTGACAGACATTATCCCAATATTATTTCTGAAAAAATATAAAGCCACACTTGCAAAAATAAATTTGGTGCTTATCTTTGCAGTCCGTTCAGGAAAACATAATTGCGGATGTAGCTCAGTTGGTAGAGCATCACCTTGCCAAGGTGAGGGTCGCGGGTTCGAGTCTCGTCATCCGCTCTAAGCATTGAGGGAGGAATCTCCCTTTTTTTCTTTGTGCCCGGGTGGTGGAATCGGTAGACACGCAGGACTTAAAATCCTGTGGCCATCGCGGCTGTGCGGGTTCGAGTCCCGCCCCGGGTACTATTTTTATAGACTTCCTCTCCCTTTCCTATTTTTAGCACACATCAGGGTACATTTTAATCCTAAGTTAATACGCATTAATTACTTTTTTTTTTATTGAAAAGTATTTTTGCAAATAAATATTTAAAAGAAGCAACAAAATATGTCAAACTTTCAAGTTCCATCGGGTATGGAGATAAGAGGCAAATATACTGAGGAATATGCTGCCATTCTCACACCAGAAGCCCTAGCCTTTGCAGCACATTTACAAAGAAAATTCAACAACACCCGCAAAGAGCGGCTTGCCGCCAGAATAGAAAGACAAAAGTCTTTGGACGCAGGCATACTCCCTGATTTCTTTGCAGAAACTGCCGACATCCGTAATGGAGACTGGACTGTAGCACCATGTCCCGCCGACATCCAAGATCGTAGAGTGGAAATTACAGGCCCCGTAGATAGAAAGATGATTATCAACGCACTAAATAGTGGTGCCAAAGTATTTATGGCGGACTTTGAAGACTCCAACTCTCCTACTTGGGAAAACAACATTACAGGACAAACAAACCTAAAAGATGCCGTAAGGAATACCATATCCTATGCCAATGAAGCAGGCAAACAATATAAACTGAATGACAAAACTGCGGTATTATTTGTTCGCCCCAGAGGATGGCATCTGGAAGAAAAACACGTATATGTGGATGGCGAAGTGATGAGCGGTTCTATTTGGGATTTTGCACTATATTTTTTCCATAATGCGAAAGAAAGAATTTCACAAGGCAGTGGCGTGTACTTCTACTTGCCTAAGATGGAACATTATTTGGAAGCACGACTTTGGAACGACATATTTGTAGAAGCACAAAACTATCTCCATGTTCCGCAAGGAAGTATCAAAGCTACCGTACTAATAGAAACCATCATGGCAACCTTCCAGTTGCATGAAATCTTATTTGAGCTCAGAGAGCATAGTGCAGGACTAAACTGTGGTCGCTGGGATTATATTTTCTCATTCATAAAAAGATTGGTAAAAAATCAGGCATTCCTCGTGCCTGACAGAGTACAAGTAACGATGACGGTACACTTTATGAAATCCTATAGTGAACTGGTAATACAATCTTGCCATCGCCGCAATGCCTTTGCTATGGGCGGTATGGCGGCACAGATACCTATAAAAAATGATGATGCTGCCAATGATGCTGCCATGTCAAAAGTACGTGCCGACAAGGAGCGTGAGGCTAAAGCCGGACATGACGGTACTTGGGTGGCGCACCCTGCACTTGTAGCTATTGCTATGGAGCAGTTTGACAAATATATGCCTACACCTAATCAAATACATGTAAAACGTGAAGACGTAAATGTATCAGCAGCAGACTTACTGGCAGTTCCTGAAGGCACCATCACCATGAGTGGACTTCGCAATAATATAGATGTAGGCATTCAATATCTCGAAGCATGGCTCAGAGGTAATGGCTGCGTACCCATTCATAATCTCATGGAAGATGCTGCCACCGCAGAAATCTCAAGGACACAGGTGTGGCAGTGGGTACATCACCCCGATGCTAGACTTGACAACGGCGACCGCATCACTCCAGAGATGGTTACGGCTATAATCGAGACATTCAGGCAGCAATATAAAGCTGATTTGGGGGATAAGTATAGCAATAGCAAGTTTGAGAAAGCTATAGAATTATTTACAAAAATGAGTTTGCAGGACACTTTGGAAGAGTTCCTTACTCTTGAAGCTTATAACTACATAGACTAATATTATTAATTTTTAAACACAAATAAAAAATGGCAACAAGACAACAGAGAATTGACGCTCTAAAAAAAGATTGGGCAGAAAACCCAAGATGGACAGGTATTAAAAGACCTTATACTGCTGAAGATGTAGTAAATATCTCAGGCTCAGTAGAAATAGAATACACATTGGCGAAAAATGGTGCTAACAAACTATGGAATAATCTTCAGACACGCGATTGGACTGCAGGTCTCGGCGCACTTACTGGAAACCAAGCAGTGCAAGAAGTGCAAGCAGGTATGCCAGCCATATATCTATCAGGATGGCAAGTAGCTGCTGATGCCAACCTAGGCATGGAAATGTATCCAGATCAGTCACTATACCCTGCCAATTCAGTACCGGCAGTAGTAAGACGTATCAATAATGCTTTTGCTCGTCGTGACCAAATTCAGTGGTTGAACCAAGATGGCAATATTGATTGGTATGTTCCTATCGTAGCGGATGCTGAAGCAGGCTTTGGTGGCAACCTTAATGCTTTTGAATTAATGAAAGGCATGATCGAAGCGGGAGCTGCAGGTGTGCACTACGAAGACCAATTAGCTTCTGCTAAAAAATGTGGTCACTTAGGTGGTAAAGTATTAGTACCTACTCAAGAAGCTATAAACAAACTGGTAGCCGCTCGTTTAGCTGCCGACTCTATGGGTGTACCTACGGTACTTATTGCTCGCACAGATGCTGAAGCTGCTACTCTTATCACCTCAGATATTGATCCTAGAGACCTAAAATTTATCAAAGATGCAAAAAGAACTTCTGAAGGCTTTTTCAATATTAATAATGGCATAGAAGCAGGTATTGACAGAGCTTGTTCTTATGCTGAATATGCAGATCTTATATGGATGGAAACTGGAAATCCAGACTTAGGATTGGCACGTGAATTTGCACAAGGTGTACATGCAAGATATCCAGGAAAAATGTTGGCATATAACTGCTCTCCATCTTTCAACTGGGCTAAATATATGGATGAAAAAGCTATGGAAACATTCCGTGAAGATTTGGCAGCAATGGGCTACAAATTCCAGTTCATCACACTAGCAGGTTTCCACGCATTAAATTCATCTATGTTTGACTTGTCAAAAAATTATATGGCAAGAGGTATGGCAGGATTCTCACAAATGCAACAAAGAGAATTCGCTATGGAAGCCGAAGGATTCACAGCTATAAAACATCAGTCTTTCGTAGGAACTGGTTACTTTGATGCAATACAAAATATTGCACAACAAGGACAGTCCTCTACCACGGCTATGGCCGGCAGCACGGAGACAGAACAATTTCACTAAGATTATTTTTTAGATAGAAATCATATA
>JBGAWK010000019.1:0-39833 GCA_044227665.1 Chitinophagales bacterium
CAAGAGCCCGTAACTGTAGTGCTAAACAATCCGTAATCAATACTTGACACATCATGAATAGAGCGACAAATATGTAGAAACCAATACGCCTTAGACTTGTCGGGAGATTCATAGATAGAGCCTTGCGCCGGAAACATATCCGAAGTCATAGGAGATTTATTAAAAAATCCATCTCTTTCCTTTTGTTCTATTTGTACGCCATAGTTGTGTTTGAGTTTTCCTGTAGCATCAAATTGAAATAGGTATGTACCCCTATACAGTCTTGCACCATCATTGGCACTGCTCCCTATTACAGATTTTGCCACTTTATAATCTTGTCCATTAATTAAGATGTCTCCATTACCCGCTACATAAATATTGTATGTCTGGAATCGCTTGCCATCAAAATCCAAGGCTTTCTTTTGCCCTGCAGGTGTAACAGATTTGGCATTAAAATCTGCCACAGGCGTTTCTGCTGCAAAGTTCATTTTGCCACCGTTGATTTTGGCAATGCAGAATCCCGTAAATTTTAATTCGTCCAACATCACATCTATATCTTCCTGTGTAACACCCATGTCTTTATTTCCGGAGAAAGTACTTGCCATGTTTTTGAGGCTGCCAAACATCCCTGAAGATCCTGTATTACTTTCTGCTTTTTCTTCCGCATCAGCAGATGTAGTGGCTACTAATCCCGTCTTATATACTTGATTTATATACTTCTCATTCACATCTTTTGTAATACTTGGACCATACAGAAACACAGAACCATCCTTTTCATAGGCTTGTAGTACACGCCAACCATTTGAAGGTGCATTAATAGTCATTCTTTCCACAATTTTACCCTCTGGAGTAATTCGGAAGTACGTATATGCTGTAGTTGAAGCCGATAGCTTGGCACCTTTCACCATAGGACCACCCATAGGAGCAAAGATGACTATCCAATCCCTCGGTTTATCGTCATTGGACATAGGATCATCATCCATCACTGGCTCAGAAAATATAGGTTGTTGAGGTGAATCAAAGTCAATTTTTTGAAGTGTGGTGATATTCACATCCTTGTCACATTTGATAAGCTCGTAATGCATAGTAGAACCTACGAAATCATTTTTAGCACCTTGTACTCCCGCAAATACGAGTACATTCTCATCTCTTTCTACTTCATAAGCCCCACCTCTGAATACATATTTTTCGCCACTTTCGCCAGTTGGCTTTACTTTATCTAAGGTTTTTATGCTTTTGTTGTAGCTTCCATACCACCAACTATAACGATAAGTTATCATTTTTTTTCTAAAAACAAGTTTTGAGCCCATAGTAGATGAAGCTGTAAGTGAATATTTGGTATATTCATCACCCTTAAAGTTGAACCATTTGTATCGAGTTCTCACCAAGTCTATGTCTTCTTCTTCTGCTTTTTGACTAACTAAGTTCAGTTCTTTGTCAAAAGAATAGGTTTCAATTTTTACTTTTCGCGCCGAAGAAGGAAGCACATAAATCATGTCGAAAGTCATATTTTCAGGATGTGTCTCTACCTGACCGAGATACCCTTTTTTAGCCTTTCGAGAAATTTCATGAACTTTTTCTACAACTTCTAACTGAGCAAAAGCTGAATCCATAAACATGAAAAATCCTAAGGCTAAAATGTACTTGAGAGAAAACAGTAATTTCATAATAATAATATTTAAAACAAATGTATTTAATATTATTATATTAAAAAATTTCTTAACATTTGATTTCACACCATATCCAAACTTTCTACATGGCTTATTTTATTTTGGGCGCAGATATATACCTTGCCTGGAAATTTTTCTATGAGTAAATAGTTATGTGTCGCCATTAATACCGGAGTTCCCAATTCTTTATTGATATTGACGAACACTTGCATGATATCCTCAGAAGTTTTAGGGTCGAGATTCCCTGTGGGCTCATCTGCAATGATAATTTCCGGATGATTGATGAGTGCTCTAGCTATGGCCACTCTTTGTTGTTCTCCTCCTGAAAGCTGGTAAGGAAACTTATGGGCTTTTGTAGAGAGCTGTACTAATGCTAACATCTCCTCTATTCTATCCTGTATCTTTTTTTTATCCTTCCATCCTGTCGCCTGCATGACAAACTGTAGATTTTCTGCTACTGTCCTATCCGTAAGCAACTGAAAATCCTGAAATACTATACCCAATTTTCTTCGTAAAAAGGGTATCTGTTTACGCTTCAGCTTTAATAAATCATAACCTGCAATATGGGCATTTTTGGCTTCAGGCAATTCGAGATCACCATACAATACCTTCATAAAACTACTCTTGCCACTCCCCGTCTTACCTATGACGTAAATAAAATCCCCCTTCTTCACTTCTATATCTACGTCGGTAAGTACTAAGGTTTCTTTTTGAAAGATTTTAGCATCTTCGATATGCAGTACTATATCGGTATTTTCCATAAATATGTTGCAAAATAATGACAGTATAGTCGCCAATAAATATATAGTTTTGCACGGATGTTGAGTAACGACTTATTATTGCGCGCAGCTAGAGGTGAAGCTGTAGAAAGAATCCCCGTATGGGTCATGCGTCAGGCGGGAAGGATTTTGCCAGAATATAGAGAAGTACGAGCTTCAGTGAAGGATTTTGTGGCCTTGGTAAAAAATCCTGAGCTGGTATGTGAGGTTACACTACAGCCGGTACGAAGATTAGGCGTAGATGCGGCTATAATATTTTCAGATATATTAGTCATTCCCGAAGCGATGGGGCTTCCTTACGACATGATAGAAGCACGAGGCCCGGTATTTCCCAAGACTATCCAAAATGAAGATGATGTAGCTGCTATGAGTATAGATGTTGTACCACATCTCCAATATGTAAGAGAGGCTATATTACGTACTAAAGAAGCGCTACATAATGAAATCCCACTTATAGGTTTTGCAGGTGCTCCTTGGACAATTTTCGCTTATATGATAGAGGGAAAAGGCTCTAAGACATTTTCACAGGCCAAGAAGATGCTATACACCCATCCTAAGCTAAGCCATAATCTTTTGGATAAAATTACAAAAGCCACAATTTCTTATCTGAAAATGCAGATAACTGCCGGTGCTGATATAGTACAAATCTTTGACTCGTGGGCTGGCATACTAAGTCCCGAATATTATGAGACATTTAGCGCAAAATATATCAACGAGATAGCCTCCGCCATTACTGAAGTTCCTGTAATTGTATTCGCCAAAGATGCTCACTATGCCTTGCCATTATGGAAAAATAGTGCCGTAAGTGTAGTGGGTCTCGACTGGACTATGGACATCGCCAAGGCTAGAAATACCCTCCCCCACAAAACCCTTCAAGGGAATCTCGACCCTTGTGTCCTCTATTCTGAAAAATCACAAATAGAACGACATACCCATAAGATGTTAGAAGAATTTGGCAAGCAGTATTATATCGCCAATTTAGGTCATGGTGTATATCCCGATGTGCCTTGGGAGAACGTAAAGTATTTCATAGACTGCATACATACTTTTTGATAAGAATTAACGTTTTCAAGAAACCTAATCTCCTATCATAGCGTTTACAGAAATATGAGAAGGTTGTTTTTTGCTATCATCATAGCTATAGTATCTATAGTAGGCTATTTATTCAAATCACAAAAAAATCCCTATACTGGAGAGAATCAGCGTATTGGCATTACTGCTCAAGAAGAAGTAAACATAGGCTTGCAAAGTACTCCTGAAATGGCGAACCAGTTTGGCGGTTTTTCTCCCGATAAAACGCTACAATATAAAGTAAAAACTTTAGGACAAAAGATAGTCAGGAACACCGTAGCCTCAAAATCCCAATATACTTTCGACTTCCATGTACTTGCCGACGCAAAAACCATAAATGCATTTGCGCTGCCCGGAGGGCAAATATTTATCACTGAGGGCTTGCTCACTTTACTACAAAATGAAGCGCAACTCGCGGCAGTATTGAGCCACGAAATTGGACATATATTAGGGAGACATTCTGCCGAGAGGATGGCTAAAGAAGAACTTACCACCGGACTTATCAGTGCGGCGGCAGTAGCTACTGCTAATCCCAATGATCCCGACGGTCAGGCACAAATTGCGGCATTCGTAGGCGGCATGATTAATATGAAGTACGGCAGGGAGGATGAACTGGAAGCCGACAAATTTGGCGTACAATTCCTTATAGAAAATAAGTACCCACCACAAGCCATGCTAGACGTAATGGACATCTTGGCTCAAGCTTCGGGGGGAATGAATCCTCCAGAGATTCTCTCCACACACCCCAATCCCTCCAATAGAAAAGAAAAAATTAAAGCCTATATCAAAGAATATAATCAATTATGAAAGTTAGTAAATAACTAATGAGTCGGTCAAAATTCGTGTTCTTTGGTATATTTGCAACAGCAATTTCGTAAATATAGCTGACAAATAGATACATTAGTCAGAATTGCAAACCGACACCCAGCAGAAATTAAAAACTTCAACTTTAGGATAGGGAAATATTAAGAGACTGTCTTGATTTTACTTCTTATCAGACAGTAGTTAATATAAATAATTTATTTTCAGTTATTTATACAATACTAATCTACAAAGAGTTCTCCTCTATCTGCTTTATCTTGCAGTAGTTGTGGTACTGCAAATCTGTCACCGTATTTGGCTTGTAGGGCTTGGGCTTTAGCAACAGCATTTTTCAGTCCTATGCCATTAAGGTATTGCAGCGTTCCACCTTGGAAGGGCGCAAAACCCCATCCGAATATAGACCCTATATTGGCATCTGCCACATTTCTCAATACGCCTTCTTCTAGACATCGTACAGTATCTAATGCCTGTACCATTAGCATCCTGTCTATCATCTCCTGCTGAGGCAATTCATCTTGCGGAGGGAAAATATTAGTGAGTTCAGGCCACAGATATTTGGTACCTCCTTGCGGATATTCATAGAATCCAGCACCTGCTGCCTTTCCAGGTCTATTAGCAGCCAATAGTTTTTCGCATACTGCAAATCCTGGATGGTGTGGAGCTTCTTTGCCTTCTGCTGCCAAGTCTTTCTCCGTCTGCTTGCGTATATGATCCATGAGTTTCATGCTCACCTCGTCGGTAAGTGCTAATGGGCCTACGGGCATTCCTGCTTTCATTCCTGCGTTTTCTATAGCTTTGGGGTGCTGCCCTTCACCTAGCATGGCTATGCCTTCCATCACATAGGTAGAGAATACACGAGAAGTATAGAACCCACGGCTATCATTGACAACTATAGGTGTTTTTTTGATTTGTATCACATAGTCAAAAGCTTTTGCAAGTGTAGCCTCATCTGTCTTTTCACCGCAAATAATTTCTACAAGAGGCATTTTATCTACTGGCGAGAAAAAGTGCAAGCCTATATACTGATTAGGGCGTGTAGAAGCCATTGCTAACCCTGTGATAGGTAATGTAGAAGTATTGGAAGCAAAAGTACCATTGGGTAACATCACTGCTTCAGCTTCTTTGGTAACTTTGGCTTTCAGCTCTCTATCTTCAAATACGGCTTCAATGATGAGGTCACAGCCTTCAAAGTCAGCATGGTCTGTGGCTTTAATTCTTCCTAGAATTTCTTCGGACTTATCTTTTGTCATCTTACCTCTGGACACACTTTTTTTCAGCAATCCTTCGGAGTAGGATTTGCCTTTCTCTGCTGCTTCTATGCTTACATCTTTGAGTACTACCTCCATGCCGCTCAATGCGGTGACATAAGCTATACCTGCGCCCATCATACCAGCACCTAATACACCTACTTTTTTGGTAGTATATTTTTCAAGACCTTTGGGTCGTGAACCTCCGCCATTGATGGCGTTCAAGTTGAACCAGAAAGCTGTAATCATATTCTTGGATACCTGCCCAGCTGCTAGCGATGTAAAGTATCGAGACTCTATTCTACAGGCTGTTTCAAAGTCCACCACACTACCTTCTACTGCCGTATTTATAATTGCCTCTACGGCAGGATAGTTACCGTATGTTTTCTTTTTGGTCATAGCAGGAACTATGGGTATCATGCTAGCCACCTTTGGATTCTTGGCATCACCACCGGGAAATTTGAAGCCTTTGTCATCCCAAGGGTTTATGGCTTTAGGATTCGCTTTTATCCATGCTTTTGCTTTTACTATCATTTCTTCTGATGTTTCCACAATCTCATTGATAAGTCCATTGCTGAGGGCATCTTTCACCTTCAGTCTTTTATTTTCGGTGAGAAGTGGCAAAGCAGGTTGCAAGCCTATCATACGTGTGAGTCTTACGATTCCACCACCTCCAGGCAACAGCCCTAGTGCTACTTCTGGCAACCCAAACTGTGCTCTTGGATTATTCAATGCTATACGATAATGGCAGGCTAAGGCTATCTCTAAGCCTCCACCCAAGGCTGCTCCATTGAGAGCAGCCACTACTGGACGACCTAAAGTCTCCAATCGGCGAAGCTGTGCTTTTAATGTCTCGCACATCGTAAAGATAGCTTTTGCATCAGTTTGCTTGTATAAGTCCTCAATATCTGCTCCTGCAAAAAATGTAGATTTGGCAGATGTAAGAATCACGCCACTTATGTCTGACTTTTCTTTTTCCAGCCTATCAATCATTGCTAGCCATAGTTGTCCAAATTCTGCATTGATTACATTGGCACTTCTGCCTTGCATGTCCATCGTAATTGTTACGATATTATCTTGGTCTTTACTGTAGTGAAACATATTTCTTTAGTTTATTTTTTTTGTATGGTTATTTGGATAGTAGTATTAGCTACTGCTTTAATTTTTAATACTTGAATATTGCTATCAAAATCTGTGGTAGCATTGTCGTCGCCAGTGATTACGAGATTATATCCTGAAGGATAAAAACGCATAGGAACAAATATCTCTGTAGGCATAGAGATGGAAGTATTGGACTGATAGGTCATTTCAAATTTTTTGGTATCAAAATCAAAACTAAAAGAAGATATAGTCCCTTGTACAGCTTTAGGATAAGTGCGTACTAGATATGGCAATATGGGTGTCTCTGTACCATCCCCATTCAGAGGGCTCCATCCACCTCTATCATTGCTCCAATAGGTCCAATGCCATAGATTTCTGTCAAAGACATTATTCACATCTTTGAGATATACATCGAACTCCGTATTGGATGGTGACAACCCAAATTCACCGCATACTAAAGGAATATTGCCATGTGTTGCAACATCTTTTTTACGATTGGCTTCCCAATCCTTTAGGTTTTTTTTGGAGCTGGAGGTGTAGCCATTGCCTTCATGTGTATCGTAAGGATAGCAGTGTGGAGCATATACTATGCGTCCCTCCCCTTTTCTAGTATCTCTAACTCTTAAAAGATGGGATGGTGCCCCAAAAGTAACGGGAGCCGGTGTAGGTTCAAAGAATATATATTTTTCATTATCCACTTGTCTCATAGCTGGAATGATACGACGATAAAAGTCGCCTAACAGTATTTTTTCAAAATCTCCTGTAAGAAAGACCTTGCTGATATCTCCACCCCAAGGTTCATTCATTATATCATAGCCTATAACGTAGGGATTGTCTTTGAATCGTTCTATGACCTTTTGCCACATCATAATATAGTGGTCTTGTAGGTCTTTATGTGCAGCATATTGCCAAAAGTTTCGCCATGAATTAATTACTGCCGGATCAATATTTTTCAACCACCAAGGCCCATCACTATTTGTATTTATAGGTTCTCCCGCGGTACGTACTGCCCATAATGGCGCACCGTCACCCCCGAAAACTATGGAATATAAATCTTGATGCATATCCAACATCACATACATACCTCTGGAGGTGTACCACTCTATACGCTCCTGCACTCTATCAAGGTACTTGGAATCATAAACACCTTTTTCAGGCTCTATGGCATCCCAAAAGATAAGGTAACGTACAAAGTTAAACCCCAGCTCCTTATGCTCACGCTCCACATCTGATTCTACTATCCAAGGATTTCTGAGGGGCTCTCCTTTTGCAGAGCTGGAAGTATTCAGACCGTGCAAAATCAGATGTCTTCCAAATTGATCTCTTATTATGGGTGCATTGTCATATTGTTTTATGGTTTCCTCATTTTTCTGACATGAAACGAGTAACAAAATAAAACTAATAATACCTAAAGAATATATCCTTTTCATTATAAAGATACTATATGCGTTCTATAATTGTACTCACACCCATTCCGCCGCCTACGCATAGCGTGGCAAGTCCTGTATTTTTGTCTCTACGCTCTAGTTCATCGAGTAGCGTTCCTAGAATCATGGCTCCTGTAGCGCCTAGTGGGTGTCCTAATGCTATGGCACCTCCATTGACATTCAATTTGTCATCAGGCACATTCAAATCTCTTTGTAGTCGTAATACTGCGGATGCAAATGCCTCATTCATCTCCACCAAATCTATATCGCCGATGGTCATCCCAGCCTTGGAAAGTGCTATCTTAGAAGATGGTCCAGGGCCAGTAAGCATAATCGTGGGCTCTGTAGAGGTTACGCCTACACTTCTTATTTTGGCACGAGCTCGCAATCCCAACTTCTCCCCTATAGCTTTAGAACCTATCACTACTAGTGATGCGCCGTCCACTATACCTGATGAGTTGCCCGGTGTATGAACGTGGTTTATCTTTTCTAATTTAGTATATTTTTGTAGCGCTACTGCATCGAAGCCCATGTCTCCCATCATCTGAAATGATGGCGCAAGTGATAATAATCCTTCTAGAGTAGTATCCGGTCTATTGTATTCATCTTCCTCTAATATGGTAAGCCCATTAATATCTACAATAGGCACTATTGATTTTTTAAACCTGCCTTCGGACTTTGCAATTCCGGCAAGCCGCTGAGAGCGCAATGCATATTTGTCACAATCTTCACGAGAGAATCCTTCCAATGTGGCTATGAGGTCTGCACTTATCCCTTGTGGAACAAAATCTGTATGTGCATTTACTCTCATATCTAGCACCCACGCACCTCCATCAAATCCCATAGGCACACGGGACATAGACTCTACACCACCGGCAATAATCAAATCCTGCCAGCCAGAACGCACTTTCATGGCCGCCAAGTTCACAGCCTCCAAGCCTGAAGCACAAAACCTATTTAATTGAAAACCTGATACAGAAGTAGCATAATCTGCAAGCATTACCGCTGTTTTGGCTATATTGCCTCCTTGGTCTGCTACTGGTGTCACACAACCTACAATTACATCTTCTACCATAGCGGTATCCAAGTTATTTCTTTGTCTTACAGCCTTCAACAACTGTGCTAATAATTCCACAGGTGTAACTTCATGTAATGAACCATTTTTTTTACCCTTACCTCGTGGTGTCCTTACGGCATCATAGATGTATGCTTCTGTCATATTATTTATATTTTTTTGATAAATATAAATAGATAAAGGGACTTTATCAAACATTCGTTTGGTAAAAAAATAAGAATTATTAAAGAAAAATAAGAATCCTGAAATGTAGTAAAACGACAACTATAAGATGTGTCGTTTGTAATGTTATTTTCTAATTTTCACCCTAAAAAGAAACACCAAACCTACTTAGATGTCTTGTATAAACCTCTTTCTATTATAATACCAGTATATTCCTCCACCTATCATAAGTAGAAATGGAAATACTAAGAGATATAATATTCCAAAATTTAATGACTTGGCAAATTGTGAATTTTCTGCCGATTTTCTGCACATAGGACATTGAGCCATCACATTAGCAACATGAAAGACAAATAGAAAGAGTAAAATCGCAGATTTTTTCATACCTCAAATATAATATGGTTTTATCAAAATATACACAAGCACCCCTGTAATAGCAACATATAACCACAAAGGGAAAGTAAATTTAACCAACTTTCTATGCTTATCTATCTGTCCGGACAGTGCGCGCTGAAACGTAAATAGTATCAATGGAAGTATTGTCGCTGCTAATACAATATGTGTAAGTAATATAAAATAATAAAAATACTTTACCACTCCCTCTCCACCAAACTTGGTAGCAGGTGCCAAGGAATGGTAGGTAACATAAGACACCAAGAACAATGAAGACAAAGCAAAAGCCGTCAGATTCGCAATTTTATGCAGTTGGATATTTTTATTTTTTATAAAATATACACCAAAAATCAAACATAGGGCAGTAAGCGAATTCAATATTGCATGAAACTTTGGAAAAATATGTATATCAAATGAAGTCTTTATCTCTGTAGGTTGCACAAAAAACAAGATACTCACCAATACTGGTACGAATATGGATGCGAGAATTATGGCTACGGTAACTTTTTTCTCACTCATTATTGAAATTCTTCTTTCAATGGAACAGTATAACTTACCAATAGTTTTTCTGCATCTTTAATTAATTGCGCTGTAGCCTCTTTGGATGTTCCATCATAGTAACCGCGAATATGTCGTTCTCTATCTATCAATACAAGATGATTATCATGAATGAAATCATCAGGCCCTCCATCACCAATTTGTTCTGCGGATATAAAAAATCCCAATCTTGCCAATTTATATATATCTACTTTGTCGCCTGTAATTAATAGCCACTGCTGGGAATTCACGCCTTTATCCTGCGCATATCTATATAGTTGCCCTATTGTATCGGTTTGAGGATCTACTGTAAATGACATAAACTGAATATGCGACTTATCCTTGTGAAAATGTTCCTGTAGCGTAAGCATATTATCGGTCATCGGCACACATATAGACTTACAAGTCGTAAAAAAGAAATCTACTATGGTAACTTTACCATCTAAATGTGCTTGAGTAACTGTATCACCCAAATGGCTCAACAAATTAAATGAGGGAACTGAATGATATAAGGTATCATTAATTGCCTTATTCTTATAGGTTCTTACAAAGGGCTTCTTAGGTCCGTAGTACGGCAAACATGTACGTATGCTTAATGTAGGTCTTTCGAGTTTTTCGAGGAAGATATAGGCAAATACAACGGGAAATATTATCACACAACATAGTGCAATAATAAATCCTTTTGTATTACGTGCAGCCATAATCTATTAATGTCCTCGTGCATGTAGCCAAGCACCGCCATCCCAAGAGAACGCTATTATAGCCCAAACCAAAAATAATAATGGAACACCTAATGAAATCATCAAGGCACGAGTTTCGTACTTAAGGTGCATAAATTCTCCAATGATAAAAAATGCTTTTAACACGGAGGCAAAAATAAATATAAGATTAATGATAATTCGGGGTAAATCTTGAAATGCATAGATATATGCTAAAGCTACTGCTACTTCTACGATAGTAATCACAGAAAGCCATGCTGTAGCTTTCCAAACTGCATTAACTTGGCTTCTGTAGGTTGCGTCGTCTATATGATGTCCACTCATGATGTAATTTTTAAATTTTATGTATAAATATTATTAAAGTAAATAAAAAGCCAAGAATACGAATACCCAAACTAAATCTACGAAGTGCCAATAGAGCCCTAATTTTTCTATCATTTCATAATGACCGCGTCTCTCGAAAGTGCCATTCAAGGTACCGACAAGTCCATAAATATTCAAAAGTACGCCTGTAAAAACGTGAAACCCATGAAAACCTGTAATACCAAAGAATAGTGACCCAAAGAGTACAGGTCCCGGAGACACCGCTTGTTTTTCATGCACAAGATGGGTAATCATATTGGCATCAGGACCAAAAGGGTTATAAAAAGGTCTCAAGCCCTCTTGTATAAGGTGTGTCCACTCCCAAGCTTGACAACTCAAGAAGGCTACACCGCCCACTATCCCTCCTACCATCCATAAGGCTACGCCTTTTTTATTCATCCTATGACCTTCCTGAACAGCACGCACTACAAATACAGAACTCAAAATCAAAATAAATGTCATTACAGACACAAATCCTAATGGAGCTTCTACCCCATGAATACCTGGAAAGGCATTAAAAACCTTGTTAGGGTCAGGCCACCAGGAACAACTCACCCTGATGGTGCCGTAAGTTATCAAAAATGCTGAAAATGTAAAGGCATCAGACAATAAAAAATACCACATCATAGATTTACCATAGCTGGCTTTCATTGGACTGTTTTCACCACCTTCTTTATTATTATCGGCAGGCAAATCTATTATGGATGTAACATGGTCGTGTCCGTGTATCTCATCTATTACTTCTGACATTATGCTTAATTTTTAATGATTTAAATTTATATATAAAAAAATGAATAAATATATCCATAGTATATCTATCGAGTGCCAATAGATGGAAAGCAAATCTGTTCTAATGTGCAATTTCTCACCACCTCCATCTATACTTGTGTCTTCTATTTTTTTTACAGAATACATATAATAGCTTCTAACTACGGCAAAAAGCAAGAATATCAGCCCCCCCACTACGTGTGCCACATGCAGCCCAGTAATTACAAAAAGAAAAGACCCGGAAGGATTCCCTTCCATATATATTCCTCCATCATACAGTTGCTGCCATCCTTGATATTGATAATAACAGAATAAAAAACCTAACGCCAATGTCAGTAACAATCCTACAGTGAGCAAAGGTTTAGCATTCTTCTTATTTGATAGATGAGCTACATACATTGTAAAACTGCTGAGTACAATAAATAGTGTACTGGCATAAAAAGAAGTGGGCATAGAAAAATCCACCCATTGTCCCGCACCTTTTCTTACTAAATATGCAGAAGTAAGCCCAGCAAAAGCCATAAAAACACCAAAAATGCCTAAAATAGTGGCAAATCTATGCGCTTTCTGATGCTCATAATTTACTACTGTCTTATAGGCCTTTGTATCCATATACTTATATTTTATCCAAAACGTAACTTAGCAATACCACCGGTATATATCCGAATGATGTAAACATTAACTTTCTTGCCGATGCATCATCCAAATGAATGACAAAGTCCAATCCTCTGAGCAAGTAAAATAAGCTAAAACCCACTCCTACCAAGAGAGAAACCACTTTGGCATATCCCAGCATATAGGGCAGAGAGGCTACAACCACTAAGATTAGTAAATATGGAATACATTGTACAGCAACAGACCTTGACTTTTCTCCATCAGGAGATGGCAATAATCGAAATCCTGCTTTTTTATAATCGCTATCTAGTAGCCATGCTATAGACCAAAAATGTGGGAGTTGCCATAAAAACTGTATAACAAAAAATATCAGCCCTTTCATAGTTACAGCATTGGTTGCCGCAACACTACCTATAATAAGCGGCATAGCTCCCGGAATAGCACCTATGAATACCGAAGTTGGAGATACTTGCTTCATCGGTGTATAGATAAAAGCATAAGATAGTAATGCCAATGCTCCTAGTATGCCACTCAATGGATTAAAATAAAATGACAGCAAGCCTATACCTACAATTCCTAATATGCCTGCAAGTAAGTAGGCTTCCATTAGGGTAAGGTGATTTTGAGGTAAGGGTCTGTTTTGTGTTCTAGACATCAATTTGTCTTCATTTCTCTCAATAATTTGATTAAATATATTGGCGGATGCCGTAATACTGAATCCAGACACCGCTAAAATTAATGAGGACACTATTTTTGCATCTTCTGAGCAAAACAAATATGCCATGACAGATGAGAATACTACGGTAAGCGAAAGCTTAAACTTCATCAAAAGTCCGTATAAGTACAGCCTTCTGACAACGTATATATTTATATCCTCTATCTTAGTTATCATGTAAGGACTAAATTAATGGTGGCTATTGGCATCCATTTTTTTCTCTTGTTCACTTACTGGCTCAGTTTGCGGGATAAAATCTTTGCCATCCACATATTTACTATAATCATAAGCCCATCTGTGTACTGTAGGAAGCTCTCCTTCCCAGTTGCCGTGACCTGGATGTATAGGCGTAGTCCATTCTAATGTATTTGCCTCCCAAGGATTCTGAACTGTAACTCTTCTACCTTTATAAGCACTATAAACAAAATTAACTATAAATACAAACTGTGCAGCAAAAACCAGTATAGCAGAAATTGTAATCATTATATTAATATCCTCATATTGAGAGAAAGCCGCAAACTCGTTAAAAGAATAATAACGACGAGGCACACCTGACAATCCTAAATAGTGCATAGGCCAAAAAATGAAGTATCCGCCTAGAAAAGTTACAAAGAAGTGTATTACGCCAAGTTTCGCATCCATATATCTGCCAAACATTTTGGGAAACCAATGGTACACCCCAGCAAACATGCCAAAGAAAGCAGAAATTCCCATAACTAAGTGGAAGTGAGCTACTACAAAATACGTATCATGCAATTGTATATCTATAGTGGAGTTACCCAACCATAGTCCTGTGATACCACCTGAGATAAAATAGGAAACAAAACCTAAAGCAAAAAGTGTAGCAGTAGTCATTCTGATGTTTCCTCTCCAAATTGTAGTAAGCCAGTTAAATACCTTAACTGAAGAAGGAACAGCTATTAATAAAGTGAACAATACAAATACAGACCCTAAGAATGGATTCATACCTGACATAAACATGTGATGCGCCCATACAATGAAACCCAAGAATGTTATACCTAAAATTGAAAAAATCATAGCCTTATACCCAAATATAGGCTTACGCGAGTTCACCGCCAATACTTCTGAGGTAATCCCCATAGCAGGTAATATAATGATATATACTTCCGGGTGACCTAAAAACCAAAATAAGTGTTGGAACAATATAGGGCTACCGCCCATGTGCGCTAAAGGCGTGCCTGCAATGACGATATCTGAAAGATAGAAACTAGTACCTAAAAGTCGGTCGAAGAGCAATAATACAGCAGCAGATAATAATACTGGAAAAGATAACAAGCCTAAAATCGCTGTAAATAATATAGCCCACACCGTCAATGGCATTCTAAACATACTCATACCCTTAGTACGAAGATTGAGTATAGTAGTGATATAATTGATACCGCCAAGTAAGGAAGAGGCTATAAATATAGCCATACTCAATAACCACAATGTCATACCCGTACCTGAACCTTCTAGTTGCGGAAGAGCACTAAATGGCGGATATATCGTCCAACCTACAGATGTAGCACCACCCTGTACGAAGAAGGAAGCCAGCATAATAAGTCCTGACAAGAAAAAGAACCAATAAGACAATGCATTCATAAATGGTGATGCCATGTCTCTGGCTCCAATTTGAAAGGGCACTAAGAGATTGGCAAAAGTACCGCTAAGACCCGCAGTAAGTACAAAAAACACCATTATAGTACCGTGCATAGTCACCAACATATAGTATGAATTAGGGTCTAGTTTCCCCTCGGTGAACCAGCCACCAAAAATCTTTTCCAAAAGTGGAAAAGTGGCATCGGGCCATGCTAATTGCAATCTAAAAACAACAGAAAAAAAACCTCCTATCACAGCCCAAATAATACCTGTAATAAGAAATTGCTTTGCAATCATCTTATGATCCAAGCTAAATATATATTTACTGAAAAAGGTCTCCTCATGATGGTGGTGTACCTCATGTGACTCATGATGAGTATGTACTTCTTCTGAATGTATTGTCGTCGTATTTGCCATATTTATCTATTGAAAATATTTATTTTTTTGTTACTCTCACATCTATTCTTCTATTCTGTGCTCGCCCTTCTTCGGTAGCATTGTCTGCCACGGGATGTTGGTCTCCATAACCTTCTGCCTTCAATCTCTCTACAGCTATGCCTCTTTTTACCAATTCAGCCATAACAGTCTTCGCCCTATCATCCGATAATTTCAAATTACTGTCGACATTCCCCACATTATCAGTATATCCGCCAATTTTCAACTCTACATTTGGAAATGACTTTAATATCTCTGCCATATTATTCAACTGCTCTGCTGATTGTGGCTTCAACGTAGATTTACCTGTTTCAAACAACAATCTATCGAATGAAAACCATGTATTTTTGTCCACTTTCGCGGTATTATCTTCAATAAAGGATACCAATTTTGCTTCTATACCTGAAGCTATAGCTCCTTGTAATGCTACACCATTGCTCAAAGTTTTCTCAAAAGCTGCGCCTGTACTTGCAGTAGCATCAGTATTCTGACCTTTTTCTGCCATCGCTGGTTTCACTACGGTTTCATAGTAAGATTTCTGTTTTATAAGCCAATCTTTATATTCTGATTCGGAAACGATTTTTACCGTTTTTTTCATATTGTAGTGAGCAGAACCACATAATTGATTACAGGCTACTACATAATCAAAGTTAGGATCGTTTTTGATTTTCCTCATCTCTTCCGTAGTAATGGTAGGTCGCATCCATATCTGTGTAGGAACACCCGGCACGGCATCCATCATCATCCGAAACTCAGGTAAATAGAAGTTATGTATTACATCTAAAGCCCCTATCCTGAAAAGTACAGGTTTATTTACCGGCAATACAATTTCATCCGCAATAAAGTCATCGTGAGATTTGCCATCATTCCAATTTACACCCAATTCATTTTCGGCATTCACCAAGGTGAAGTCTCTATTCCCCAATATACCATCTTGTCCTCCATATCTCACTATCCAAGCAAACTGCTTACCTGTAGCTTCTACTATTATGGCTTCTTTAGGCGTAGGACTAAATACTTTAAACCATTTTTGAAGTCCTAGCCCTACTAAGGTAATCATTACTATAGCAGGAATTGCTGTCCAAGCCAACTCCAGCTTATTATTATCAGGATAGTAATAGGCTTTTCTATCTTTTCTGTAATAATATTTGTACACAAAGTAAAACAATAGTGCATTGGTAATCAAGCATACAACAGCTGTAATAATCAATGTTACCGTAATTATCTGCTGAATCCATACGCCTTGCTCAGAAGCTGGGGGAGGAAGGAATTTGTGATAGTTTTTGAAAGAAGAAATAATCGCATATAATATTATAACTAAGCCTGACAAAGCAAAACTTGTAGCTATTCCTTTATTGTCCTGAATTTCATTCTCCGCTTCGTTTTTCAAAACACTGATAAGCTGCCCTGCTTTCGTAGCTTGTACTACCAATACGGTAAGTAGTGCAAAAATTAACAGGATTACTAAAATAGATGTCATATAGTACTATTATGGATAATTGAATTACAAATATAAATTAAATATGATGTTGGTAGCTTTCTTTGATAAAGGGGTGTGTAGAAGATTCTAAATCCTTCACCTTAGAAAGTGCCGTAAAAAATGTAAGGGCAAAAATACTTCCCACTGTAAGGAATGCACCAATACTGATAAGCCCAAAACCTCCTCTAGATGCCAACATCGGCATCACCATCAAGAAAAAGTCAAACCAGTGACCGATAATGATAAAAAATGCGGCAACGATTACTGCGCCATAGCTTCTTTTGGATGTCCTTTTCATTAATATTAAAAAAGGAAGTACAAAATTTAATAACACAGTAGCATACCATAGTACCGGATAACCATGGATACGTTTATTGAAAAATACTGTCTCTTCTGGAATATTGGCATACCAAATCAACATAAACTGTGAAAACCACACATACGTCCAAAATACAGATATGGCAAACATAAACTTACCAATATCATGTCTATGATTTTCATTGACTCTCGGCAAGTAATTATTTGATTTTAGATAAAGTATAGTGAGCATAACTATAGAAAACATGGTAACAGCACCACTAGCCATCGTGTACCAAGAGAACATGGTAGAATACCAGTGCGGCTGTATAGACATACCCCAGTCCCAAGAACCGAATGTATTGATTACCATTGCAATAATTACAATACTTGCAGCAGATATAGCCCTACTCTTATTAAATAATTTTACAGAAGGATTAGCATCTTGCTGCGAAAGATTATTCCAAAAATTCCTCAATATCATAAGCGAAAGTCCAAAAAGTATGGCAGCAAAAATCCAAAATCTCGTAGGGTTCAGATAATCGTGCTTAGAAGCCAAAATTTCATCAAATTCGGGGCTTCCTTCTACATAAAGTTGTGGATGCATCCACTCAAACAAGTCTTTGCCAAATAGTAAAAAAATGACGACCATTATAGGTATCGTTACCAGCAATGTAGCTCCAGCTGCTAAGGGAATTTTTTGTATTTGCACGTGCCATCCGCCTAGACCTAGTGTACTGCCTGCAATAAAAAACAAGCCTGCAATAGCCACCCAAAAGCATAATAGGACTACGGCATAGATATTTCCCACCACTAATTTAGTGAGACTGGTAGGGTGATCGTGCTTGAAAGGATCGCTATACCCATAATCATTATTGTTTTTAGACTTTTTACAACATTCTTCTGTGGTGGGCTGTCCATGTTCGGCAGGAGTCTTGTGATCACTCACAGCAACTCCGTGCCCCCCATCAGTACCCTCATGATGCTCGGTATGAGGAGAAGAACTCTTCAAAGCATTGGCTTTTAGTAATGCGCCTACGCCTAAAGTCACTATACCTATAATTAGTACAATGAAAATATTTTTTCTAAGCTGATCCGGAAATATGAAAACGTTATTACTCATTTTATATTGTATTATGAATGACTATTTTTTTGTAGAATCGGCGGGTGCAGTGGTAGAAGCCGTAGCTCCTGACTGTAATGTTTTTACATAACTCAATACCAACCATCTCTCTCTATGATTAAGCTGTGTAGTGAAAGACCCCATCATACCTTTGCCGTACATCAATGTATGATAGCGCTGCCCCTCAGGCTTAGATAGTAGAGGCTCTATGAGGTAGGAAGGAGGCGGAGCCATCTTATCTATCTGTACAAGATGTCCCTGTCCATCACCTTTTTCTCCATGACAAATAGCACAATTCCTATTAAATAATACCTTGCCTTGTCCTGCTACTTCATCGGCAGAGAATGTAAATGGATTTGCGATAGCAGTAGCAGCTTGATCATACGCCTCTGGAGTATTAGGCAGTGGATATACATATTTGCCCTGCGCTATACTTCCTTGCGGTGGCATCTGATTTGTCATACCGTTAGCATATATAGGGTTTTCAGAGCCTGCATCATACGCTACAGAGTGAATCATTTCCGGGATATACTCTCTTCCCGGCTTTTTAGTATTTCTAATGCACGACAATAGCCCTGCCGAAAGTATCAATATATATATGAAAGTTAATTTTTTCATTGAGATTAAATTTCTTTGTTATAAACTTCTATTGCACCTTCTTTTTTCAATAATGTAGTCAAGGCATCTATATCAGATATGCTATCCGCTTCAAATGTCAGTGCAAACTTATCATCCGTTGTTCTGTGGTCAACTATTTTTGGTTGTTTTCCAGGATAAAGATTACATAAATAGTAAAAAGATATCGTCATACCTACTGCGGAAAAAAGTACTGTATGCTCAAATGTAATCGGAATAAATGCTGGAAATGCCCAAAATGGCTTACCCCCAAAATTTGTCTTATAGTTGAAGGCAGAAATAAAAGTCATCATAGACAATGCCAACGTCATGCCTGTAGCCCCAAACATGAATCCTGCAGTATGTAATTTTGTAGGTCTTAGACCCATTCTATGTTCCAGTCCATGTACAGGGAATGGTGTAAAAGCATCCGCTATACTATAGCCTGCCTGACGTACCGTAGTTACTGCATGTAGCAAGTCATGGTCATCTTCAAAAATGCCTACTATATATTTATGTGTACTCATTGTATTAGTCCAATTTATATGTTAATTCTAATTCACCATTCTCATAAGCCTTTTGGTCTTTTACTTCTTCCAGCTGTTTTCTTCGCACTTGATTACCACTTATTTTCAATATAGACTTCACCTCTGCAATAGCTACTACTGGGAAGAATCTGGCAAAAAGGAGGAATAGGGTCATGAATATACCTAATGTGCCTATGTAAATACCTACTTCTACCCATGTAGGCTTATATTCCGTCCAGCTAGAAGGCAAATAATCTCTATGTAAAGAAGTAACGATGATTACAAAACGTTCGAACCACATACCTATATTTACGAATATTGACATTACGAAAGTTACTACTACACTTCTTCTCATGCTTTTAATCCAAAATATTTGTGGGGAAATCAAGTTACAGCTCATCATTATCCAGTAAGACCAGCCTAGTGGCCCAAAAGCCCTATTAGCAAATGCATACTGCTCTGTCATGCTGCCACTATACCATGCTATAAACAACTCTGTAAGGTATGCAGTACCCACCATTGTACCCGTAAGTAATATCACCTTGTTCATAGATTCTATATGTGCTAAAGTGATATAGTCTTCTAATTTCATGATATATCGCGCTACAAGCATGAGGGTCTGTACCATAGCAAAACCCGAAAATATAGCTCCAGCAACGAAATAAGGAGGCAAGATGGTGGTATGCCATCCCGGCACTATGGATGTGGCGAAGTCAAAAGATACTATGGTATGTACAGAAAGTACCAATGGCGTAGATAATCCTGCTAAAATCAATGATAGTGACTCCCATCTTTCCCAATGTTTTACACTACCTATCCACCCAAAACTCAATGCATTATAAAATTTCCAACGTCCGGTGCCTACTTTTGCTCTATCTCTTATGGTGCCAAAATCCGGAACAAGACCTGTGTACCAGAACAGTAGCGATACTGTAAGATACGTAGAGATAGCGAATACGTCCCATAATAACGGAGAATTATAGTTCACCCACAATGGTCCACGCGTATTAGGATATGGCAAGATAAAGAACACGTCCCAAGGACGACCTGTATGTAACATTACAAAAATGCCCGCACACACTACTGCAAATATTGTCATAGCCTCAGCGGCTCTGTTTACACCTGTTCTCCATTTTTGTCTGAATAATAACAAGATAGCAGAGATAAGAGTCCCGGCATGACCGATACCTACCCACCATACAAAGTTGGTAATATCCCAAGCCCAGCCTACCGTTCGGTTGATACCCCAAGTACCGATACCGTAACATACTGTCCATGTGAGGCAAAATAGACCAAACATGGCTATGGTAGCTGCGATACCTGTCCAAAATACATATCTGAGACCTAACTTACCCTCAGTACCGGCAACGATGTCGTCAGTAATTTGTTTATAGGTTTTACTCCCGTTTATTAATGGTTCGCGGAGCGGTGATTCGAAATGTGACATGCTTATGCTTTTCCTGGTTTATCAATAAAATATAATTCCGGTTCTTCATCTCTGTTACGTACCTTCACGAGGTAGTGTACGTTCGGCATAAAGTGCATTTCTTCATACACTACATAATCTCTGCCATTTTCAAAGATGGTTTTATGTACCTGACTTTCGGTATTGTTTCTGTCACCAAAGGTGATAGCATTGGTAGGGCATGCAGACTGACATGCCGTTACTATTTCGCCATCTTCTAATGGGCGACCGTCTTTTTTAGCTTCCAATTTTGCTGCTTGTATCCTCTGTGTACAGAAGCTACATTTTTCTATCACCCCTCTAGAGCGAACAGTAACATCAGGGTTGAGTACCATTCTAGTGAGATCATTAATCATATAAGTAGCTTTGTCGTGGTCATTCCAAGCGCCAAAGCCATCGTTACCTTGATAGTCATACCAATTGAACTTACGAACTTTGAACGGACAGTTATTGGCACAATATTTAGTGCCTATACATCTGTTATACGCCATTTGGTTTACACCTTCAGTACTGTGATTCGTAGCATTAACAGGGCATACGTTTTCACATGGAGCGTTGTCACAATGCTGACACAGCATAGGTTGGAAGGTAGTATTAGGATTGTCTGGATTGCCATTAAAATAACGATCTATGCGTATCCAATGCATTTCTCGGGATTTATAGACTTCATTTCTTCCTATTACCGGTATATTATTTTCCACGTTACATGAAGCAGTACATGCGCCACACCCAATACAAGCATTGAGGTCAATAGTCATAGACCAATGATGACCTTGCTTTTCATGGACAGGATAGAGCGTAGTAAGATGATCTCTAATTTCATCTCTATCATGATTGCCCGATTTTTCATCTTTCTTATAGGATGCTAAATTCGTTTCTTTTACTATCGCACTTCTATATCTCTTTGGACGACCCGGAAGATTATTATCCTCCATAAGGGTATGATAGGTTTGTATGATAGCTAATTTCTCTTTCTTGCCTGTAATTTCAATTTTTACATCTTTGGCATTATATGTAGATATGCCATTGACAGATTTTACGGCAGGGTACAGATTTCTTCCTACATTATCACCAGCAGCACCACACTTTGTACGACCATAGCCTAGTGCAATTGCCACCGTATCCGCTTGCTGACCGTAAGCTATAAGTATAGGTAGAGTATAGGTCTTTCCATCTATGGTAACATTTGCCAAATTAATTTCTTTGGCTGAATCCATGATATGCATACCTTTGTCTGTAGCAAATTTGTGCGAAACAGATACATAATTATCCCAAGCGGTTTTGGTAATCATATCTGGCATCTCTTGTAGGTAAGGGTTATTGGCATAGCGACCGTCACCTATATTTACTGACTCATATAATACTACCTCCAATCCTGATGCAGCTGTACCGCTATTGGATACCGCCGCTACTGAAGCTCCCGCATTTGCTGTGCCTGTAAATGATGGCATAGTAGTTTGTATAAATCCTAACTGCAATGCTGTCTCCCAAGAGGTATTACCCTCTGTAGGTGTTACTCCTGCCCTTACGCCCACAGAATTTTCCTTTACAAAATCGTAGGCAGATAGTGGCTGTCCTGCCCATACCATAAGAGACTCTGCTGCCTGACGTGTATCAAAGAGTTTATTTATTGCAGGCTGACGGAATGATATTAATCCAGTTTTGGGTTCTAAGATGTCCCAAGATTCCAACCAATGATTGTCTGGGCATATAAACTGTGCTTCTGATGAAGACTCATCTGCTCTGTCATTCAAGGAGACAGATAGCTGTGCTTCGGCAATACCTTTTTTGAAAATTTCTGCAAAAGGAGTATCATAAACAGGATTTGCATCTACAAGGATTATAGCTTTTACAGCCTTAGATTTAATATCTTGAGCCAAAGCTGCTAGTGCTTCGTCATTACCTGTTTTAATATTTTGTGCAACAGAGGTATCAATTACTGACCCATAATTTCCTAAGGTAGCATTTATAGCATTTACTAATAATTGAATATCTACATCATTGGTACCTGACACTACTAGAGAAGCACCTTTTGCTGCGAGCAGTTCTTTTGCAACTTTTTCTACCTCCTTCTGTACCGATGTTTTTGCAGTCGCTACTGCCCCCCCGGCTACTGCATTGTATAATGCTGCCAAGGTTGCTTTTTCTTCTGAAGGGCGGATAGGATATTTGTAATCTGCATTCATACCTGTAAGCGTAAGATGAGATTGGAATTGATGGTGACGAGACATGGAAGGATTTTCCTTTGTAGGCACTCTTCCTGCCGCATATTTCCTAGCATTCTCTGTAGGATTCAGCCAAGTCCCCAAAAAGTCACAATTGAACCCTACTATCACTTTTGCTTTATCATAATGATAAGTAGGGATAATGGCATTACCCAAAGTAACTGAGTTTGCCTTGCGAACGGCATAAGCGGATATAGGGTCATAAGCTACGTGTATAGCTGTAGGGTATTTAGCCTTAAAGGTTTCTATAGCTTTGGACATTAGCAAACTAGCAGAAGAATTGCTTACGATAGCGATTTTCCCTCCTGCGGCAGCAATTTTTGACAATTCAGTGCTGATATCGCTATCAACTTTCTGCCAAGAGATGTTTTTGCCACCCTTGGCTATAGGATTATTTAGTCTATTGGTGTCATACAACCCAAGGATAGAAGATTGTAATTTAGCACTAGTACCCCCTTGAGTGTAAGGTGCTTTTGTATTCCCTTCTAATTTAATAGGTCTGTTCTCGCGAGTTTTTACCAATATATTGGCATAATCAGAGCCGTCATAAAATGTAGATGCATAGTAATCTGCTACGCCCGGCACCATCTCGGGTATAGATTTGGTATTATCAAATACATAAGGTACGGCTTTCTTTACAGGTATCTTACAGGATGTAGCTACTGCCGCAGCAGACACACTAAATCCCAATACTTTTAGAAAGTCACGCCTTCCCGTATTCTCCACATTAGTAGCACTTTCTACATAATCGAAGATTGGTGTTTCATTTTGCAACTCTCTCTGTGCTTGTTCTTTATAAGAATCTGCTTCGTATAGTTGCTCTGAACTGCTCCAGTATTTATTATTATCCATTGACATGGTTATTGCTTGCTTTTAATAATATTAATAATGACATTTTTGACATTCCGTACCACCGATATTTTCTACGGTTACTTTATCACGCTTGCCATTTTTGAGCTCGTCATGATATTTTTCAAATATGGAATAATAATTATTGTCTTTAAATTTCACTTCTGTCTGTCTGTGACAATTGATACACCATCCCATTGATAAGGGAGCAAACTGCTTCATATCTTCATACTCTTCCACTTTTCCGTGACAAGTTTTGCAATCTATGCCTCCTACTTTTACGTGCTGGGAATGATTGAAATATACGTGATCGGGAAGGTTGTGAATTTTTACCCATTTGATAGGCTCTGGCTTATTGACAAATGCTGCCTTATCAGGGTCCCAACCCGATGCCTTATATATCTTAGCAATTTCGCGAGTACCATATTTCGGTCCTTTAGAAACATAGCGATGGCAATTCATACATACGGTGGCAGAAGGTATTACAGAATGACGGCTTTTTTCTGCACCATAATGACAGAACTGGCAGTCTATTTTATTTTGACCTACGTGAAGTTTGTGGGAAAATTTGATAGGCTGCTCGGGGGTATAATCTTTAGACCGACCTAAATCTATTGCTCCCCGTGCCGTGAAATATCCTAATGCAGCGATAATGATAATTGTAGCTATGGATGCGGCTTTTTTATTAAAATATTTTACGATAGAGCCGTCCTTTGGCATGTCCGAACCCTGTGTGTCTCTAACTAGATTATCTAGTCTATTAGAAAGGCGGTATAATGCTATTGCTGCCACAGCTAATACTGCTATTAGCACCCATATATACCAAGGAAGACCCGTAGGGGCAGCTTCGGTGGCCGATGCGGCGGCGGCAGGGGCAGCGGCGGGTGTAAGTTTCCCCGACTGTTCTGCTTGGATATAGTAATCAATAATACTTACAACCTGGTCGTTGCTCAATGCAGCAAAAGGCGGCATGGGAACTTTGCCATTGTCGCTAAATACTTTATTGGCATAGGCATCGCCGGAATTAATTAGTGCAGTAGAGTTTTGTACCCACTTCACAATTTTCTCTTGACTTTCCCAGCGTGTCCATACATCTTTTAATGCAGGCCCTGTAAGCTTCTGATCTACCTTGTGACAGGCAGCACAATTTGCTTTGAATAGTTTTTGTCCTTCTTCTACTTTGGCTTTATGGTCAGCATTGGCCATATCTATAGGCGCAACATCATAAGCATAAGCTTTAAAAGTAACTAATGTAATAAATATCGCAAAAAGAAGACACTTGGACTTTGAAGTGTTCATAAAATTAGACATCCCTTTTATTTTCGTCTGCAAAAATACAACTGAACTCTATATAAGATAGGAGATTGTTAAAAATTATAAAATTTAGAATCATTCTAAATAGAATACAACGTATTCATTTTAAGCATATTAACACTAATCATATTTATCCACATGCAATATTTAATATTGGATTAAAACAGTAGAAGAGAAATATACTGTGAATATAGAATTCAAATTATCCTTTATCAAATATTATCATCCCAAAGCGAAGTTCCTCCTCTGTAGTGGAATATTAAAATTAAAACAGAATAGCGTATAAAAGTTGCCCCTTCAAAATACTGCTTGTTTTCATTGTATATAAAATAGCTTAATCGAGAATATCAAGGCATCAATACATTCTCGGTAGAATTATATCCACCCCAGATACCTATAACATCGTCGCCTTTTATATTTCCTTTTATCAACACTGTATTTCCAAAAGGACTGCCTTGGTTCTGCCTATTATTCTCCAAGGTACGCCAAAAATCATACGTAGGCTTATCAATGACTGAAAGCTTGACGATACAGGTATCTTCGTTTGCCCAATACCCTGTAGAAGCAGGTAAGTCTCTGAAATCTTGTAATATTTCATAGAATTCCAAACCTTTGGGGATAAATACATTAATGGAATCCCCATTGATAAATGAATCGTCGAATACTGTCTGGAAAGAAAACAGCCAAGGCTGATAGTTTGTGCGTGTGGTATATTTATAGAATGTTCCGGCTTCATTAGGATCTTGTAGCTTTCCTCTTAGAAGGCTATGCGTAATCTTAATTTCTTCTATATCGGCAGGCTCTTTATATAACGTATCAAAGCGTATAGCGGTAGGAGGAATCGCAGTTTGTGCTGTAAAAATTTTGCCCTTATGCATAATTTTAATTCTATAGGACTTCCCAGCTTCGCCTACAAAGGTGCTTCCCAATGGTGGGGCGTAAAAAAATATTTTGACAAACCCATTTAATATCGCAGGATCTAACACTGGGATATTAAATGCTAGTGAGGCTTTTATTCTATCCTGTTCAGGCAGTAGTCCTAACTGATCTGTATTATATTCTTGTAATATCACAGAGTCTGTTTCAGAATATATGGTAATTATTGCGTCATGGACATAATATTTTTCCATGTCATTGAGATTTGTAGTGCCAAAAAACTTGGAAGAACGGGTAAGATATACGCTTGGGGGCAGATTCGTTTCTATCTTGCCTTCCACCACTAGTTTCTCGGTAAGGTCAGGAATTTTTACTTCTATTTCTTCTTCACATGCTGCTATAAATGTCACGATAGACAATAGCAGCACAGCGTATCTCAAAATCTTTGGCATAAGGTCAAAATTTAAAATTCCATGTAAATGAAGGAATAATAGGGAATATGGATACTTTTATAGCTTTTGCTGTCAAGGAGCCGTCAAGGTTGTTTCCTTCGAGTTTGTAATATATAAAATATGTATTTCTTCTATTATATACATTGTATATAGAAAAATTATAGCTGGATTTAAAACGCTTTTGTGGTTTTTTGTTTGGTGTGCAGGTTACAGAAAAGTCCATACGATGATAGGTAGGCAACCTATAGGAATTGCGTGTGCCATAGCCAAATGCGGGCGTATTTTGAATAAAATAATATTCCGTAGGTATAGTGAAAGCATTACCTGTGGCGAACACCCAAGTAGTTCCTAATGACCATGCTTTATTGATGTCATATACTAAATTGACCGACACATCATGACGTCTGTCGTACTTTGCAGGGTAGGGTTTCCCGTTATTGATGTCTGGAAATTTGCGATAGGTATAGGATAAGGTGTAACCTACCCACCCATTAAATTTGCCATAATTTTTCTTGGCAAAAAGCTCCAATCCTGTGGACCATCCTCTGCCAAATACAAAGCCTTTTTCGAGTTCTACGTTTAGTTCTTGAACAAAACTTTCTCCATAGTCTATCTGATTTCGCATATCCTTATAATATACTTCAGCACTCAGTTCATACATATCTTCTTTTAGATTTCTAAAGTAACCCAAAGAATACTGAACGCCCCATTGCGGTTTCACTAATAGTGAACTCGGCACCCATACATCTGTAGGCAATGTACTATTGGAATTGGATACAAGGTGTACATATTGGTAGTTCATAGCTACTCCTGCTTTTATAGAATTTTGTTTATCCCAAGCGTATCTGAGGGCAATGCGAGGTTCGGGACCCAGATAATTTTTTACCTTATCGAATTTACCATATATGGTAGAGTCTATATGATTGGCACTAGAATCTGTAGATGTAGCAGTATAAGGACCTGAATGTATAAAGTAACTTAGTCTAAATCCATAACTTAATCTTACTTTGCTACTGATATCCCAGTCATCCTGTCCATACCAAGACATCTCGTGTGCATATTTCTTACTCTCCGTAGTCTTAAATTCGGTATCAGCAGAAGTGGCAGTAGCTGTAGTAGGCGTAAATTTATGGTGTATGTAATGATAGCCGAATTTGAACTTATGATTTACACTATGGAAATAGTCTAGGTCTATTTTAATATTATGGTCTCTCACGCCAGATTATTCTCTTCTGTATTATACACAAACACATCTCTGCCGAAATACCCACTCAGATATATTCTATCTTTATCGGACAGGATATAATTGGCTTTCACATTCAGGTCATAGAAGTTGTAATTTGTGCCTGCAAAGTCCGTTTTTTTTAGGAATGGCTGTGCTAGGTCAAATGCATAAGTACGGCGGGCAGAAATCAGAAAAGAGCTTTTTTCTTTCTGTATGGGCCCTTGCAAAGTAAGTCTGGAGCTTACTACGCCTATGCCGCCCTCCATTTCAAATCGTTTATTGTTGCCTTCTTTCATGCTTACATCTACCACTGAAGATATTCTTCCGCCATAAGAAGCCGGCATACCGCCTTTTATCAAGGTAGTATTCTTTACTGCATCGGCATTGAATACGGAAAAGAACCCGAAAAGATGTCCCACATTATACACGATGGCATCATCTAAGAGTATAAGGTTTTGATCGGGACCACCGCCACGAACGTATATACCGGAGTTCCCCTCTCCTGCTGCCTGCACGCCCGGAAGCAACTGTAATGCTTTTATAATATCTACTTCTCCCATGAGTGCGGGAATAGATTTTATCCGCTCAGTACTCAGCTCCACCTTCCCCATCTGTGTGCTACTTACATTTTCTTCGGCTTTATTTTCTGTAATCACTATTTCTTCCAATATCTCTCCGGCAGCACTTAGTTCTATATTTATTTTTTTATCACTATCTAGCTCTACGCTTTTTGTAATATCATCATACCCCAAATATGAAAATGTAACATTGTAAGTCCCTGGCAGCATGGATATAGAATAATAGCCATAGGCATTGGTGACGGTACCTTTAGGCAGACCTTCGCCATCTGTGTAATATACGTTTACACCTATGAGGGTCTCTCCATTTTCACTGTCTTTCACATAGCCACTAATGGTGTGTTTTTCTTGCCCTAAAGCAAAAAAAGGCATCATTATCATCATCATACACAGGAGAAAAGGATTTTGCATAAATAAATTCTTCTGCTATAATACTATTTTGTAATAAAAGTTTTTATTATCGGCTGTTATATTAATAAAGTAAACACCTTTTTTTAACATATTGAGTGTATTATCTGCGATATGTATAAATTTCGCGCCCTTAGGCAAAAAGGTAAAGTCTTTTACTACTACGCTTTTGTCATCTAAGATATGAACTATGACTTGATTATATTTCTTGTCAAAAAGTAAGCTTACAGAATGGTCATCCGGATTCCACATCAACTTTAGTCTTTCGTTTCTGGAATAATTGCTTATACTTTCATTCAAGAGGGCGTAAGCAATTTTGAAATTGGGGACACCATAGCCTATTCTGGCACTAGGTGCAAGATAGGCACTTGCAGACTGCTGTACCGATGCTATCAAGTCTTCTGCTTTAGCCTCATAGAATGCTTGCCATAGGCAGGCCATCAGTCCCGATATTACGGGTGTGGCAAATGAAGTGCCATAGCCCTCCATAATTTGTTCTTGAATATTTAGGATAGGAATTTTATATCCTAGTGCCGATAAATTGGGCTTTACATAGTTATTTTTTATAAATCCCCTAGAGCTGAACTTTGCCGGCTTAGCATTTATATCTACAGCACCTATAGTAAGTCCTCTGCTTGCATCGGCGGGAAAAGATATATACTTCCACTTCCCATTACCATCATTGCCGGCACTTACGACTACGAGCATTCCCTTCTGTGCTGCAATATTTACTGCTCTGGTGGCTATCACAGTTTCACCTTCAAGTTCATCCCATGTATGTGATGTATTTATATCGTCAAAATAATTGTATCCTATAGATGCATTTACAATATCTACACCTGCGCTGTCGGCATATTCTAATGCCATTACGAAATAAAATTCCTCTATAAGTTCTTCTGCATTGGTATTTTCTGTTTTCAGCAGCCAGTAGTTGGCTTCTGGAGCTGTCCCCACGTAATATTCAGGCAAATTGGCGGCAAGAACACTAAGCACTTGTGTGCCGTGCTCGCTTGATTTGAAAACATTTTTATCTTTATGTACAAAATCCCAGGAATCTACAATTTTGCCTGAGGATCGTAAGTAGTCAAAGCATGACATAGAATCTACACCCAAAAAACCGCCATCTAAGACAGCAATATTTATCCCATTGCCTCTAAACCCTTTTTTATGTAAATCTAAGGCATTACATTGCTCCATTTGAGGAATGGACGCTCCCAAATTATTTTCTATAAGGTTGTCGGAAATTTCATTATTTATAGTCGCTACACTCTTGGTATTGCTATTGGCAGGCACAGTGTTCATTTCTCGTCCACCGGCGTAGGTAACATTAGCCACGTATGGAAGTGTCGAAAGATATTTCTCCAAGTCTTTTCTGTCAGCAATTTCTATTGCTATGGCATTTAGCCACTTTGAACTTCCCAGTATCTTTGCATTCAAATTTTGTATAGCACTAAAGTATATGGGAGATAGTGGCAAGTCTTTCTCATCCAATGCAATATTTTGTTTACTTCGTCTGTATATAGATTTTTGACTCAAGTAACTTTCAGGCTCAAAGCAGTTATAGTTGCTTACTTTATTTTCATGAAAGTATATGATATATTTTACGGTATTGGATTTCGTGGCTACTGCTTCATTAACACACGTAAAAAGTAGAAAGAAATTGACTAAAAATATGTACTTATTCAATACCATGCGCTATGGCAGAATATGTAACTATATATCCATTTTCGGCAGACTCTATCCAAGGCTTATTTGTATTATTCTGCCTTTGTACGTTCCACAACTCTTTGTAAATCATACCTACTCCCTTGCCATAGATTTCTTTTGAATAGACTTTCTCAAATACTGAAAAGCGACGAGGATCATTATCTATATAATTTTTTTGGATTACGGTGACAGTAGAATCGTAATTGTGGCCCTGCAAAGAATAGGGCTTATTGACATCTATCATCTGATAGTTCCAGTCTTCTTTGAACAAGACAGGGAGTATGGATTGGTCTATATATTTGTTGCCATTCCAAGTCAAGTCTTCCGTAGGAGGAAAGGCAAACTTTATAAATCTGAGGTTGTCCTCTACCCTTTCCAAGGATCTTTCTGTACGGGTCGCATACCATACATTTAGAAACTTCCATGTATCACTACTCGTATTCCTTATGTACCGCTCAATACGCATACTGGGGCGTCCTAAATTATCTTCAAACTGTGATTCTATCTTCTCTTTGATTTGAAATTTTGTAGTTATGACCAATACTGGTGTAAAAAAATCATTATACGTGGTAGAATCTACTGCATACACGACATATCTACCTATTTCCGATGGAGAATAATCATACTGTAGTTTGGAAAAATCTACAGGCTTGTCCTCTTTTTTGCAAGCAAATAATAGAAGACTTATCGTAGCAACATATATGATTTTTTTCATAATCTGCATAAAGTTATATATTCAGACGTAAATCTGATCAAAAAAGTTGAGATAGTGTAAAATAAAAAGTAATAATTATCCTGATTAAGGGCATTAATGCACCTGTTTTTTTTACTATCTTTTGATTTACAAGGTCATTAACTTTCTATGGCAGGTATAAAAGTAGAGGGACTTAGAGCCTGTCTAAAAATAGCAAAAGCGATGAACAGTAGTAAAACGAGTCAATCCATGATACAGTTAGCCATGATAAAATTTATGCTTAACAGAATCAAAAACTAAAATTTAGATAGCCACTCAATATTATTTAGGGCAATTTAATAACAAACCAATTATTCATCTTAAATTTGCACTTGTTTAATAGCACAAAATATAATAACTATCGTATAATCTTATGAAAAAAATTCTTCTTCTCTTGCTAGCCACATTGTTTATCGGAGCATGTACCACACAGCAAATCCAACAGACTGCTGCAATCCTTAGTGGGCTCTCTCAGCCTACAGATTCCGAAGCTGCCGGTGGATTAAAAGATGCCTTAGTACAAGGACTTATCAATGGAACGGGCTTGCTGTCCAAAGAAGATGGCTTCTTTAAGAATGACCTTGTAAAAATACCTTGGCCTAGTGAGGCACAGTTCGTATTGGATGCCATGACCAAAATAGGCATGGGCGACAAAGCCGACAAAGTAACATTATCGCTAAATAGAGCAGCAGAAAAAGCCTCGGGCATAGCTCTAGATGTATTCATTGAGGCAGTAAAACAAATGACTATATCCGATGCGATACAAATCGTTACAGGCGGTGACGGAGCAGGAACAAATTATCTAAAAAAAGTAACGACCTCTGTACTCACAGAAAGATTTAGACCTATAATAGATAAATCCCTAGGCGAAGTCAATGCCACCAAATATTGGACGGATGCAATTTCTATATATAATGCGATACCTTTCACACAGAAAAAAGTCAATACCGACCTTACGGCTTTTGTTACAGAAAAGGCTTTGAATGGGGTTTTTAAGATGGTAGAAATTGAAGAAAACAAAATACGTAAAGACCCTCTTGCTAGAACTACGGCATTGATGAAAAAAGTTTTTGGATTTGCAGATACTAAGAAATAATACTAGGTGGAGAGAAATATCTATCCTAATTAATACAAAATAATTTCATAAAAAGTGTAGCTACTTACTATCCTCCTATACCTTATATAAATATTATAATTCAACAATAAAATTTGCAAAATATACTTTTTTGCTCAATAAATCCCCTATCAAAAGCGTATATTAAGTTTGTACTTATATACTTTATTTTTGCCGATATTTTCTACTATATTTGGCTTACTAAATAAAATGACGGATGCTATGGAAACCAAAAAGATAGCCATATTTCCGGGGTCCTTTGATCCTATCACAGCAGGGCATGAAGATGTGGTTCTGCGTGCTTTGCCGCTCTTTGATGAACTTGTGATTGCCATAGGTATAAATACGCAGAAAAAGTATCTATTTTCCCTAGAGCAACGTATATCTTGGATAGAGAAAGTATTCCAAGACCATCCTAAGGTATCTATAGAGTCGTATAATGGACTGACGATAAACTATTGTTTGCAGCGTGGGGCACAATATATTGTAAGAGGTATTCGCTCTTCAGCAGATTTTGAATATGAAAAAACTATCGCTCACCTCAATAATGCTATGGCTACAGATATAGAAACATTACTCATCCTGTCAAAACCAGAGCTGAGTTCGATATCTTCTACCATAGTTCGTGAAATCATTATAGGTGGAGGTGATGTAAGCAAATTTGTGCCTGAAGCTATAGGCAATATTACCCATTACTTCACGAGTTGATGCTGACCAATCCAAATTGTGAAAGGTGGTGTACAAAGTGCTTATACTGAAATTGTAGCCAACCCTCTTTGTCTAATATACCAAAAATAGGATGTATCGCAGTAGTAAAATCAGACTCATTTATTTTAGCTAAAAATTCATCTATCTTACTATTAAGCATTTCTTTTGCTTCTGCCAATGACCCTGTCATAAGCGGTGGAGGTGCATCCTTAGGCAATAGCGGAAATTTGAAATTTCGCATGAGACCATAGTCACTGAACAAAAAATCTCTATTGCGCTCCAATTTATCGGCAGGAGTAAGAACTTGCATAGGGAAAATTCCCAATGCAAAATTGATAGGCATCACGAGATGTTCCAGCGCATGATGTATCGTCATATATCCCCATAAAGCCTTCTCATCACCTTTGACATTTTCGATTATAGCCTTCACCTCGCAACGAAAATAGGCTTCTATATCTTCAGGTATATGTAATAATGGGCGCTCCGTCATATTACCCTGTTAAAATATTTAGAAAACTGCATCATAGCAGCAATATTGCTTACCTGTATCTTACCACTCATAAAAGCCATCTCCGGTGCCATACGTCCCAATTCTATGTCTGCATAGGTGGCAGCATCGGAGATGATAGTACAGTCTGCCGTACCTGTAAGTCCTTCGCTTACCGTTGCCGTGCCTGCAATAATGGAAACAGTATATTGTCCGCCTCCATCTCCTGAAATGTCGAAATGGAATGTAGTGCTATATCCTGCTGCCTTTTCTGTCTTCAATCGCTGAGGTATAGATGCTATAATTTCTGCTGCTGTCTGTGGTGTACCCCAGGGCTTGCCTTGAGGCATATCTGTGGCGGTTTCATCATAGACTTTCTTATATTTTATATCATCAATGATTATCTTGGCTAGTATTTCGCGCATAATCTGAGAAGTGCCCCCTACGATGGTACCCACACGCGAGTCTCTGTATGCGCGAGCTATGGGATACTCTTCCATATATCCATAGCCACCAAAACATTGTAAGCAGGTATCTACCACTTTATTGCTAAGTTCCGACCCCATAAGCTTTACCATACTGGCATGTTTTACGGGAACTTCCTCATTGTGATAGAGCCAAGCTGTATAATATACCATCTGTCGCAAAGCTTCTACTTCGAGGCACAAATTCACTATATCATGTCTTAGCACTTGGAATTTATTGATTTTTTTGCCGAAGGCTTCACGCTCATTCATATATTTCAGGGTCATTTCTATACATACATCACAGCCGCCCAAGCTCATAATTCCGGCAACGAGGCGTTCCAGTTGGAAGCTTTCCATGATATAGAAAAAGCCCATACCTACTTTCCCTACAATGTTTTCTGCCGGCACACGGACATTGTCGAAAGCCAATTCTCCTGTATCTGACGAGTGCCATCCTATTTTTTTGAGTTGTGAAGAGCTGAACCCTGGTGTGCCACGCTCTACAACAATAAGGGATACCCCGTTTATACCTGCGGAGGTGTCCGTTTTACAGGCTACCACCACAAAGTCACAAAAATGACCATTGGTAATAAAAGTTTTAGAGCCATTGAGAACCCACTCATTACCTTCACGTATGGCTGTAGTGCGAATTGCTGCCACGTCTGAGCCACCAAATGGTTCGGTAATAGCAATAGCACCCACCATATCTCCATTTATTGCAGGGCGGAGAAACCGCTCCTTCAAGTCATGGCTGCCAGCTTCGGCAAGGTGATTGGTAGCCATATACTGGTGTACGCTTACCGCCGCACATACTCCAGCATAGCCACTCTTTGCCAATTCTTCCAGATAGGCTACAGAATAAAAAATATCGGCACTGCTACCACCGTATTTTTCATCATGGTTGACACCCAAAAATCCATGTTGTCCGAGTTTGGTGAAGAGGGATCTATCTATTTTTTCTTCTTGTTCCCATTTGTCGGCATAGGGTTTTATTTCTTTCTCTACAAAACTGCGGACACTCTGACGGAAAAGTTCATGGTCTTCATTGAAATAAGGTGATTTCATTTATGTATATTTGTTTTTTTATTGAATGAACGTTTGGTATAAATATAGGGGTATAAAAATATTTTTTGGATATCTGAGTCTATTTTTTTTAAAAATAAATACGTTACAGGCACAAACGCTACACTGCAATAGTACAAGCAGCCTATATCTTAGCGATATATATAAAAATTTTTCTCAAGATAGATTCAATTATGCTACTGTAAATGATTATAGCGGAAATAGCGTGACACTATTTGCGGATATTTACAGACCCCTACTGTCCAGTGTCAGCAAGCGTGCTACTATAGTAATATTTACGGGAGGAGGCTTCAAAAATACGTATATTACTGCGCCCATACTCAGGGCGTGGGCTAAAGATTTTACGTCTCGCGGTTATAATGTCATTATCCCCATGTATCGCACAGGGTGGCAAGGTTTCGACGTAGGCTTATGCGGTGCAGGAACTAATGCCGACTTTATCGAGGCTATGTATAGAGCATTACAGGATGAAAGACGATTACTCCAATACATACGGGACAATTCTACACGATGGCAAATTGATACTGAAGCTATTTTTGAAATGGGGTATAGTGCCGGCGCACTCTTGGTACTCGGCAATGTAGGAGGCGGTGATGTCATCTATACGGAAGCACAGCAACAGAACTTGGGTGAAATGCCACAGGCTGCACTGAATGTAAAAGGCCTCATAACGCTTACAGGTGCGGTAGTGAGCAGGAATTATTCCGAGGATATACCACCTCTCTTGCTCTTGCATGGCACTTGTGACAATGCAGTACCTATGGAAGAGGGCAGACTTGCAGGATGTGCTAATCTCTCTTACCTATATGGCAGCAGTACCGTCTATAGTGACCTTAGAGATAAGTCATGTGTACAATTGGAAGTATTTTGCAACTATGGTCATGATTTTAGAAGTGGCGATGATGGGGATGAAATTGCATCATCTTTTACCTATATCAGCAATCTGTCATCACAATTTATGTATAATATCTTATGTCAAAAAAATTGTACTTCTACTGCCAATGCAGCAAACGATAGTTTGCAGAGACCTACAGTATATTCATGCCATCCCAATGTAGGTAATGAATTCTGTACTCAGTGGAGCAAAAAAGAGGATAATATTCAGATTACACCTTCGGTATTAAATGGCGATAATATACTAAAGATATTGTCGCAATGCAAAATACCCTATCCTGAGGCTTCATTGGTAATTACGAATATAATAGGCAGCGAGGTATTTGCCACACACATTTCCCTACCTGTCGGAAATACCAATACGATAATAGCTCTTCCTGAATCATTGGAGAAAGGAGTTTATTGTGTATATATCTCTACAGAGAAGCAAATTCTCACCTATTCCAAGCTGCTGAAAGTTGCAGAATAATTTAGAATCATTATAAATAATTATTGGTTCATTAATAATATTTATGAATAAATACTTGACATCAATATTGCTTATGAATTATATTTACTACATAAAATAATTATAGAGCGTATGATACCTTTTAAAAGTGAAGTTCTGAATGCACAGAAATATTTAAAACCTTTTGCCTTAAAATTAACTAATGATATTGTAGATGCGGAAGATTTAATACAAGAGACTATGTTTAAAGCATTTTCTAATGAGAATAAATTTTCACAAGGCACAAATCTTAAAGCTTGGCTTTTTACTATCATGAAAAATATTTTTATCAATGATTATAGAAAAAAAGTGAAGCAGAATACAGTCGTAGATACTACCGACAACTTATATTATATCAATTCTTCTACGGTAATAGGCAATACAGGAGAGCGCAATTTTGTAATGCGCGACATTCAGCAAGCCCTCTTACAGCTGTCACCTGAGTTCAGAGTGCCATTTATGATGTATTTCAATGGATATAAGTACAATGAGATTTCCGAGAAGCTAAATCTGCCTTTAGGTACGGTGAAGAGTAGGATATTCTTTGCTCGTAAAGATTTGAAGAAACTTCTCAAGCAATACGAAGATATTCTGTAAGGAAATTATTTATCTTTTTCTTTGGGATTTTCTGTTTTTTCGGATTGCTTTTGCCTGTCGTAGGCTCTGATAATTTCTTTTACAAGCCTATGTCTTACCACATCTTCTTCAGAGAGATATATCATGGCTATACCTTTTATTTCTTTGAGGATATCCATAGTAGATTTCAGTCCCGACTGCTGATTCCTAGGCAAGTCTATCTGTGATAGGTCGCCGGTGATAATACACTTAGCGGAGGGACCTATTCTAGTAAGGAACATCTTCAATTGTAGGGAAGTGGCGTTTTGGGCTTCATCCAATATCATAAAAGAATTATCTAGCGTTCTACCTCTCATAAATGCCAGCGGGGCTACTTCTATGATGCGATTTTGCATATAATAGGCTAATTTATCGGGAGGTATCATATCATCTAGTGCATCATACAAGGGACGCAGGTAAGGGTCGATTTTTTCTTTCAAATCACCGGGGAGGAAGCCTAAGTTTTCTCCTGCTTCTACGGCAGGGCGTGTAAGTACGATTTTTTTTATCCATTTATTTTTAAGCGCACGTACTGCCAATGCCACAGCGGTATATGTTTTCCCAGTACCTGCGGGACCTGTTGCAAATAAGATGTCATTGTATTCAGACTTTTCTACCATGATCTGCTGATTGGCGGTGCGTGCTCTTACGAGAAGACCATTATTGCCATACACAAGTACATTGTCTTTGAATTCGGGAAATCTAGTTTCATAGGGATTATTGCCGGAGAGGATTTCTTCCAGATATTGATCGGAAATTTTGCCATAACGCTCCAGATAGTCTATGATGGTATCTACTTTTAGCTTAAAGTCTTCCAATACTTCTTCACTACCTACTGCTAGTATTTTGCTGCCACGAGCTACTAAGTTTAATTTATTAAAAGACCTTTTAAGGATTTTTAGCCTAGAATTGTTCATGCCGAAAAATTCTAATGGATCAATACTATCTATTTTTAATACTATTTCGCTCAAAGATTTATAATTTTGTATTATACAATAAAACTATGCAAATTGTTGCACTCCTTACAGATTATGGCCTTACAGATTATTATGTAGCACAATTGAAAGGAGAAGTCTATTCTGCATGTCCTTCCGTAAATATAATAGATATTAGTCACAACGTTCCTCCTTATAATATTAACGCTGGCGCATGGATGTTGAAAAATACTTTCAGGTCATTTCCATCAGAGACAATTTTTATGGCTTTGATAGCAGAGCAACACTATTCCTATCAAAGATTGCTGGCATGTAAGTATTCTGGCTACTATTTTCTGATACCCGATAATGGTATTATTACAATGATTTTGGATCATAATCCTCCGGAAATGATGGTGGCAATAGATACTAACATCATATCTAGCCCTACCAATATAGGACAATTTATGCGTGCCCTGAAGGAAATAAGCTACAATAGAAATATGTCATCACTGGGGAACGCAGTAACTAATTACAAAAAACTTATTCCACAGACACCTTTTATGGGTGAAAATAGTATTACAGGTGCTGTAATGTTTATAGACTACTTTGGCAATGCTATTACCAATATCCATATCAGCGAATTTAACAAATTCAATTATGCACAGCTAAAAATCCATTATAGACGTAGAGAGCAAATCAGCAGATTAGTAAAATACTATTCCGAAGTACAGGAAGGTGACGACCTAGCTCGCTTCAATGATGCCGGATATTTGGAAATATGTATGCGTGGCGACCATGCCGCACAACGCATGGGCATAAAGGTGTCAGATTCTGTAATTATAGAGTTCTTAGGGGGATTTTAGTTAGGTATAACGGTTGAAAATTGGCGATGGTTGTCCGTGTTTTGCACTAACCAACACTTATTTACGAATTAAATATAATACATAAAACTTACTTTTCCAGATCAACCACAACTATTGCCAATTTTTTGTTGGCTGTAGGTTTATAATCTATCTCCATATTCTTTTATTGTCATAAAACTAGTATCTCCGGAGAAACTTATTTCTTTTAATTTTTTTCGTAAGTTTTCTAATCCATTAATTGATTTACTTGTTCTATTTGTAAATGAAAAAATAAAATATTGATTAATGACAACTACAGAATCATGATCAAAAGGACTTTTACATTTTTCTGCTATAAAATATGATTTATCAAAAATAAACTTGTTAAAGTAGTCTGTTAATGGTGTCATACTACCACCTTTTTCAAAATCTGTCTTGTCTTCGTCACTATAAATAGTGCCGTAATCTATAACGTCAATGCAACCTACTGAAAAAGGATAAACTAATGGAAATCGTCGCCAGTCGAAAAATCCTCGATTAGTATAAAATTCTTTTGGAACATAGCCTCTGTAACGTTGAGGTTCATACGATTTAATAATCTCTAAGAAATTCGTTGTGTCTTTTTGAATGGATAATTTATTTTCAGACAAATTATCACTTGATTTCCAATTACAAGAAAATATCAAGAAAGATATTGATAATAATATTAAGTAATTTTTTATCATTTAAAGAATTTAGAGTCTGTCAACAAACTTACAGGTAACGTCAGTCTGTGAAAAAACTTCCGTCAGTTTTTTTGTAACAAAAATATACATTTTGCGTAAAAGTAGTAAGCTAACGGTAGAACCTGTACTGGGTACGCTCATCA